>JAFZLK010000104.1 GCA_017551515.1 Bacteroidales bacterium | reverse complement strand
CACTAGTGTCTCTTAAAGAAATGTTAATAAGGAAAATCCAATTTTAGTTGCCCGTCGTTATTGGTTTCTTCTGTATTTTGGCTAAACAATTCCATCAATGAATCTTGTACAAGCAATGAACATCCCAGAATACGCATTACCTCAAAAACAGGTCTATCAAGTTTGAGTTCGTGCTTTATTATAGCCATAAGGCAGTAGGTAATTATTGCGACATGTATCTGTATTCTTACGGCATTCTCCGATTCTCCCCAGAATTTCTTTACGCGAAGGTGCTGCTTAATCCACTTGAAGAATAACTCCACCTGCCATCTGTACCGATAAAGCAATGCGATGTTTTTTGCATCAAGATAGAAATTGTTGGTGTAGTACACAAAAGATCTGTTGAGTTCCTCTGCATAGTAAACGATTCTTCTAAGTCTTGCGGGATAGTTTGTGCTATTCCTTTCTGTATTAAACCTTACAGTCTGGTCATATAGGACACCGTCTGTTCCGTCAAGAAGTTCATCTCCGTCAAGTATGTCATATTCAGGTCTGCCTTTCTCCCTGATAATGAAGAACGCTCCTGCCAGATGTATAATGTAGAGCCTTGAAAGGTCGAAGTAGCCACGATCGAACACATAGCAGGCAAGAGATTCATAAGTGATGCAGTCCATGAACTTCGAGTCGTGTACATTGGCATTTGTAATTCTGTAGAATACCGGGATTTCAGTAACAATATCTATTTGAGTATGAACTCTGATGCCAGATTTAGTGCTGCGAAAACAAGCCCACATAAACATAGACATGCACAGGTCGATGGTAGTGGAGTCAACGGCATAGAATTTTCCGTGCAGTTCGAATTCCTTTGTAATGCACATCTTCTGAGCAACTGAAATCATATAGAAGGCGAACTCTTCGAAAATGCATGGTTCTCGAAGCATATTAGCCTTGGATAGCGTACTTCGTACTACAGGAGAACTTCCAAATCCGAGATGATACGAACGCTTGGAATGCGCAGATGTTATATCCGTTAGTTCCCTGAGACTATCGCATCCCATAAGCTGCCCGAACATAAGCACTAACAATTGGTTCCAATGAGAAAAACTCCAGCCAAGTGTTCTGTCCTGGTATTTTTCGACTATTTTCCTGAATTGCCTTTGCGGAAGAAATTTTGTTATTTGTGTGAAGATGTAATGACCGTTAAACATAAATGTGCCAAATTGATTATGGCACAAAATTATTTCCGTCAAGTCTCGGCCAAGGTTTTAACTTTTTAACATATTGGATACAAATGCATTATAATCAATTTAACAAAATTTTAAGAGACACTAGTGACCTGATTATATAATATATGAAATCTAGTATTTTAATTTTTAGCATAGTATTGGGCCTTGCCTTGACATCGTGCAACGAACAACTGAGTCTGAATAATGAAAACATTGTAGAATATATTGACAGTACGGATAATTATGCCAATAGTACAAATGCGCACAAGGAATTTATAAAGTATAAGAATCTTAACCCTATTCCCGATTGCTTGAACTCTGTCGCAGGGCATGACGAACGGGATACTATATGGGGCAATTTTACAGGTAATGGTATAGACACCCTGTATATAGTGTCGGAATTTGACACAACAGCCAACGATTATGATGAAATGTTCAAATATTATGCAGTATCTTCCAACAAATCAATCCCCAAAGTCCGAATGTACGGAAATTGGCAACAACCAAAACTTGTCTTCGAAGGTGACCTTGACCAAAATGGTACTGACGAATGGGGCTACCTGCATACATGGCTTAATAGCCAATGGCGATACTATAGAGTATTTACGCTAGTAAAACACACATGGCGTTATTTAATCGATGACGAAAACCTGTCAACACCAGAATGGTTCCGTTGTTCTGGAAAAGAAATAGTCGAACCAGCGGATTCGGCAGGATATGTAAAACTCAATTACGGAACCTTCGGATCCACATCATGTGAAATTAGAGACACCATTGTCAAGGCAACTTACTCAAAAATCAAAGATTGAAAATGACTTATCAACGGAAACAAACCTATTCGCCCAGTATGTACACAATAGGATTCACTAAGTACGAATTACGATTTTAAATCTCCAGCTGTCAGCAAATAGTTGGCTGCTGTTTTTGTTGCTTTTCACAAAGAATAGAAATCCATTGCTGTTTTTTCAAAAAAATGTAATTTTGCCGATATGCAAACAATGATATGTCAGCAGAAAACGATGTCATATTGAATTCCATACAAGCATTGGGTACAAAGGTGCTGCCTAATGGTTCAAAACTTATCCTTTTCGGTTCGCGTGCGCGTGGCGATGCTCGCGAAGAGTCGGACTGGGATTTGCTGATATTACTTGACGAAAAGGATGTTAACGGAGATGTATTTGGCGCATTTGCATATCCATTTGTTGAATTGGGATGGGAATATGGCACATATTTCAGTCCGAAGATATATTCTTATAAGGAGTGGGCAAAACGAAAGGGAACACCATTTTATAATAATGTAAACAAGGAAGGGGTGGTCTTATGCTGACTGATGAAGAATCTCGTCGTTTCGGATTTGCACTCCGAAACGCTTGAATATCAGCATTTGTAATGCGGAAATATTTACAGCAGTCTGCAACATTCGGCTGCTTATTTGGTTTTTACAAAGAATAGAAATCCATTGCTGTTTTTTCAAAAAAATGTAATTTTGCATTGTCAAATTATTAGAAAGGGTATAAGATATGGCAAGACCGATAGAACCAACGCCTGTATTGGAAGGAAGTGATGCATTTGCTTTCATTGCAGAAATGGAAAAAGCCCAAAAGGTGTCAGACGAGGAAAAGCAACAGGTAAAAAATGATGCTGATGTTATCCGCGCCATGCTTACTTTTACTTTCTAAATGACAAATCTATGCAAAATAATCGTAGGATAGTTCGGCTTACACAAGATTATGTATTGAGACCTTTTGATTGTGGAAATGCCGATTTGAATGACTTTTTGCAAAACGATGCCAAAGCATACGCAGCCCATTTATTAGCAGTTACATATATTCTCGAAGATGAAACTGAGTTATTGGCATTTTTCTCCGTTTCAAATGATAGGATTTCCATAAATGAAAGCGACAAGGCTACTTGGCGAAAAATAAAGCAGGAATTTCCGCACAGCAAGCATCGTAGCGATTATCCTGCAGTCAAAATTGGACGATTAGGTGTAAATTTAGCACATCAAAATGAGCATCTAGGCCGTCTTATAATTAATTTTGTCAAGGATACATTTGTTACCAACAACAGGACGGGTTGTGCTTTTATAACGGTGGATGCATTGAAGGATGCAATTCCTTTTTATCAGAAAAACGGATTTAAGTTGCTGAAACCAAGTGACCCCGATAATTTAGGGAAGGAAACGGTTCCAATGTACTATGACTTGACCCAACTGCTTTAAATCAATGGTTTATGGTTTACGAAAATCTTAAATATCAGCATAGATTTTTATCATCCTTATTGCTTTCAAATTACAGAAAATAAAACAGTTGAACTCGTCGTTTCGGATTTGCACTCCGAAACGCTTGAATATCAGCATTTGTAATGCGGAAATATTCACAGCAGTCTGCAACATTCGGCTGCTTATTTTTTGTTAATACAACAATAGCACATAATCACACCATTCCACTAATTGAAATGACTCTTTTGCTCAATGACATATTGTCTCGACTGATTCGGGTTATTACAAAAGCCAGAGATGGCGACTTAAAAAATCAAATAATTTTTAATGCCCTCATAGAAGTTTGAAATTATTATCCTAATTTTGCACCCATTAACACAAACAGCAACAGAAATATGGAGTTAAAACTTTCATTTGTTAATAAAATCAAGCAAGCAAACATCAAATTAAATGGCTTGACGGTGATTGCTGGTCCTAATAGTTCGGGCAAAAGCACAATTGGACGGACACTATTTTCTGTTGTGAAAGCCATTGCAAACACCAAGAATGCAGGAGAAGAAGACAATAAAAGATTACTAAGAAAGCATATTGAATCTTTTTACAGTAGGCTCCAAGGTCTAAACCACAAGATAGACTACGATTCATACGGATTTCCACGATTCAGTAATGATTTTGAAAAACTATTCATAGAAACGGAAGACAAAGATAAATTCATTTCAAATGTAAAGAATATATTATGGAAACACAATCTGGTGCCTCGTCAGAGAAAACTGTTGGAAGAAGATCTGGAGAACATCCGTATCTGTTGGGATAACAAAGATAATCCCGCCGCCAGTTTAAAAACCGAACTTCAATACCTTATTGAATCGGAGTTTATGAACACATTGTGTTCTGTAGGACACGAAACAACTTCTGTTGAACTTCAATCGGAGGGTAATCCTCGCATTTGTTTTGAAGCGATGAACAATCAAATTGTAAAAGTTTTTTATGACGAGAAGAATCCTTTCATTTCCGATGCGACATACATAGAATCTCCGTTATATGTTCATTTGGCGGATGCAATTATGGCGGCAAAGACTTGGAGAGAGACAGAAGGCCGCACATCATTTGCCAGTATGCCGATTGTGCCATCGCATATCAAGGATATGGTTGAAAAAGTTGTTTGGGCATCGCAACAACCAGACAGGCTTATTTCTTCTAAAATAAATATGAATGATATTACTGGCGGAAAGATGGTTTATGACACAACAAGTCATCAACTTGTTTTTAAAGAGGGAAACAATAGTTTTACGACAGTCAATGTTGCTTCTGGAATCAAGAGTCTAAGTATTGTCCAGTTATTAGAAAACACGAAGATAATTGGTCCGGAACGATTGCTCATTTGGGACGAACCAGAAAATCATTTGCATCCCGAATGGCAAGTACGCTTTGCAGAAAAATTAGTTAATCTGGCAAATAGCGGGATTCCAATATTGGTAACCACTCATAGCCCATATTTCCTTCAGGCAATCCGCTATTATTCTGCAATTGAGAAAATGAGTAAATATACCAATTTTTATACGCCTGAAGAGGACGAAAAACACCTTGAGACGATGACTGATGTTACAGATGACCTTACATCTGTTTTTGCAAAATTGGCAGAACCGCTCAATCACATCATGGATATTGTTGACTATAAGGAATAACTTATGAACGCAACAAACCTATATTCACAAATAAAGTCATACTCAAACTTGGACGAGACACAAATTTGCGTTTTGCACAAGCCTAAACCCAATACACCTTGCATAAACAATCCATGTTCTAATCCATCACAGACTAAAGTCGTTGATTTTGATAAAGTAAAGTCTATTTTTTGTCGTTTAAATAACCAGCCACAATTGGCATCTGTTGACTGTATTACTCATAAAGGTGATAATTTTTTGTTTGTTGAAATCAAAAGCAACAAGAATTTCTTGACACATCAATTGAAAAGTTCCAATGCGGAAGCAGAAGATGATGAAATAATAAAAAGTAAAGTTGCTGGTTACAATTTGAAGAAAAAGATTAGTGACAGCATACTTATTTGCAATAAAATCAGCGGAAACACTAATGTTTTTGAATCAATACCATGCATATACGTACTTGTTACGGACACCAATACAATAGAAGACCCCGCACAAAGATTCCTTGCAAATATGAACATACTGGCTTATAATTCAATAGACATACGAAAATTGACGAAATTGAACAAAGCGTTAAGAGAAAACTTGGAATCATTAGGATATACAAACCGCTACGTTAAATGTAGTGATTTTGATGATTACATAAGAAATCTCGTCGTTTCGGATTTGCACTCCGAAACGCTTGAATATCAGCATTTGTAATGCGGAAATATTCACAGCAGTCTGCAACATTCGGCTGCTTATTTTTTGTTAGTACATCAATAGCACATAATCACACCATTCCTCCAATTGAAATGACTCTTTTGCTCAATGATATATTGTCTCGACTGATTTTATGTTCCATAGAATAAACTTTACCGTAACACTCTGCAAAAAAAGAACTAACTTTGTGGTCAAAATTCTCTGTAAGGAATGACTAAAAATGTAAAATATGCAAATTCAGAACCTGTTCCACAAATAGCAACGGAAAGTAGTCCTCAATATATCTCGCCACAAGATTATCAACAATGGCGCAATCAAATTGTATCGCTCATAGAACAAGCCAAATTGCAAGCTGTCTTAAATGTGAACAAAGAATTATTGGCTCTCTATTGGCAAATTGGCAAAGACATTTTGCAAAAGCAAGAAACTCTCGGTTGGGGTGCGCAAGTTGTTGAGCAATTAGCAAAGGACCTGTCCGTTTCTTTTCCAGATGACAGAGGCTTTTCTGCTCGTAACTTATGGAATATGAAGCGCTTTGCTACAGATTATCCCGACTTTCCATTTCTGCAAGTCCCACTTGCAGATTTTAATCAATACGAAATTCTGCAAGTCGCACTTGCAGAAAATCCAGAGACATGCACCGGACAAATTCCTCTTACTATAATAGAAAAAAATGGAGAACAGTTTGTGCAAGTACAACTTGCACAAATAACTTGGTATCATCATATTACCCTTATTCCTAAAATAAAATCGCTTGTCGAGCGTGCTTTTTACATTACAGAAACCGCAAGGCAAGGTTGGAGTCGTGATGTAATGCTTGCCAATATTACAACTGATTACATCCATACAAAAGGGAATGCAGTCACAAATTTCACAAGCACAATCCCTCCTGCACACTCCGATTTTGCACGATACGCATTTAAAGATCCGTATTGTTTTGGATTCATTGGCACCCTTTCTCTCAAAAATGAATTTGAAATAGAGAAGAAACTAACCGAACACGTTACCGATTTTTTGATGGAAATGGGACGTGGGTTTGCTTTTGTTGGAAGACAGTATCACCTTATGGTAGATGGCGATGATTATTATATCGACCTATTAATGTATCACTTGCAAATGCATCGTTATGTAGTAATTGAGCTAAAAGCCGTTGAATTTATTCCAGAGTTTGTAAGCAAACTAAATTTTTACATATCTGCTGTTGATGAATACATTAAGACATCGCAGGACAACCCAACAATTGGACTACTATTATGTTCTAATAAAAGCAACGAAAAAGTAAGGTTCTCTTTGCGTGGATTTTCTCAGCCTATGGGAGTAGCTGAATATGAAATAAAGAAAATAATCGAAGATATACAAGATGTTCTGCCAGATATTAATAATATTGAAATAGATGATGAATAAAATAATAAATATTACGAATATGAAGAAAATATCATTAGTACTTGTTTGCCTTGCATTGATTTTCGCATCGTGCAACAAAGATGGCAAGAAAGGCGGAAACGCTGAAGGCTCAGTGGCTTATCAGCGTGACTTGACCGAAGAAGAAATCCAGAATGGAATCCTGACACCCGAAGTCCTTTGGAAATTCGGACGCTTGGGCGATATGCAGGTTAGCCCCGATGGAAAGACCGTTCTTTACACCGTAACTTACTACAGCGTAGAGACAAACGGTTCGAACACACAGATTTACTCTATTCCAGTAGAAGGTGGAGAAGCAACACGACTTACCAACGATGAAAGCATTTCGTGCTTTAACCCACGCTGGACTAAGGACGGAAAAATCGCTTACCTCTCAACCGAAGGCGATGCCGTACAGGTTTGGACAATGACCGCTAATGGCAAGGACAACAAGAAGATTTCGAACCTTGCATTCGATGTAAATTCGTTCAAGATTTCTCCCACTGGCGACAAGATTATGCTCATCGCCGATGTGAAGATGGACGAAACTCCAGCCGAAATCTACCCCGATTTGCCAAACACCAACTGCATCATTGCAACCGACCTTATGTACCGTCACTGGAACGACTGGCACGACTATAAATATTCGCACATCTTCGTAGCTGATTTCAACGACAACATCACAACTGCTGCCGACATTATGGAAGGCGAAAAGTTTGATTCTCCGCTCAGCCCATACTTCGACGATGCCGAAATCGCTTGGAGCAACGATGGAAAGAGTATTGCATACACTTGCAAGAAACTCAGCGGCAAGGAATATGCAGTCAGCACTAATTCCGACATTTACCTATATAACTTGGAAGACGGCACAGTTAAGAACCTCACCGAAGGCATGATGGGTTACGACAAATATCCTGTTTTCTCGGCAGACTCAAAGAAATTAGCTTGGATTAGCATGGAAACTCCAGGTTACGAATCGGACAAGGAGCGCCTCTTTGTTATGGATCTCGAATCGGGCGAAAAGACATACGTTACCGAAAAATGGGACTATGGCTGCTCGAATGTTGTTTGGGACAACGAAAACGCAGACAAATTGTACTTCACAACCGTTCTTAACGCAACCTTCCAGATTTTCTCGGTTGACTTGACAAACAACGAAATAACCCAACTCACAAAGGGACAGCACGACTACACAGGACTTGCAGCTTGCGGAAACGACTTGCTTGCATCAAAGACCTCAATGTCGATGGCAACAGAACTTTTCGTAGTTGACAAGAACGGACAGGAACGTCAGCTAACCAATGTAAACAAGAACATCTACGACAAGATTGAAATGGGTCGCGTAGAAGAACGCTGGGTTACTACCACCGACAACAAGCAGATGCTTACTTGGGTTATTTATCCGCCAAAGTTCGACTCCACAAAGGTTTATCCTGCAATACTTTACTGCGAAGGCGGACCACAAAGCCCTGTATCACAGTTCTGGTCGTACCGCTGGAACTTCCAGATTATGGCAGCCAACGGCTACATCGTAATCGCACCTAACCGCAGAGGTCTTCCTGGCTTCGGCACCGAATGGAACGCACAGATTTCGGGCGACTACGGCGGACAGAACATGAAGGACTATGTTTCGGCAGTAAACGCAATAAAGACAGAATCTTACATAGATGAAGACCACATTGGTGCTGTTGGTGCAAGCTACGGCGGATTCTCGGTTTACTGGCTGGCAGGTCACAATCAGGACAGCTTGTTCAAGGCATTCATCGCACACTGCGGAATGTTCAACCTTGAATCGCAATACGCAGCAACCGAAGAAATGTTCTTCGTAAACCACGACCTTGGCGGACCATACTGGGAAAAGGACAATGCAATCGCACAGAAGTCATACGAAACCTCGCCTCACCACTTCGTACAGAACTGGAATGCACCTATATTAATATTCACAGGTGGCAAGGATTTCCGCATTCCATATACTGAAAGTTTGCAGGCATTCAACATGGCACAAATGCGTGGCATAGAAAGCAAGTTGGTAGTCTTCCCCGAAGAAACACACTTCGTCCTGAAACCGCAGAACAGCATTTTGTGGCAACGCGAGTTCAAGGCTTGGCTCGACAAGCATTTGAAGAAATAAGGATTAATATTGAATAACAAAAAAGCACATCGGAATAGGTTTCTGGTGTGTTTTTTTTGTTGTATACCTTTTTCTTATTCCCTCATGAAAGTGTAATTTCTTCGCACATATTCCCTCATAAAAGTGTAACTTTACTTAAACATTCCCTCATAAAAGTGTAATTTTTATTTGTCATTCACTCATAAAAGTGTAATTTTGCAAAAAATTATGTTATGTACAGACGGATAAAAATAGACTTAAAAGAATGGAAATCAAGAACTAATCGTAAGCCATTGATTCTACTTGGAGCTCGTCAGGTTGGAAAGACATATATAGTAAAGGAATTTGGCAATGAAGAGTTCGACACTTTCATATATATCAACTGTCATCAAAGTACAGAAGCGATCGAGTTGTTTCGCGATATGGATACGAAGCGTATCCGTAGGGAAATAGAGCGTCTGTATGACAAAAAAATCGTTGATGGCAAAACATTGCTATTTTTTGATGAAATTCAAGAAGTTGCCAATGGTGTAGCAAGTTTAAAATATTTCTGTGAGGAGGAATCTCAATTGCATGTGATTGTTGCTGGTTCGCTTCTTGGGATTTCGCTTAGGGAGGGAGAATCGTATCCTGTCGGAAAAGTTGAAACATTGCGTATGTATCCGATGGATTTTATGGAATTTCTTCTGGCACGTGGAAGGAAAGGACTTGTCGAAATGCTGGAAAATTTGGAATGGGATACAATGAAACTGGCCGACAAGGATTTGACAGAGTACCTGCGAGAATATTACTTTACAGGAGGAATGCCCGAAGCGGTAAAAGAATATATCAGTAGCGGAGATGTTCATAAAGTTCGCAAAATACAGCAGGACATTATTGATGCATACTATCGTGATATTTCAAAGCACACAAAAGCACTGGCGACAAGAATACATCAAGTATGGGAAAGCATACCTGCACAACTGGCAAAAGAAAACAAGAAGTTTATATATGGAGCCATTAGAACTGGAGCTCGAGCATCTCAGTTCGAAATGGCTTTGCAATGGCTCCAAGATGCTGGTCTTATCCACAAGGTAGAACTCGCTAAAAAACCTGTAATGCCATTGAAATTTTATGCAGATGCATCGGTATTTAAGGTGTATTTGCTTGATTGCGGATTGTTGGCTTGTATGTCAGAAGCGGATCCGAACAAAATGCTTATAGGAGACAATGCTTTCGTTGAATTCAAAGGTGCGTTGACAGAAAATTTTGTGCTTCAACAAATCAAATCGCTTGATAGAATTCCAGTATATTATTATTCAAAAGAAAATTCGCAACTTGAAATCAATTTTATTGCTCAGACAAACAGGGTAATACCTATTGAAGCAAAAGCAGAGGAGAATACAAAAAGCAAGTCGCTCTCAACATTTGTAAGGATAGAAAATGCAGATAAAAATCTCAAAGGTCTTCGCTTATCAATGAAGCCATATATTGACCAAGGCTGGATGGAGAATATTCCATTGTATGCAATAATCGGTTATCTGAAAAAATCCTTGAATGGATAAGATGCTAATTGGCATTTCAAAACTTTATCTGCCATTTTTTCCGCCGACAACGAAAAGAAAAATTGTGTCAAAATGAATGAGCCGTGTCTGAGCATCCTTTTTTAGCCCAATATATCAACTGCAAATCGAAAAAATAGTTAGTTTTGCAACGAAACAAAAATATAATGGTAGCAGAATATAAAACAATTGAAATACGGAATAGTACTGCGGAATCAGTTATTTCTAAAATGGAAACAATTATTAAAACTATAAATAATTACAATATGGCTAAAATTAAATCAATATTCATATTCTCGTTGGCAATAGTTCTTGCATCGTGCAGCGATACTTTGGAACTCAACGAGCTGAAAATCCAGGAAAACGACGAATGTTCATTAAGTAGTCCGTCTCAAATTGTAAAGGCAAACGACAGCACTATATGCATTGTTGACCGCGCCCGCACATACGAAATAGACAACCGTTCAGGCATGATTGAAAGCATAAGCCTTGACGAAGTTTCACACAATTTTGCCCAGTTCCTGTCGCAAATAAGTGGTCAACCACTAACCGACAGCACTCCAATACAACCGCTTGCTTTACTTGGTTATGGCGACAAATGCAGTAACGCCATATACGCATACGCGCTGCCAGTGATTGATTCCACAGGCTATTCGATACTGCCAGCAAGTGTATTTCACAACGGCAAGGATTTCAAAATTTTGTTCGATGACAAAGGTTCCATTGCTGTGAACATTCCGCAAGGCAATTTCAATTATTACCTTTCCGACAGCATAATAATCACCAACTGTGCATCGCAGCACGAAAGCGCACAAAAGCCCGATAATATTCCGAGCTTAATGCTTTTCGTAAAGCAGAAATCCAATGAGTTTGTATTGCAGAAAACAATAGACCTTCCGCGTCGCGAGTCGGAAAACATGGCTGCTGAAAGTAATGTTATGAACCCGATATACACATACGTTTCGCAACCGCAGTTCTGCGCTTTCGGAGGAAAGGTTTACGCATCGCAGGCAGGTTCTGTTTTTGAAATCGCAAATGATGGTACAGCAACAAAAATCACTGAATCGTCGCGGACAATATATGCATTAAAGGTTGAAGACAAGTCAATTACCACCGTCGAAGGTAGTGATGGTATTTTTAGCAAGCTCGTCGAATACGACCTCGACGGCAAGCTGAAAGATGAAAAAGGCATCCCTATTTCGGCTGAATGCAAATGCAAGTGCTGCAAGTTCATCGACGGTAAATTGTACATTATTTACCTAAAAGGGCAAAATTTTTTCCTAGCAACAATCTAATATGGAATTCCACACAAAAATAGACATCCCCGCCTTCGATTTCGGCATTTCTTACGCAAGCAGATGCATTTTCGTAGGTTCTTGCTTTGCCGAAAACATAGGCAATAAGCTCACAAGCACTAAATTTCATACATCGGTAAATCCGACAGGAATACTTTACAATCCCCTTTCGATATGCAAAAGCATAAAAAATGCACTTTCGGGCAAAAAATATGGTGATAATGATGTATTTTTTTCGGGTGGAACATGGAATTGCTTCGATTTTCACAGCCGTTTTTCAAAACCCGAAAGGGCGAGTTGTGTTGATGGTATAAATGTAGCTGTCAAGACTTTGGCAGATGAAATTCGTAATGCAGATGTTATGTTTGTCACATTTGGAACAGCGTATGTTTATGAGTTGGCTGAGTCGGGTAAAGTAGTCTGCAACTGCCACAAGCAACCAGAAAAAGACTTTACTCGCCATTTGTTGAAGGTTGATGAAATTGTCGATTCGTGGACTGAATGCATAAACTCCTTGATGAAAACGAATCCAAAATTGCGCATAGTTTTTACGGTTAGCCCTATTCGCCACTGGCGCGACGGCGCTCACCTGAACCAGATAAGTAAATCGACATTGCTCCTTGCTATAAACGAACTCAACAATCTGTTTCCGCAGACAAGTTATTTCCCTGCCTACGAAATCGTGATGGATGAACTTCGTGATTATCGTTTCTATGCTACCGACATGGTTCACCCGTCGGAAACTGCTGTACAGTATATCTGGGAACGTTTTGGCGAAACTTTTTTCTCGGAGCAAACCAAAGCCAACATTGCAAGAATTGGTAAAATTATCGCTGCTGCCAATCACCGTCCGGTAAATCCACAATCGGATGAATACAAATTGTTTTGCAAAAAGAATCTTGATGAAATTGAACGCATAAAGACTGATATTGGTGAAGTCGATTTTAGAGAAGAGGAGGGGAGATTTGAAGGTTCGGGGATTTTATGATTCGAGAATTTGATGATTTGAGAATTCAAATGTTCAATTGTGTTTAAAGTGACGGAAAGGGGGACGGATAAAATTCGCGAGGAAAAAGGAACTGATTGTTATTATCCCAGCGAAGAGAACTGTCCGGTTAATCCCATTGCTACATAGTATCCGATGTACAGGAGCAGAAGCATTATCCCTTCGATGCGGACGATTTCGGTTCTGCCTTTAATGGGGAATATGGTGATGCCGAGCAACAAAAGCGATGCAAGCAAGAACCACACATCGAAACTTAGTATGTTGGATTCGGCTTCAAGTGGAGTTACGCAGGAGGTAAGTCCGATTATCATGCAGATATTGAATATGTTGGAGCCGATGATGTTGCCGACCGAAATGTCAAGTTCCTTCTTTATTGCCGCCACTACTGAAGTTGTAAGTTCGGGTAGCGAGGTGCCGATAGCAACTACAGTTACGGCTATAACCCTGTCGCTTACACCTATTGACCTTGCAATGTTTTCGGCTCCGTAAACCAAAAGTTCAGAACCGGCAATAAGTCCTGCACAACTGACAATTACAATCAGGAATGACAGCAAAATGTTGTGCTTTTTTTCTGGTTCGGCATCAGGTTCTTCCAACGGTGGCTCTTTTTTCGCTGACTTGAAGGTCAGGTACATGTATAATATCATCACTAGGAGCAAGAAAATGCCTTCAAGCATGTTTATTTCGCTGTCGATGAGAGCAAAAGCGAAAAGCAAAGTTGCAGCAAGCAATATCATCAGGTCGCGACGTATAACTGACCGCGAAATCGGCAAAGTGATGATAATTGCTGTAATACCGAGTATCAGGCAGACATTGGCGATGTTGCTTCCGACAACATTGCCTATTGATATGTTGGCAGAGCCGTCGAGTGCCGCGCTAAGGCTTACGCAGAGTTCGGGTAATGATGTTCCCATCGAAACTATTGTTACGCCAATAATAAGCTTTGATACATTGAAATATTCGGCAACCCAAACGCTACTTTTTACTACCCAGTCGCCAGCGAACACAAGCAGAGCGATGCCCGCTACAAGTGCGACATAAAAAAAGGGCTCCGACGATAATATGTTCAGAATGCTATCCATTTAATGTTGCAAAAATAATCATATTTGTTGAATCCAAGCATTTGTTTCGTTTGATTTTGTATTTTTGCATTGTCGTAATGAAGAATATTAATTTTGACAAGGACTTTATACAGACGGCACTTACCAAGGTGCTGATACTGCTGCTGAATTTTGCGGTAGTGATATTCACTACGCAGTTGTGGGGAAGCGAGGGCAAGGGCTTCATTGCCATATTTGCCGCCGACATAAGTCTTGTAGCGACCTTTACCAACATTCTCACAAACAGCAGTGTGTCGTTTTTCCTAAAGAAAATCGGGCATTCGCCGTTGGCAACGCTCGCATTTCTGTGGACTTTCATTGTCTCGGCTGTGGCGGCAGTTGTTGTATCGTTTGTTGATGTGTCGGTGCCGGTGCTGCCTTTTTTTGTAGTGGCGGTGTTTTCTGGTTGCATAACATTTCATTCGTCGCTTTTTCTCGGTGTACAGAAAATTTTTCAGTACAACCTTGCATCGTTGCTGATGTCGGCTTTTCTGTTGGTTTTCATGCTGCTGTTCCACTGGCTTTTCCCCGAAACGGGTTATCATGCATATTTCTACGCACAAATTCTGTCGTATGGGCTTGTGCTTTTGCTATGTCATATTTTTACACACAGGATTTTTGGCGGGATACACTTTTCGTTCAGCCTCGACACATTCTGCAAAGCCTTTAATTTCGGCTGGCAGGAAGAACTGAGCGCGTTTATGCAGTTTCTTAACGCAAGACTATGCTTTTATTTAATAGGTATTTATACGGACATGTCGGCGGTTGGAATTTTTTCTGTCGGGGTTACAATTTCGGAGGCAATATGGGTGTTCAGTCGTAGCATGGCGCTTGTGCAGTATTCTAAAGTGCTGAAGTTGGGCGACACGTCGGAGGCTTGGCTTGAAACGCGCAAGGTTACGCTTGTAAGTCTCGCTATTACAGTTCTTTGTATTGCTGTTGCTGCTTGTGTGCCAATGTCGTTTTTTGAATTTGTCTTTGGTGAGGGCTTTGGAAGGTCGAAAACTGTGATTTTAATGCTGGCAGTCGGGATTGCCACTAATTCGGTGGCGCAGGTGCTGTTCAATTATTTTTCGGCACTAGGACGGCTGAAGATATTGTTGCTTAGGTCGTCGGCTGGTCTTGCTGTTACTTTGTCGCTTGCATTCTGGCTTATTCCTGCATGGGATATTAGTGGGGCATGCATAGTGAACTCGTGCTCGTATTTGGTTTCGTCTATGGTTCTGGTTGTTTTTTTCATTAAGGCGAAGGGCAGGGGAAATGGACAATTAACAATTAACAATGGACAATTAACAATGGACAATTAACAATGGACAATTAACAATGGACAATTGATAATTTTTGTGCAAACCGAATGCAGAACCAAACAAATGAAGGACTTTTGTTTTGCTGAGGTGTAGCCAAAAAATCATCAATCACACAGTCATAGAACCCTAGCCTCCCATACATCGACTTCGTTTTGACTACGTTCGACGAGCAGCTCAGTGCATCGCAGCACAGGTAGCCACGTAAACTAAAAAACTGTCGCAGCCATTAACCCAAAAACTTTTCTTACCTTTGTGCCATGAATAAAATTTTTGTCGTATTGGTTCTGTCGTTGCTGTTCGGATTTGCCGAAGCGCAAGACTTTGTGCTTTGGAGCAAAGATGTGGATGCCAGTGTGGTGGAGGTAGATAGGCTTGGAAACATATATTTGGTTAGGAACAATACAGTGGCAAAGTACGATGCCGAAATGAATTTTATATGTGCCTATGACAATTATCCTGCCGGTAGCATGTCGTCGCTTGATGTTTCCAATCCGTTCAAAGTGATAGTGTTCTATTCCGAGTTCAACAAGCTTATTTATCTTGATAGTAAGCTAGCCGAACTTCTCAGCCCTTTGATGCTTGACGATGCGGGTCTATATAATATAAAGGTAGTATGTTCATCGTCGTTCGGTGGATTTTGGGTGTTCGACGGACAGAATTCCTGCGTAAGAAGAGTAACTACGAATCTTGAAGTATCGCAGCAGGGAACCAATATTTATGATAGGTTGGGAGATGCCGATGTGGTGGCGATGCGCGAGTCGATAAACTATTTGTTTCTGCTTACAGATGACGGCAAGGTACTTATTCTAGATAAGTTTGGTAATTTCTACCGCGCATTTGAAATTGACGGTGAATGCTCGGACATATGCATCGAAAACGACATCTTGTACTACAGCAGCAATGGGGTAATTATTGCCTACGATGTCGCTGAAGACAAATCTGTTCCAATTCCCACAAACGGTCAAAAAGCCGACAAGTTTCGTATAAGGCACGACTTGCTTTATTTGCTCGTGGATAATAAAAAATTGGAGTGTTGTAAAATTCAAATTGAAAAATAACTGGTATTTGTAAAAAAAACTATAATTTAGCACCGCAAAATTTTAGAGGTATGCATATAGCAGTAGCAGGAAACATTGGCGCTGGCAAGACTACTCTTACAAAATTGCTGGCAAAGCATTACGGATGGACTCCGAATTTCGAGGATGTTGACTATAATCCTTATCTTAACGATTTTTACGATGACATGCAGCGTTGGTCGTTCAATTTGCAGATTTATTTCTTGAACAGCCGTTTCAATCAGATTCTTGAGATTCGCAAATCCGACAAAACCATAATTCAGGACAGAACCATATACGAGGATGCTTATATATTCGCACCCAACCTTCATGCAATGGGACTTATGTCGTCGCGCGATTTTGACAATTATTTCAGTTTGTTTAAGCTGATGACTTCGGTGGTTCAAGCTCCCGATTTGCTAATATACCTGCGCGCCAGTGTTCCGACACTTGTCCGACAGATACAGCAGCGTGGTCGCAAGTATGAATCTTCAATTCGCATCGACTACCTAACTCGGCTTAACGAACGTTACGAGGCTTGGGCGTCAGAATACGATAGTGGTAAGTTCCTAATTATCGATGTAGATAACCTCGATTTCGCCAACAAGCCCGAAGACCTAAGCACGGTAATTGACAAGATTGACGCCGAATTGCACGGATTGTTCTGATAGCTGTCAAATATGTCTGGTAATACTAGGACATTTTGCGGCGATAAGATTATACTTTAGCAATAAATAAAAATTTTGTCAGCGGAATTTCTTTAAATATTCCGCTGATTTTTTTACTTTTGCCATCGTTTGATTAACATTGCGAAGCGCAAATGGAAAAAATTACAATAATAGTGATGTTTCTCGGAGGACTGATATTCTTCAGTCACCTGCTGAACAAACTTTTCGATAAGACAAAGATTCCCAATGTCTTGATATTAATCACAATCGGCATTATCGCTGGATTTTTCATCGACAGCAAAATGTTTTTCGGTGAAGTGGGGCGTATATTCACAACCATAACCTTGATAATAATCCTGTTCGAGAGCGGTGTCGGACTGAAACTGCAGGAACTGAAATCGTCCATCCTCTCGGCGACATTGGTGACGATAATCAATTTCATTTTTTCCGCTGGTATAGTCGTTGGCGTAACAATGTTGCTTGCCGACTTTGATTTCTCAACCGCACTTTTCCTCGGTTCCATCCTCGGCGGAACATCCTCGGCGGTGGTAATTCCAATGGTACGACAGCTTAACATGGGACATAAGGCGGGAACAGTGCTTCTGCTCGAATCGGCATTTACCGATGTACTTTGTCTAGTTGTTGGTTTGGCGGTTCTAGAAAGCATGAAGGCTGGCGACCTCGAGCCAACGGCAATACTTGGAAACATGGCAAAATCGTTCCTGTTGGCAATCTTGCTAGGGTTGTTCGGCGGTTTCGCTTGGAGCTTGTTACTCAATTGGATACGCGGAATCAAAAATTCGATGTTTACCACTTTGGCACTCGTTTTCATAGTGTACGGATGTGCAGAACTGTTAGGCCTTAACGGCGGAATTGCTGCTTTGTCGTTCGGTATAGTGCTCGGCAACTCGGAATATTTCGACAAGATGAAGCTGTGGAAACGCATTTTCAAAATAGAAACCGCCAAGCTCAACGAAAACGAAAAGAACTTTTTCTCCGAAATTGTGTTTGTATTCCAGACATATTTCTTCGTTTACATCGGCATTGTGATAGAGTTCGGTACGCCATTGATATACCTCATTTCCATAATGATAGTGTGCTTGGTGATACTTGCAAGGATTCCGACCGTGCGCCTGCTTGTGCGAAAGGACTGCACTCCAGATGACAAACTGCTGATGTCGATAATGATGCCGAAGGGACTTGTGCCTGCAATTCTGGCATCAATTCCCTTACAGGAAGGACTTCCGTATGGACAGGAAATTGCCGAAATAGGTTATGCAGTGGTGCTTACAAGCATAATACTATGCAGTCTGCTGATAATAATCCTCGGCAAGAAAAAGAAAACAGAAGTGCATCCAGATGCATCATCGATACTTCCAATAGAAAACCAGACCGAAACAGCCAATGAAAACACAACAGAAACAGCAGATGCAGTACACGAGCCGAATAACAATTAAGTCGCTCGAAGGTGGCGGAAAGCATATTTTTGTAAAATGCAAAGTCCTAGGACAGATGCACTTCATGCTGATTGACACGGGCTGTTCCAACACCGTTTTCGACAGCAGTGCCGAAATATTTTCTGGCATACGTCTGCACGACATAAAGGACAGCGGAAAGAATTTCAGCCTGAACGCCAGCATCGACGATGTGAAAGTCGGCAGAATCAAGGATTTTGCTATTGGCAGGTTCAAGGTGGATATAAATAGTGGCGTTTTCATCAGTCTCGACCAAATAAACACGCTGTATGAAAGCATGTTAGGTCAACGCATAATAGGCATACTAGGTAGCGATTTCCTCAAAAAATACAAGGCGGTGATTGACTTTGGTGAGGGGAAAATGGCACTAAAAAAATAAATAATTTTATCTGTCATTCTTTTTGAAAAAAACACTATATTTGCGACCTTAAAAATTTTATGTAAACTTAGTAAAAAAAATTAGTAAAAATGCGTAACAGAGGAGCGATTATTTTATTATCGGTACTGCTTGCAATCATCAGCTTGTACTACCTCTCTTTCACGTTCGTAGTGAACAAGGTAGAAGGCGATGCAGAAAAATACGCGCAGGCATACGTTGATAACGGAAATTTTGGCAATCTTACAGATGCCGAGCGCAACAGCTTGATCGACAAGCAGAAGAAGGCATACTTGGATTCAGTTGACAACCAAGTGGTGTGGAGATACATCAAGAAATACACCTACAAGGATTGCAAAGAAAGAGAACTTAATTTAGGCTTGGACCTCAAGGGCGGTATGAACATTTCGTTGGAAATTTCTGCCGAAGATGTGCTTTTGTCATTGGCAAGAGACAACAACGATCCTGCACTTCAGGCAGCAATAGAAAATGCAAGAAAGCAGACATCAGACCAGACCGGTACAAGTTTCATCGAAACATTCGGCAAAGCATACAAGGAATTGCAGATGGCTGACAAGCCGGCAATGGCATTCCATTTCGCTACTTCGCAGAATCAGGACAAGATTCAGATAACATCAACTGATGAAGAAGTAATCGATTATTTGACAAAGGAATACGATGCTGCAATCGGTAATGCTTACGATGTTATCAACAAGCGTATCGACCAGTTCGGCGTTGTTCAGCCTAACATTCAGAAGGATGTTGCTGTAAAGGGCGTTTTCCACATCGAACTTCCTGGTATCAAGGATCCGGAACGTGTTGAAAAACTCTTGAAGCAGGCTGCTGTTCTCGAATTTTGGGAAACCTACAACTACGATGAAATTCGTGCTTCCCTCATTGCTGCCGACCAGACAATCGTAGCATTGAAGAAGGCCGAAGCATCAAGGGGTAGCAATAGCGAACCAGTTGCTGAAGCAACCGAAGAAGTTGCAGAAACTGAAACTGCTGAATCTGAAACCGCCGAAGTTGTAGCAGATGCCGACACCACTGCTGTAGCAGATACCACTGCAACCGCAGAAAATGCAGAAGAAGCTAGTACCGACAGCGAATATTCAATATTCAACAGGTTGCTTGCTCAGGCAGGTGGACATAGCGTTGGCGGACCATGCATAGGTTTTGCAAAGAAAGCCGATATGGAATCCATTATGACCGACCTCAACCGCAAGGAAGTTAAGGGCTTGTTCAAGAAAGACCTTCAGTTCGCATGGGGCTTCAAGGAAGTAAAGGATGCACCTGGCTACTACGAACTCATTGCCCTCAAGGCATCGAAGGACGGTAAGGCTGCCCTCAACGGTGAAGTTGTTACCGATGCTCGTCAGGAATTCGGTCAGACCCGTGCAACTGCTGAAGTTACAATGGCTATGAACAACACAGGTTCTACCCAGTGGGCAAGAATCACAAAGGAAAACATCGGCAGATGCATTGCTATCGTTCTTGATAACGCAGTTTACTCTTACCCAAGAGTTAACGATGAAATCAAGGGTGGTCGTTCACAAATCACCGGCGACTTCACACTCAACGAAGCAACCGACTTGGCAAATGTATTGAAGGCTGGTAAGATGACTGCTCCGGCTGTAATCCTTTCGAAGGAAGTTGTAGGTCCGTCACTTGGTCAGAAGGCTATCGATTCGGGTATGTACTCGTTCATCATCGCTTTCATCCTTGTACTTATCTACATGATTTTCTACTACAACAAGGCTGGTATCGTTGCCGATGTCGCTTTGATTTGCAACCTCTTCCTTATTTTCGGTGTAATGGCATCTCTTGGTGCTGTTCTTACTCTACCGGGTATCGCAGGTATGGTACTTACAATAGGTATGTCGGTCGATGCTAACGTTCTTATTTACGAGCGTATCCGCGAAGAAATGAGAGCTGGCAAGATGATTAAGTCGGCAGTTGCTGATGGTTACAAGAACGCTTATTCGGCAATCCTCGACTCCAACATCACTACTATACTTATAGGTATAGTTCTTGCTTACTTCGGTGTTGGTCCTGTAAGAGGTTTTGCAACCACTCTTATTATAGGTATCCTCACATCATTGTTCACCGCTATCTTCATCACCCGTATCATCATCACCAAGATGCTTGATAAGGACAGAAAGCTTACAGTTGGTAACAAGCTCACAAACAATGCTTTCACCAAGTTGAACTTCGACTTCCTCAAGGGTAGCAAGATTGCATTCATCATTTCTGGAACTTTGATAGTAGTTGGTATCATTTCATTGTGTACATTGGGCTTGAAGCAAGGTATCGACTTCACAGGTGGTCGTAACTATGTTGTTAAGTTCGAAAACAATGTTGTTCCCGAAGAAGTTGCCAATGCTCTCGAAGGCGTTTATGGCGACCGTCCAATCGTAAAGACTTTCGGTGATGCAAATCAGGTTAAGATTACAACCCAGTACAAGATTGACCAGATAAAGGACAAGGCTGCTGGCGAAGAAGCTGATAACTTGTTGTACGAAGGTTTGAAGAACGGAAACTTCCTGCCAGCTGATGTTGACAAGGATAAATTCTTCAGCGATTACCGTCAGACATCGCAGGTTGTAGGACCTACAGTTGCTGACGACATCAAGACAAAATCATCTGTTGCTATTCTCCTCGGACTTGTGGTTATGTTCCTCTACATCCTCCTCAGGTTCCGCAAGTGGCAGTATTCACTTGGTGCAACAGTCGCTTTGATACACGATGTTTTGATAACCCTCGGTATTTTCTCATTGCTATACTCGGTAATGCCGTTCAATATGGAAATCGACCAGGCATTCATCGCAGCAATCCTGACAATCGTAGGTTACTCAATCAACGATACCGTGGTTATCTTCGACCGTATCAGGGAATACACAGGTCTCTATCCAAACCGTGACAGAAAGTCGGTTATCAACTCGGCAGTAAACAGCACGGTTGGTCGTACAATCAACACCTCAATGACAACCTTGGTGGTATTGCTCGCAATATTCATCTTCGGCGGTGAATCAATCAGAGGCTTCTGCTTCGCATTGCTCATCGGTGTTATCGTAGGTACATACTCCTCAATATTCATTGCTTCCCCAATGGCATATCTTTTGGGTGTTGGCAAGAAGAAGGAAGAAAAGAAATAATCAAAATATAAAAACGGAGAAAGGCTGTTTATTCAGCCTTTTTTCGTTATTGAAGGCAAAATAATTTAAATAATAGATAATATATGAGACAATTAGCATTAGTATTAGTAGTATTCGCGCTTGTAATGACAGGTTGCAAGAAATCGGCTAACAACGGACACGAAACCAAGACCGCCAAGGATGCAAACGGTTACAGTTACGAATATGTAGAAAACGACCCATCGGGTACAAGAATCTACACATTGGACAACGGTTTGAAAATTTACCTTGCAGTAAACAAGGACGAACCGAGAATACAAACCTATATCGCAGTAAGGGTTGGTGCAAAGAACGACCCGCGCGAAACAACAGGTCTTGCTCACTACTTCGAACACATGATGTTCAAGGGTACCGACAAGATTGGAACAAAGGATTGGGAAAAGGAAAGCGTTTTGATTCAGGCAATCAGCGACAAGTTCGAAGAACATGCTGCTGAAACCGACCCCGAAAAGAAGGCGGCAATCTATGCTGAAATCGACAGCCTTTCACAAGTTGCTTCGCAGTATGCTATTGCAAACGAGTACGACAAGATTTGCTCTATTCTCGGTGCAACAGGTACAAACGCTTGGACATCTTACGAAGAAACCGTTTATGTAAACGAAATTCCATCCAACGAAATCGACCGTTGGGCAAAGGTTGAAAGCGAAAGATTTGAGAACCTTGTTCTCCGTCTTTTCCACACCGAATTGGAAACTATCTTCGAAGAGTTCAACATGAATCAGGACCGCGATGGCCGCAGACTTAGCAACACTATCTTCGCAACATTATTCAAGAACCATCCATACGGAGTTTCTGTTATTGGTAAGGGCGAACACTTGAAGAACCCATCAATGGCAAATGTTATGAAGTTCAAGGCTAACTACTATGTTCCGAACAACATGGCAATATGTATGTCTGGTGACCTCGATTTTGAAGAGACAGTTAAGATTATTGACAAGTACTGGGGACACATGCAGAAGAACCCGAATGTACCTGAATTCACCTACACTCCAGAAGAGGAAAGAACAGCAGTTGACGAAATTGAAATCCACGGACCAGAAGCAGAGAATGTTTGCGTAGTATGGCGTTCACAGGGTAACAAGTCCCAGGAATCCAAGTATTTGTCTATGATTGGCCAGATTCTTTACAACGGCAAGGCTGGTCTTATGGACCTTGACCTCAACACCGCGCAGAAGGTAATGGGCGCATACGCATACGGCTATGCTCTTAACGACTACGGAATGTTTGAAATGACTGGTATGCCACGCGAAGGTCAGAGCCTCGAAGAAGTTAAGGATTTGATGATGGCTGAACTCGAAAAAGTTAAGAAGGGCGAATTTGAAGACTGGCTGCTCGAAGCAATTGTAAACGAAATGAAGCTCGACCAGATTAAGCAGATTGAAGGTAATAGGATTGCATATTCGTTTGTAAATGCATTCATTTCGCAGACACCTTGGGAAGAAGAAATCTTCGACATCGAAAACTATGAAAAGATGACAAAGGACTCTCTTGTGAAGTTTGCAAACGAATTCTTTAAGGACAACTATCTTGTTGCCTACAAGCGCATGGGCGACCCCGACAATGTAATGCACGTTGACAAGCCTGCTATTACCCAGCTTAACATCGACCGCACAAGCGAATCGGATTTTGTTACCGAACTCAAGAAGCAAGAACCAGCAGCTATCAGTCCCGAATTTGTTGACTACAAGGCAAAAATCCAAACTACAGAACTTGCTAAGGACTTGACTATGAGTTACATTAAGAACGAATCAAACGAATTGTTCTCATTGTACTACATTCTCGACATGGGCAAGGACAACGACAAGAAATTGGCTCTCGCAGTTGATTACCTCGATTATTTGGGTACTACCGACAAGACTGTAGAAAAACTTGCTGAAGAATGGTATCGTCTCGGTTGCAACTTCTATGTAAGCAGTGGTGCCGACAGATGCTATGTTTACATCAGCGGTCTCGATGAGAACCTTGAAACTGCAATGAAACTCATGGAAGAAATTCTTGCAAATGTTAAGCCCGACAAGGAAGTTTACGATGAATATGTAAACAGCATTCTTAAGAGCCGTTCAAATGCAAAACTCAACAAGAACACTATTCTCAGCGGTCTTGTTTCACGCTCACAGTACGGCGAAGAATCTCGCTTTACCAACAACCTCAGCACAGAAGAACTCAAGGCTATCGATCCTGAAGAACTTACCAATATTATTAAGGACATGCTTAACTACAAGCACCAGATTTTCTACTATGGTCCGCGCAAGATGGACGATGTTGCAAAGGTCATAAAGGAAAACCACAATGTTTCGGGCAATTATAAGGATTACCCGGAAGCAAAGCAGTTTGTAGAACGCGATTACGACAAGCCGCAGGTCCTCTTTGTTAACTATCCGATGACACAGATTCTCATCGAATTGGTTTCGAAGGATGTCAAGTTCGACAAGTCGTTGCTGCCAATTTCAACGATGTTCAATGAATACTACGGTGGTTCGATGTCGAGCATAGTTTTCCAGGAAATTCGTGAAGCAAAGAGCTTGGCATACGGATGCTACGCTGGTTACAGCAGAGCAAGAAAAGCAGAAAATTCAAACTATGTAATCGGCTACCTCAGCACCCAGCCCGATAAGATGAAGGAAGCACTCGAAGCACTTGGCGAACTTATGAGCGAACTCAAGCAGTCGCCCGAATCGTTTGAGACAAGCCGTCAGGCAATCATCAGCCAGATTAACACCGAAAGAATCATAAAGAGCGGTATCTTCTGGAACTACCTTGCAAACAAGGAACTCGGAATTGAAAACGACTATCGTAAGGAAGTTTACGATGCTGTTAAGAATTTCACTCTCGAAGATGCAACCAAGTTCTTCGACGAACACATCAAGGGTAAAACCTTCGACATTATGATTGTAGGTCCGAAGGATAAGGTTGATTTCAACCTGCTCAAGACTTATGGTGATGTAAAGGAACTCACAGTTGACGAAGTTTTCAATTACTAAGATTATTATTGACTAGATAAAAAATGGCGGTTAATGACCGCCATTTTTGTTAGTAATGGAGTGTAATTAATCTTTTGAGAATAGTAAATAATAATTATTTTTGCGTATCTTTATTAAGATTTTGTTGTCTCACAAATGAATATGCGGAAAAGATATAATACTAACCGTAAGCCCAGCAAACATGTTGGCGGATGGATTGCGATGGGATGTATTATATTACTTATAACATTAGCATATTCGACAAGACTTATAGATGCTTCAAATACAGTAAGGTACACAATAATGGTTGCTGCATTGAGTGCAATAGCTCTTGGTCTTGCGATAAAGAAAATACGTACAATCGTTCCTGTTACCATTGGTACGGTAGCTTTGGCTCTGTTTGTGCTTTTGCAAGGTATTTCTATGATATGGGCTCCAAATTTTGCCGAGTCGTTTCATGATGCTTCGCAATGGCTTATGATATTGATTGCAATAACATTGTTTTACAATTTATTTAAGCACAATCCGATTCGTACAGTATTTATGATGTCATGGGTGTCGGCAATAGCATTTGTAATATCCTTGTTCGTAGCGTTGCACCAAGCATCGTCTGCCGATTCATTGTCGTGGGACAATAGGTACGGAATAGTTTCATTATTTACACATAAGGGAACATTCTCTATTATGCTGCTGCTCATGATGCCGTTTCCAATAATGAGGTTGCGGCTTCGCATTAATCGCCGAAAATGGTTGTACAGGATAATTCTGATTGCTATATTGTCCGTGGTAGTCTTTTTGCAGGCAAGGACTGTAATTGTGGCTGGCGTGTTTGTTATGCTGACGTTAGGCGTTTTGTATTTTTTTAAGATTAAAGCTCTAAAATCCAAATACATTGCATTGTCGAAGATTTTAATTTCGCTTATATTATGCGTGGTGATAGTCGGTGGTTTTAGATGGTTTTCGATGAATCGTTCTATTGAACCCAACCATTCTAGTGGCATAAGTTCAAATACTTCGTTAGTCGAAAGACAAATGCTGTGGCGTACGACTTTCAGGATGATAGATAGGTCTCCCATATTGGGTTGTGGGGCAGGTAATTGGAAAATATGCTATCCGAGGGAATCTGTGTCAGAAATTTTTTCCATAGATGTGCTCGATTACGTTTTTGGGCGTCCGCACAACGACTATCTCCGCATTATTTCGGAAACTGGATATGGAGCGTTAATACTAATGATGCTGGCGATAGCATCTTTGTTCGTGGATGTTGTGGTAACTCGTTTGCGAAAATTCAGAATTCTGTCGAATGTAAGCCTGTTATTCCTGATTGGAATACTTGTGTTTTCGGCATTTGATTTTCCGTTCGATAGGGTGGAGGTGGTTCTATGGATTTCGATGCTGGCAGCTTGTGCAATTGCTTCGTGTAGGCATAACAAGCAAAAACAAATAAACTTCAGAGTGTGGTATGGAGTGGCGTTGCTTATGCTTGTGGCAACAATTTCCGGACTGAGCAGGTGGCATAGCGAATCGCTTTACATTGACGTGGCTAACGACATTCATCATAGTCGATGGAGTAAAGTGGAAGCAGAGAGCCGAGAAGCCCGCAATATATTCTGTAACATTTCTCCTATGGGACTTCCGTACAAATATTATGAAGGAATGGCATGTGAATATCAGAAAAAACAATCTATTGTTTGCTTCCGTTGTGCAGTTCACGACTTCCCGAATTGCAAGCAGGCGTTATGCGATCTAGGTCGATTGGAGTATATTGTAAATCATAATGTTTCTGAAGCCGAAAAGTGTTTGCGAAAGTCAATTAGCATAAGTCCGAGTTATGCATATCCATATTTTAATCTTGCGGAAATCCTAATAAAAGAACAACGGTATGATGAAGCATTAGCAACCCTTGAGAGTCTGGATTTAGAACAAAAGCAACAGAAAATCAACGAGATGGTATGGCTGTATGTCAAGGAAAAGGATACAAATTATTACATAAATGAAATTGTCCCTGCCGAAGAATCGGCAAAACAGCAAATGCTATCAAGAATATATGCAATGAAAGAACAACAGAGTAAAAATAATTAAAACAAATTAATATGAAGCGTTTTTTATCAGTACTAACACTTATGCTATTTGTCGTGTTGACTTCATATAGTCAGCATGAACGAGGTGTCGCAGGATTTAGCACCTGTAGTGATAACGAAAGTGAAATGGCAGGAAACCCGAATTTCGCTACGAGAAGCTATTATTCAATCAGTTTCCAATGTACAGGAGGAAATGGTTCTGGAGTTATTCGCAAGCAGGGCTCTTACACAAATCTTTGCGACGGAACCGACAACCTTCAGGAAGGTTATTATGCAACCTACACGTTTTTGCCGAATTCGGGGTGTTCACTAAGTCATCTTTATGTAAATAGTGTTGACATGCTTAACGATTTGAGCTACTATCAGACAAGTTCAGGTATGTCTTATTCTTGGTCGGTAAACAATATACATCAAAACTATATTGTCAGGGCTGTGTTCAACCAATCGCAATCTTATTCTGTCAACTTCCAGTGTACGGGAACTGGTTCTGGAACTATTAGAAAGCAAGGTTCTTACACAAGTCTTTGCGGAGGTTCCGACAACCTTCAGGAAGGTTATTATGCAACCTACACGTTCCTGCCTTATTCCGGAAGTTCCCTTAGCCATCTCTATGTAAACAATGTTGATATGATCAACGAATTGAACTACTATGATACTGGTTCCGGTATGTCATATTCATGGTCGGTGGAAAATATACGGCAGAACTATACGGTAAGGGCGGTATTTAACCAATCGCAATCATATTCGGTAAACTTACTGTGTACAGGAACAGGCTCTGGAATTATTTGCAAGCAAGGATCTTACACAAACCTTTGTGGTGAGACCGACAACATTCAAGAAGGCTATTATGCTACATACAATTTTATTCCGAATTCAGGAAGCAGCTTGAGCCATCTGTATGTAAACAATGTTGACGTGATGAGCGATTTGGATTACTACGAGACCGGTTCGGGAATGTCACATTCGTGGGCAATAAGCAATGTACGAGAAAATTATACTATAAGGGCAGTGTTCAACCAAACACAATATTATTCCGTCAACTTTCAGTGTACAGGAAATGGTTCCGGTCGTGTTACCAAGGAATATTATAGCAACGATTTGTGCGGAGGTACCGACAATATACAGGAAGGATATTATGCAACGTATAATTTCTTGCCAAGCAATGGTAGTAGTCTCAGACATTTGTTTGTAAACGATGTTGACCGTATAAATGAGTTAAGTCCAAATTATAGCTATAGCGGAGTATCGTATTCGTGGAGACTGGAAAATGTTAGGCAGAATTATACTATTAGAGCAGTTTTTGATCCTAGCCAGACATATTCGGTTAATTTCACATGCGCAGGAAATGGTTCCGGACAGGTCAGCAAGGAATATTATAGCAACGATTTATGCGGAAGTTATGATAATATACAGGAAGGTTTTTATGCTACGTACAATTTTATTCCAAACTATGGCAGCGATCTCGATCATCTTTTTGTGAACGAAGTTGACAGGATAAACGAGGTGAGTTATAATTACGGTAGCAGTGGACTTTCGTATTCCTGGAGTATTAATAATGTTAGGCAGAATTATTCGGTACGGTGCATATTCTCCACTGTATGTTATGGAAGTGAGATCTCCGTCGAGTCTAACAATCCGAATTTAGGAACTGTTCAAGGAGGAGGTTGTTATGATTATGGCAGTTATGCTGAATTGTTTGCAATACCTGTTGCTAATGCTATATTTTTAGGATGGAACGATGGCAATACAGAAAATCCACGAACTGTTTTCGTTAACGGAGATGCTACATATGTAGCATTGTTTGCCGATGCTACCACCACATATACTATCAATGTAGTATCTGCAAATCTTAACCAAGGTTCGGTGGCTGGTGGGGGTGCATATCTCGTAGGAAGTGAGGTAATAATTACGGCAACACCCAACGATGGTTATCGCTTCTTAACATGGGATGATGGTAATGCTGAAAATCCGCGTACAATTATCGTTTTAGGCGATGCTACTTACATTGCAAATTTCGAACCGATTCCGACATACACAATAACAGTATATAGCATAAACGATTCTTACGGCAGTGCAGTCGGCGGTGGAACATATCAGGAAGGAAGCTCGGTGACTATAAGGGCAATCCCCGCAAACGGATATGTTTTCACTTCGTGGTACGATGGCAATGTTGAGAATCCGCGCACTATTATTGTCACAGGCGATGCCACGTATATAGCTAATTTTGCAGACATCACATCGGTTACTACATACACGATAGACGTAATAAGCGCTAATGAAGAACAAGGAAACGTTACAGGAGGGGGAATATACGCAGAAGGCACAATAATCACAATCGGAGCAATCCCGAGAAACGGCTACAGGTTCAAGCAGTGGGATGACGGCAACACCGACAATCCGCGTATTATCACCGTTACAGAAGACCTTAGATATATAGCGTCGTTCGAAGAAATTCCAACCTACACTATTACCGTGCTTAGCGGAAATGAGGCATTTGGACATGTAACTGGAGGTGGAATTTATCTGGAAGGAAGTGTAATTACAATTACGGCAATACCATCGCCAAGATATGTTTTCACACAGTGGAACGATGGCAACACCGACAATCCACGTCAAATTACGGTTGTAGGCGATGCTACATACATAGCAAAATTCAACCGCGGTAACGGAATAGAGGAGAACATAAGCTTAGACATATCAATTTTCCCGAATCCGGTGACTGATATGCTTAACATTACATCGTCGGAAACAATATCACATATGGAAATAATTTCCAGTTTAGGACAAATTGTTTCGTACGTTGAGTTGAATAGCGACAATGCTTCCTACAATATTGAGAATCTTGCAAACGGTATGTATTTGGTAAGATTTTACAATGGAAATAAATTATTATCACAAAGAAAGTTTATAAAACAGTAGACTACTAGTGTAATCAATATTGCAATCCTTGCATTCTATCATAAGGTAAATTTGATTGGGTGCAAGGATTTTTTTTTCGTAGCTGACAAAAAAACGCACCGTTTCCGATGCGTTTTTTGTTTTTATCAAATCTATCTATTCTTCGTCCAATTCAATGTCGTCAACATTGTCGGGTAAATCCATGCCGAACTTGATTGTGATTCGGCTCTTGTCGAGGCTGGCTTCGTCGATGGGGAGGAATGAAAGTTTGTCAGCAGGAATGCCTTGTCCAACAAAGTATTCTCTCAAGTTCCTTTCTCTCATGCTGTTCATCATCTTGTACATGCCCTCGATTTCTGAACCCGAATACAACTTCATTGCGGCCTCGGTAGTGTTTCTGACATTGGCTTTTTCCTTTGCGTAATCAATCAACTTCGGATCCTTATCCCTTATTGCCTGGATTGCCTTGTATTCCTCGACAGTAAGTTCTTCACGAGTCTTGTTGTTGGTTTCAAGGAAATAGTCCATTTTCAGACGGAAAAGAGCAATCTGGTTCAAGTTGGTGGTCCTGTCCAACGACTGGGTTATCGACATTTTTACATCTGGCTTGCTAGCAAGTATGTCTTTCAGCTCTTCCGACAACTTGTTGAGCTGCTGATAGTTCTCAACTGTTAAACTGCGGTCGGTAATGTCCATGTACATGTCGCGGAAATTGTCCTCGCCTCCTTCCTTCTTGAATGCATCGAACGGACTTGTAGCAATCTTCACCATGAGGTTGCAGAAAGTCTTCCAGATAAGTTTGCCCAACTTAAAAGATGGGTCATCAATATTGCCAGTGACAGGCAGGTCGATTGAAATCTTCTTGTTCCTGTCGGATAAAATGTACAGACCAGCCTTCAACGGAATATTGCCGTACTCAGCCTTAACATCCTTGCGCTTTTTTTCAATCGTGCAGTTGAGAATATTTAGTTCGTTGGAACTGTTGAGGTAATTGTTAGTGATTGTGCTTATGCTCGACAACGAAAGAATACCGTCGCTGATTGGGTATGCCGTATAGTGTACGCAGTAGGGTGACATGTCTTTCAACTTTATGTTCTTCAGGAAAATGTTGAGTTTCATGTTAGAGAAATTGGAAAGAGAGCCGTCGAATGAGCCTTTCAGTTCGCCTTTGTCTCCTACCTGTGCCTTCAGTCTTGCGGTAAACTGCGATATCAGATTAAGGTTGTCCATATCAACATTAATGTTTGTTATAGGAAGTACAAACTTTTCGAGCAGAGAGTTGTCGGTATAAATAATTTCGGAGTTGTTTAATGTGAACTTTTTGATTGTCAGGTTCATGTCTCCACTAGACTCAGACTTGTCCTCTTCTTCATCTGCTGAATCTTCAATAAACAAATCATCAAGGTTGTTGTGAAGCGAATCGTAAATTACATACTCTGTTCTTACTCCGCTGATGCTTATTTCGTTGAAAGCAAACAAACTCTTCTCTGTATCAATCTTGTCAATTCCAACTTTTATCTTGTCGGCTGTGATGACATCGTTTTCCTCCATGTCTTTCATTACAATGTCATTGATTTCGACATCACCGCTAGCAATAATGTTCATAATATGCTCGGTAGAGCCTTTGACGGAAATGTCTGTTGTAAGTTTGCCGTCGAATTCCGAAACCTTCATGCTTTCTTTGAGGTAAGGCAATACAGGTGCCAGCGAAAAGTCCTCAAGGTTTATGTCGAGGTCGTACTTGCCGTTTTCCATTCCGTAAGCAACCTTAAGTCCAAGTTTTCCACCTTCGGCAAAGTCGAGGTTAATACCAACATCAGTATCCTCGCCACTGAAGTAGATGTGGGGGATTTCGAGTTGCAGGTTGCCCATTCCAAACTGGCTTCCAATTGCAATGTCGCGATAATCAACTTCTCCGCCTTTAAGAGTGATGTTGTTAAGGTTGATAATCCAGTTGGTGCTGTCCTCTTCTTCTTCGGGTTCCTCTTCGTCCGATGCATAAAAGTCAATCAGACTGTCGAAGTTGAACGCGTCGCCGTCCTGAATTATTGTAGCCTTCGGATTGATAAGCGTGATTTCGTTGAGTTTCACCTCATTGCTAATCAACTTGAACGGATTTATCTTCACAACAAGAGTGTCAAACGAACAGAACTCTTCCATGTCGTCCAATTCTAGCATCTTTAATCCCATGATTTTCACCTTGCCGACAAATAGGTTGGTCGTTATCTTCTCGACAGTCACCGTACGTCCGCAAAGCTCTTTACAGTGGTTGTTGACATAACTTTTAGCAATAGGCCCTGCTGCAAAATTTATGATAATGAGCAGAATAAGGATTACCCCTATTATTATGCACGGAATCTTTATGGCTTTTTTTACACCTGGTTTCATTGTATTATCAATTAATTATTTTTCCATTATCTTGCCAATGGCATTGTCGTACAGTTCCTTTGCATCCTTTATGAATCCGAATGATTCGTCATCAATTCTAAGTTCACCCTTGGTAACGTGGCCGAGCAGCGAGAACGGAATCTTTTCCTTCATCATAAAATCTACGAACTCATCTTCCTGATCTTCGTTCATCGAAACCACAACACGTCCCTGCGATTCTCCGAATAGGAAGGCATCGGTGCGGAACTCGCTCGCTGTGGTGATGTCAAATCCGAGATTCTTGGGCATTGCAGATTCGAGCAAAGTGATGTACAAACCGCCATCAGAAACATCGTGCATCGATTTTACAAGTTTCTTTGCGGCAAGAACCTGCAACAATTTTGACAATTTTACTTCAAAATCGAGGTTGAATTTTGGTGCAGGCGACTTCTTTACTCTATGATATGAATATAGGTATTCGGAGCAGTTGATGTCGTCGGAACTTTCACCAATCAGATATATTACATCGCCCTTGCGGTCGAAGCACAGCGGAACATGGTTGGCCTTGTCGGAAAGAATTCCAAGCATACCGATTACTGGAGTCGGATCAACTGGTTCGGTCTTTCCTGCGATAGTAGTCTGGTTGTAGAACGAGACATTACCACCAGTAACAGGAGTGTCGAAAGCACGGCAAGCTTCGCCCATACCTTTTATAGACATTACAAACTGCCAATATGCCTGCGGATTATAAGGTGAACCAAAGTTCATGCAGTCGGTGATTGCCACTGGTTTCGCACCTGTACAAGCAATGTTGCGTGCAGCTTCGGCAACTGCGATTGCGGTACCCTTTTCCGGGTCAGCCTTTACATAACGGCTGTTGCAGTCGGTTGTGAGAGCAAGTGCAGTGTTGGTACCCTTTACATTTACCATACCTGCATCCGATGGCTTGTTGGTGGTCATGTTGACGGTACGGACCATTGAGTCGTACTGCTCGTAAACCCAGCGCTTCGAAGCGATGTTTGGATGTCCAGTCAAGAAAGTTGCAACATCGTGCAAGTCAACATCTTCTTCTGGAATTGAATTTATGTCGAAATGCTTGTATTCTTTCATGAATTCCGGCTCAACATATTCGCGTTCGTAAACTGGTGCTCCTCCGCCGAGAACAAGGCTTTCGGCAGGAACTTCGGCAACAACTTCGCCCTTGTACGAGAAGATGAGCTTGTCCTCGTCAATAACTTCACCGATTTTTGCGCAGTTGAGATCCCATTTTGCAAAAATTTCCTCAACAATATGTTCCTTGCCCTTCTTTATGCAGACGAGCATACGTTCCTGCGATTCCGAAAGTAGGATTTCCCATGCTTCCATGTTGTTCTGGCGCAACGGAACAAGCGAAAGGTCGATATTCATACCGCTTTCGCCCTTTGCCGACATTTCGGATGTCGAGCAGATGATACCAGCAGCACCCATATCCTGCATACCTACTATTGCATCGGTCTTAGCGAGTTCCAACGAAGCTTCGAGCAGAAGTTTTTCCTGGAACGGGTCGCCAACCTGAATCGATGGGATGTCGTCGGCGGAATCTTCGGTGAGGTCGGCTGATGCGAATGTTGCACCGTGAATACCGTCCTTGCCAGTTGAAGAACCAACGATGTATATTGGATTGCCCTTGCCTTTTGCAATTGCCGAAATCATGTCGTTCTTGTCCATGATACCTACCGACATTGCATTTACAAGAGGGTTGGTGTTGTACGATTCGTCGAAATTGACTTCGCCACCAAGTACTGGCACGCCAAAAGCATTTCCGTAATCACCGATTCCCTTCACAACGCGACGAAGCAACCATTTTGTATGTTCGTTCTCGATGTTTCCGAAACGCAGTGAGTTAAGTTGTGCCACTGGACGTGCGCCCATTGTGAAGATGTCGCGGTTGATACCGCCAACACCAGTTGCTGCACCCTGATACGGTTCTACTGCTGATGGGTGGTTGTGCGATTCAATCTTGAAAGCACATGCAAGTCCGTTGCCTATATCGACCAAACCTGCGTTTTCTTCACCTGCACCTGTAAGCAAGCAACCGCCTTTGCGTGGCAAAGTCTTAATCCAGCGGATGGAGTTCTTGTACGATGCGTGTTCGCTCCACATTACAGAGTAAATGCTCAGCTCGGTGTAGTTCGGAGTCCTGCCAAGCAGTTGTTTTATCTTTTCAAATTCTTCTTCGTTGAGACCTAATGTTTTAGCATCCGAAAATTCTATGTTTTCCTTCGACATGGTATATGTTTTTTTGTTATCAAATAAGCCACAAAGTTAAGATTATTTTTGTGTATTTTGATTTGAAAAACGATTTTTTTTGAACATTTGAATTCTTGAACTTTCAAACATTTTCCTTACCTTTGTTTCCTAAAATTTATGCTTATGTGTAAAATGAAAATGTTATTTTTTGCAATGTTCGTTTTGTCGCCAGCATTTATGTCTGCACAAAGGGCAATGCTTACGTTCAAATTTGAAATGGAACAGAGCGGTTCTCAACTATCAGCTGATAGTATATATGTTGAAAATTTGTCATCAAACTGTGACACCATGCTTTATTCGCCAGTCAGCACATTAAAGGTTGTCGCGCTTAGTGGGATTGAAGAAGAAACAACAATTGACAATTCGCTTCGCGCCGAGTCGTGGCATTTCGATACTTCCGACAAGTCTGTTACGGTAAATACTTTTGTTCCAGAGAAAAATGTAAAAGTCTGCGTTTTCGACATTTCTGGGCATCTGTGCTGTAATGGAGATTTTTCGGTAGAGAGTGGATTCAACGTTTTTAAGATTTTTGGTTGTCCGCGTAGTGCAGTGGTAAAATTGTCGTGCGGAGGAAATGAGGCTTCAGTTTCGGTTGTCAATCCTGATGAGGTTTCTTCTCACTGTTCGGTTCAATGTGTGGGGTCTGGAGAAAATATTTACGTCAAGTCTCTGTATTCATCGGGCCGATTTGTTTTCCATACGGGCGACCAGTTACGGTTTACAATGTATTCCACAGCTTGTCACGAGGTTATTTCACGCGAAGTGGTTGACAGTCCGACTGCGAGTGCAGAATATATCTTTGATTTTACAAATGTAGATAATATTCGTCCTGACCTTATTGTGGCATACGATAGTGTTTGCAATATGGACTCTATCCGTTGGACATGGCAAGCCGTGGAAGGTGCCGAAGGCTACAAGTACAACACTATTGCAGATTATTCTACAGCCGTTGACCTCGGGACGCAAAGATCGGTAAAGTACAACCAACCGCTTGACTCCAGCTCTACATATATAATGTACGTGTGGGCTTACAACAGTTGTGGCGTTTCCGATGCTAATTTGCTTTTTGCACATACGCCAGCACGTCCCATTACTGACAACGAATATGACATTGTCACTTCTGAATCTTCCAATTTTCGAATTCTCAACATTTTCGAGCAATCAGATTCAGTTGTACTGCGCACGCCATCAATAAATGTAGATATTACTGATACAATTTGGAATTATCTTGCAAACAGGATGTATCAGGCAGCTAGGACTACAGGTGTGGGCATTGCGGCTCCGCAGGTGGGCATAAACCGCAAAGTGGTATGTTTGCAGAGGATGGACAAAACAGTAGGTAGCGGAATTTTTGCTAGCCATCCGTGGGAATTTTATTTCAATCCGCAGATTGTAGAGTACTCCGACTCGGTTGTACGTCGTAGCGATGGATGTCTGTCGGTTCCTAGTGGCAGTGCTTATCCGTCGATAGGAAGTTTTTCGTATCGTGCAACTTGGGTAAAGGTTGCGTATTTTGATGTTGACGGTGTTTTCCATGTCGAGAAGATAAACCAGCAATATACGGCACATATTTTCCAGCACGAGATTGACCATCTTAACGCTGTAATGTTTTTCGACCGTCAGGTGGAGGAAAATGCGTATAAGTTTACAATAATCGAAGGCGATTCATACGAGGGTATGCCCGAAATCCGATAAAAATACCGATGAAGCCTTGCCGTGGAATATTGATATGGATTTTTGCTGTGCTTTCCGTGCTTCCGATGCTTGCGCAGACCGATGGCTTTGTGCAGTACCATTATCCTAATGGTGCGGTGTCGAGCGAAGGTATGTTACGCAACGGCAAGCCCGATGGATTTTGGAAAAGCTATTACGAAGACGGCACATTGAAGTCGGAAGGTACGCGCACAATGTTCGAATTGGACAGCATTTGGAATTTTTATGCTCAGGACGGAAATCTTGAAAAGTCGATAACATATCGTGAAGGAAAGAAAAACGGTTTTTCGTATGGCTTTAAGTTTTATTACAATGATGATTCTGTAAAAGTTTACTATCTTGATTCAAAGGAACTTTTCTTGAATGGTTCGCGCGAAGGAAATTCTTTTTATTACAACAAGGACGGCTATTTGCAATATGTTTATAAGTATGTTGGCGACAAGCGCGACGGTGAAGGCTACGAATTCGACCGCGACAGCACAATTATTTCAATAATAACCTATCGGCGAGGCTATCTTGTTCAGATGCAAAAAATAAATCGTACCGATGACAATGGACAAAAGCAAGGTCGTTGGGTGGAGTTTTATCCATCGGGGGCAAAAAAGACAGAAACACAATATTACAACGGCAAGGTTAACGGCGTTCAGCGTAATTTTGACCAGTCGGGTAGGCTAGTAGCTGAGCAGCGCTATGTTGATGGCAAGCCGTTTACTGTTGAGAATGATACCACTTTGGAGGAAATAGAGATTGCAGAATACAAGAAAACATTCTACGACAATGGCCGAGTAAAGACAGAAGGCTCATTTCTGCATAATTTGCCTATTGGTATCCATAAGGAGTACGATGAAAATGGCAAGTTGGTTAAGTCGAGGGAATACACATCGGAAAGCGTTTTGGTAGGCGAAGGCCTGTTCGATGAAAACGGCAAGCGTACTGGCAAATGGCGCTTGTATGATGGTTATTGGGACTATTTTTATGCTGAAGGTTCGTATCGCAAAGGGAAAATGACTGGTGAGTGGTCGTATTTTTATTCAAGTGGAAATCCCGAAATGCATGGCGAGTATGAGGAAGACAAGCCTGTTGGCGAGTGGACGTGGCTGTATCCTAATGGCAGCAAACGCCGTGTGGAAAATTATTACGATGGACTTCTTGACGGTGCATACGAGGAATATGATTCAGTAGGTAATCTGTTGGTAAAAGGCTCTTATTCCGAGGGAATGAAAACTGGTGATTGGGAGTCGCATATAGGTGATGTCGTGCAGTATGGTTCGTATTCTTCTGATGTGAAAACTGGCGAATGGAAGTCGTACTATGTAGATAGTGGCAAGCTGAGTTTCTCAGGTGCGTTCCGTAGCGGTGATGCTGTTGGAGTGCATAAATGGATGTATCCAAACGGGCAAATAGAAACCGTAGGAGAATATCGAGGAGGAGAAAAACATAAGGTTTGGTACAAATATTATCCAGATGGAACTGTCTATATGACACGCACTTATCGCTATGGCAATCTTCTAAAGATTGACAATGTGAAGGTGCAGAAACCAGAAAGAAAGAAATAGGAAGATTATTGTTTTTTTGTTTTGTAGCCTCGCAATGCATTGCGAGACTACGGGTTGTTTTAATTATTCATTATCATTTTAAACTTCATGACCACTGGATTGTGGTCGCTGTACATGAAGTCGGCATCGTAGTTTATGGCTTCGGCTTCAATGTTGTCGGAAACGATGAATCCGTCGAGGACAGCGGTGTAGTTTACACCTTTGGTATATGGCATATCTGTACTGCGACAGGTTGGCACTTCCTTGACATTCTTGGCTTCCACGATTCTGAAATGCTCAGGAATCTCGCTGTCTTCCATCACCGAAACCCATTCGGGAATCTGCTGCTGGCTAGCAAATGCTTCCACTGTACCGCATAGCGCGTGGTTGAAGTCACCACCAACGATGACAAAGTTTCCTTTATTGTATTCTTCGACCAAGACACTGCGCAAAAGTTCAAGTTGCAGTTGCCTTATTAGTCCTCCTTCATCGTATGCCGACATGTGGCTGTTTATCAGCACAAGTTCCTTGTCGGTGTTGGTCGGTATGCGTGTTATGACGAAGCATCTGTCAAGGTCGAAGAATTTGGTTATGAAACTTTCGTCAACGGGATAGCTACGGCGAATGGCCTTGTCAACCTTGTAGCGACTGAGGGTGAGAAGTCCGGCGCGAACGCTTCCGTGCGGGTCGTTCAGCGGATAACAAAGGTAAGAAGAGTGGAAGTTTTCGCCATAAATACTGCAATAGTCATCAAAAGCCGACTCAATGATGTCACGCTGGTTGACGAAGAAGCTGCGAGTTGAGGCGGTGTCAACTTCCTGCAGAATGCAGAAGTCGGGACTGTGTGTTTCGATGTGACTTTTTGCGCCGTGGGTGTTTGCCGAGACGACATCCTTGCTTTTTGCCTTGCCGTATGTACCGCACACCTCGGTGCCGTCGTTCATGCGACCTTTGTCCATAAAGAACGAAAACTCGTGGTCGTAGGCACCAAATCCAATGTTGTAGGTCATTACGGAGTATTGTTTTCCTACTTCAACATTCTCGGTGCGAGGGTTGCTTATTGGCAGTTCAATGCCGTCATCTATGCGGTAGTAGTTTATTTGCAAGTATGCAATGTAGCCACCTATGGTTAATGCTGCGATAACTAGCAGTATTATTATTGTGCGGAATAGGAATTTTAGTGCTTTCATATTTTTGTATTAGTGTTTGACGATTGTTTTTTAGTTGGTGTTGTAAACTTTTTTTCTCCACTGGGTCCACAAGCATCTTGCTTGTGGCGCACAGTTGGAGAAAAGTTTGCATATCCTGCACTGCTCCATTTGTATTTCGTAGGGTCGTCAACAAGACCTGCTTTTACTGGATTGTTGTGGATATAGTTTACAACGTTGTTGAAGTGTTCGTTGTCTCTAATGAATCTGTCGAAATATTCTGGCATCCATAGCCGGCCGGTGCGATTCAGTATTTTGTTAATCTCGTTGCTTGAAAATGATCTCCAACTATGCAATATGTTTGACAACGATACATTTTCAATTAATTCTATCAGGACATGCACATGGTTGGGCATAATGCACCAACTGATGACATTGTACTTTTTGTTGTTATAGAAGAATATGGCATCGTGTACTATTTGGGCGACATTGTCGTTTTTTAGGACACAACTTCCATAACCGGCATCTTCGTATTTGTCAAGTAGGGCGAGTAGTCTATCTGCTTCTGTTTTGTAGGTGGAAAATGAATGCCCTCTGGGTTCACGCGGACTTGATGTCCGCTTTTGTTCCAGCAAGCAGGAAGTCTGCTCTTGCTGTTCGCGCTGACTGGAAGTCAGCGGACCCAGAAGGGACAACATTTCTTTCCACCTTTCGACAACTTCCCGTGGAACAGAGTCGTATAGGCGAAAGTTGATCATCTGGTATTGCTTGCCCTCAATGTGGGGTAGATAGCCTCTGCAATGGTCGTGCAGTATCGTGTCTTTGTTTTCCATTTCGCCTAATTTTCAAACGCATCAAACGATTTGTTCTTCTCAATTTCGTTTTCTATTTCATCGGGAAGTGCGGAGAAAAAGTCGAAACCTGTGATTTTTTCCACTTCATCGACTGATTTTGCGTAAGTGTCAAGCGGTTTGTTGCCAGCCTTGTTTGCAAACACGAATCCAAGAGCACGCCAATTTCCATCCTTGTACATAAGCACCACCTTGTAGAACGAATCTGGCACTGCGACATTGTTTTGTCCTATGGTTTCGTACTTTTGTTTCATTATCGGTCCGCACACGACATACGCTTTTTCGTTCTTTATGGCCCAGTCGCGCACCTGCTCCTCGAGTTCCTTCCAGTCGCCAGCGTTGAGGTTGTGGTTTTGTGGACAGATGTTTGTCGTGTAGAAACTTTCCTCCATTGCGGTTGCGTCCCATTTCATGTCGCCGGCTGGAGCCATGTGTCCGCGGTCGTAGCCAGAACCTTTGTAATCATCAGTCGTTGAGCATCTGCCAGTAACATCAGGGTCGGGGACAAACTTGTCAGCACGCGAAACTTGACCAACAACTTCTTCATCGGTAAGTTCCCATGCAACCCAGTTTGGAATGAGCCATTTTGTGTTGTAACTTACGGTATAACCTTTGTGTTCAATGACTTGCTCCTTTATTTTTTTGTTAGTCTGCGGAATTTCAAGGCGGTCGTAATGCGGAACTTGGCTAGTGTCGGGGGAAACATGTTCCTTGTAATAATCGCGGGCTTTGTCGAAGACGATGTTTATGCCTTCTTCCAATTTTTCAACGCCCTTGTCGATTGCCTTTTCGATGATTTTCTCTTCTGTTTTTTCTGCAGCGTGGTCGTTGCAACTAATCAGACATATTGCTACTGCAATAGCAAGAGTATAAATTGATTTTGATACGAATTCTTTCATTTTTGTTAGTACAAATGTTTTGAAAAAATTAGGAAAATACTATACGCCTAGCACTATCGAGGGTTCTATGTTGAGTTTCTGGCAAATTGTGCGGGCTAGGTCGAAAGTGGGATTTGTCTTTCCGTGCATTAGTTCGCTCAATCTCGATGGGCTGATATTAAGCATTTCGGCAACACTTTTCTGTGTCATATTACGCTCGTACATACGAAGTTTTATCACATCTGGAAGTGTCGGCTGACCTATAGGGTAGTGAATGTCCTCATATTCCTCTACCATATCGCAAAGCATATCCATTTCCAGCATATTGGGGTCGTCCGCAGGAACATCATCGCCTGTAAGCGGAAGCAATTCGTCAATTCGTTTCAATGCAGCCCTGTATGCTGCTTCGCTCTTTATCTGTGCCATAATCAAATATTTTTAATATCCTCAATTTTGTCGTATTCTGCGTGAGTGCCTATGAATCGTATGAAAACTCTGCCTTTTGAAAAGCGTATGACCACTATCAGCCTGTAGTCGTTGCCTTTTATGTTGAATACATAGCGGTCGTTTCCTACATAGTCAACTGTATTGAAGTCGTTGCGGATGTCGCTTATGTTTTGCCATACGGCTTTTTTTGTTATTCCGTACCAGTCTTCTAGCGGTTGCCTTGCCTGTGGGTGTTCCGTATAATATTCCACTAATGTGTCTCTTGAAAATATTCTCATATCATTTATATTTTCAAAGTGCAAAGATGAGAAAATAATTCCAAAATACAAAATATTATTTCGTTATTTGTGTATTTGGATGTATAATTATTATGGTATTGCAATCACTCCACAGCACGAATCCTTTTTTGCTCCTGTAATTGACGACAGACAGTTGTTTTTGCCGTTAAGCCGTAACAGACCGAGGAAGGCAAAGATTATTGCTTCCTTGTAGTTTATTGTGGTGTCGTCGGGGATGATGATTTCCGAAGCGCTGTTTTGCCTGATGTTGCCGATTAGGTATTTGTTGTATGCTCCGCCGCCAGTTACTAGTACTTTACCGCATTTGTCTATTGCCTTGCCTATTTCGGTTGCAATGTGAACCGACAAGGTGTTGAGTATGTCGGGGACAGATTCGGACTTGTATTTCGCAAGAATTGGCTTCATTGTCTGTTCAACCCATTCGCGACCAAGTGACTTCGGCGGTTTCTGCTTGTAGTATTTTATTGACGAAAGTTCTTTTAGAAGTGCAGAAATCAATTTCCCCGATGCAGCAATGTCACCGTTTTCGTCGTAGTTTTTGCCAAGCAGACGGGCGTATTCGTTCATTATTATGTTTACGGGTGAAATGTCGAAGGCAATTCTCTCGCCATGATTGTTTCGCATCGAAATGTTTGAAAATCCACCAAGATTTAGGCAGGCATCGTATTGTCCGAACAAAAGTTCGTCACCGATTGGCACCAGCGGAGCACCTTGACCACCGAGAGCGACATCGCCACTGCGGAAATCGTAGATGGTGGCTAACTTTGTTTTCTGTGCGATGACATTTCCGTCTCCAATCTGCATTGTGTAGCCTTCGGTGGGATTATGGAATACAGTGTGTCCGTGCGATGCAACGAAATCAATGCGTTCTGCAATGTCCTTGCGGAAATCGTTTATCGCATTTGCCGAGAAATTGCCGAACCAAACATCAGCGCGTTTGAGATATTCTGCCGAAAGTGTGTGCAATGAGAGCATTTTTACCTTTGTATCGTGGTCAAATTCGTAGGTTTTCGCCTTTATCGGAGTGTATTTCCATGAATAGCCGTATCCTTCGAACTTGCACAAGACCACATCAAGACCGTCAGCCGATGTGCCCGACATTAAACCGATTATGTTGAATGATTCCATTCCTGCTTGAATTTTAGGCTACAAAAGTAAGCATTTTTGGTGGAAAGATAGCACGGTAGGAACTATGAAACAAAAAAAACGGAACCAGATGCTGAAACGAGTTCATCATGAACTGTGTTAATTACCAAATATTTTTTGAAAAATTTTCATCGTACATTTTGTTGCCAGTCATAATAGCGAATATTTGTTTTATAAGTTTGTTTACCAGTGCAATACGTATTACCTTGTTTGCCTTTCCCTTTTCCCT
>JAFZLK010000103.1 GCA_017551515.1 Bacteroidales bacterium | reverse complement strand
GGCCCTTGTAAGAATCATCTCTTATGTAATACATTACTTGTCCATCCAACTTACCATCCTTATAATTCTCCTCCTTATATAAAACATAGTTTCCGTTCCCTTTTACATCATCATAATACTCCCACTTTCCATTCGGCGAACCGTTTTTATAATTCTCAATCCGTACAGTTTGATTATTGTAACTACCATATCTCCATTTACCATCTTTCTTGCCTGAATGATAATAGCCTTTGGACAATTCATAGCCCACCTTTCCTGATTTCCAATCTGGATACCAAGAAGTATATTCACCTTCCAGTTTGCCATTAGCATAAGTCCCCCAAATACAAGAATCCGAATAATCGTGATGAAACTCGCCGTTCTTTTCTCCGTTAACATAAATATAATCCCATTTGAACTTAATGCTAATTTTTTCTCCAGTTGAATCGGTAGTTGTATATGGCGAAATCCAACATCCGCATACTTTGCCTTCCAATTTCCCCATTTTATAGAAACCTGTTTCAACCGTATCATTAACGTTTTTGTTGTACTCGCCATTTAGATAACCTTCCGAATATGAACATTCATAAACTAGGTTGCCTTTTTCATCATATTCCTTATATGGACCGTCCAATTCTCCCTTTACAAATTTTTCTGTCGTCATTATTTTTCCATTAGAATGATATGATTTTCTTTCTCCAGTTATAGTATCATTTTTCAGACTGTATTCAACCTTCAAATAACCATCCCAGTAGTCGTATTCTCGTTTAATTCCAGTAAACCCCATAATAGAATCTGTTATACCATCTTCTACCAAAAGTCCATCCTCGTAGCGCTTGTATGATTTCAAAACGCCATTGTTGTACGACAATGTCATTACCTTATTCCCGTCAATATCATATACAGGAATATTTCCGTGAGGCTTATTATCCTTATATGATACTTTTACATTATAATAATCATCTTTGCTATCAATAAAATCAATTTGTTCATCAAGTTTGACAAAATCGTCATAGTCATACATTCTAAAAATATTTTCTGGCTTTTTTTTCAGATATTCCCAACCAGTAAACTTGCCTTTTGTTACTTTCCCATCTTCCGTAAGGGTATCACTACAATATTCGTGTAAAACGCCTGTAAAATCATCAATGCCGACAAAGTCATATTCTGAACACGGGCGACTTTTCATACCAGTACTTATAAATTCCTGTCTAAGAGGCATGCGATTTGTAAATGACCCTTCTTGAATAATATGTTTGCCCAATAAATCATACACTTTGACTTTTCCTGTAAAATTACCATCTTTCATCTGTCCATCATAAGCCAATCGCCCTTTTGCATCATACATTTTAAATTGACCATTTTCTCTTCCTTTTATAAAATTTGTTGAATAGTATTTCAGATATTCTTCATCTTCTGCAGATTTTCCAACCCCCCAAAACCAATGTTTTCTTTTGCGAGACACTTCACATTTGCCCTCAAGTAATCCATTTTTAAGATTGTATTTAAAAAGGTATCCTCTTACATATTCTTCTTTGTAACCATTTCTTTCATCTGCTTCACTTCCCTTACGCAATACGGTAAAGGCGAAAATATTTGAAGGCTCATAATAATCATTTTTTTCAGTCTTATTAATGAGAGTAAGATAATATCCATCATTAGAATATTCGGTTCTTTGAACGTCTTCTTCAAACTTTGTTTTGCTAGACTTGAAACCAGCCGACTGTATCTGTCCTCGTATTTTTGGAAAATAATCATTATCGAACATTTGATAACTAACTTTACATGGACGATTCCTATAGCACCATAACATTATCCAAGCATTAGCCCTATCGTTATAAGTTAATCCATAGGCAAATTCTATTGTTTGAAATTTATTTCCATCGATATAATCATTATCTGCCTTATAAAACATCCATCCCTTTGCGGTTAGGATTGATTCTGCCTTTTCGTAACTGCTTTGCGATACAATATTTGTCAGGTCGGTAATAGATAGTTTTTGTGAATAAAGCGAAACAAATAAGAATAATGACAAAATAGTCAAAAGAAATCTTTTGTATGTAGTTTTCATTCTATTTCTTTTTCTCCGCCGATTCCCCAGAACGGTAGTTGCAAAAAGAAAAACGTGGGAATCTTGTTACTCGCTCCCACGAACCACGGCTCTCGCATTGCCTTCATCTGTAAGATTGAGCAACGCGAAGCCCACGCTGTGATATTATTGATATATTACCAATTTACACTAACGCAGACATTCACCGCTGCTTTTTCTTTGACAGATGATTCAAAATTTGCGAGATTTTGGCTCGTCAAAGGAAAACGTCAGTAAACGTCTTTCTATATGTCTGTCACCCACCCATCCGTCGCAAGCGACTTACCGGCGAGAGACAGGGACAAAGATACAAAAATTATCTACCTGAAAAACTTTAATGTGAATTTTTTTGAAAGTAAAGAGTTCCTTATTAGGTGACATATCGAAATTTTAGTTCTGCTTAGCCAAATCGTAAATATGTTTTATCTTTGTCCCAAATTGAAAATGACAATGGAAGAACCAACATTTGTGCATCGTGATGGAATGTTAGCCGACAAGGAATATGTAGAGTGGTTGAAAGAACTTAAAGCGCGTTTCCGCCAAAGTCAGATAAAGGCTGCTGTTCGTGTCAATACCGCTATGCTTGAATTTTATTGGAGTATAGGTCGTGATCTTGTAACTCTTCGTGCTGAAGAGCGTTGGGGGGCAGGTGTGGTTAAACAGTTCTCTCTTGATATGCGCGAGGCATTTCCCGATGCAACAGGCTTCTCTTATACCAATGTAAAATATATGAAGCGATGGTATATGTTTTATATTGAGAGAATTGCAAAAGGTCAACGGGTCGTTGACCAAAATAATCAGCAACTTGGTAGCGAATTTGAGATTTCCCCAAAAAGTCAACGATTCGTTGACCAATTAGAAATGCCAGAAATATTTGGACAAGTTCCTTGGGGACAACACATTGACATTATTTCACGATGCCAATCCTTAGAGGAGGCACTTTTCTACATTAAATATGTTGTATATAACGGATGGTCGCGACCAGACCTAAACGCTCATATAGATGCCAAACTTTTCCAATCACAAGGTTCTGCTATCACTAATTTTGAACGCACACTACCATCACCACAAAGCAAATTGGCAAAAGAAATATTGAAAGACCCTTACAACTTTAAGTTCTTATCAATGAATGATAAATATGACGAGCATGACTTGGAAGATGCACTGATTAACAATGTCACTCGTTTCCTATTGGAATTGGGCAAGGGATTTTCCTATGTAGGTCGCCAAATGGAACTGCAAATGCCAGGAGGGCAAACCTTCTTTCCCGATTTGGTATTCTACCACATACCACAGCATCGATATGTAATCATTGAACTCAAAGCAGTAAAATACATTCCTGAATTTGCAGGTAAGCTTAATTTTTATGTTACAGCCGCCGACAAACTGTTGCGTGGCAATGGAGACAACCCATCTGTTGGACTAGTTATATGCAAGTCTGCGGAAAAAACCATTGTGGAATGGTCGTTGCAGGGTATTCAAACACCTCTGGGAGTGGCTACATACCAGTTGCAGGAAGTTGTTGACCGAACAGTAGCAGAATTGGAATTGAATAAAAAGAACCGAAAGAAATAAGAAACCTCACGGTTGTGTTGAAATTGCTGCCAAAGGTATCGGGTTAAATGTTGCAAATCTGAAAGAACAATGATATTTTCAGTCGGTTACAAATTGTAACCAACTGGATATACTTTATTTTTAAACGAGTTTTGTTGGCGTTAATATTTTTATGAAAGAAATTTGGAGAATAGGTATCGCTTGGTTTCACATAGTCAATCGTCACTAAAACAGAATGTTACATTAAGTATTGTCTAAAAAGATAAACTAGACAAAAATTAGACGATTTTTAGACAAGTTTTAGACGATTTTTAGACGATTTTCTAGACGGTTTTTGTTGTAAAAGTTTGATTTGTAGCGCATTGTAGGAATGTAAATTTTGGATGATTTGCAGAAAAAGAAGACGATTTTTAATATCTAAATGCAGACAATTTTGTAAAATAACCAAATTTTGGTTATAAAGTTCGGAAAAATATACTACATTTGTGGCATGAAAAAATTGGATAAAGATATTGCCTTATATTTGAGTATGCCATCAGTGCCAGCGGGGGCTGTGCTGAATAGGATTATTAAAAAACGGAAAGTTTCGCAAGTTGATTTGGCGTTAAAGGCTGGAATTTTACCGCAACGCATAAACGATTTGATAATGGGACGGCGGAGGTTTACTCCGGAAATCTCTATTCGAATAGAGAATGCATTGGAAATTGAATGCGAAGGCTTGTTTTACATGATACAAGCCAATCACGATGTATATATGTCTAAGATGCATAGTCGCATTTACAAGCCCAATCTTGATGTTTTTTCTTCTTCCACTTTTTGGGATGTTGACTTGCAGAAGGTTGACTGGAACAAAGGTCGCGACTGGGCAATAGCCCGTGTGCTTGAATATGGCAACCGCGAAGAAGTAGAGGAGATTTGTCGATTCTATGGATGTGAGGTTGTAAGGAAAATTGCAAGTATGCCGCAGAGATTTAGATTGTACGATCATGTTAGGCGAAATTGCAGGTATATAAAGGAGGCTAAGTATGAAACTGCATTATGAAGGTGTTTCAACATCGTTGCTTTCAATACTGCGAAAATTAATGAATGCAGATGCCTTTGTTGATTTTCGGCTTGTAGGAGGTACTGCTCTGACTCTCATAAGGGGGCATCGCCGTTCGATAGACATTGATTTGTTTACCGATATGGAATATGGAAGGATGCCTATTGAGAAAATTAGACAATATCTTGAAAATGAGTTTCCTATTCATCGTGGAACTGAATATATGAATCAGACTAATGTCGGGTATCATATTTATTTGAGCGAGGACGATGAGCCTCCTATAAAGTTGGATTTGTTCTATACGGAAAAATTTCTATTCCCACCAGTGTTGAATGACGGGTTGCGTATTGCCGATCAGCGAGAAATTGCAGCAATGAAGTTGGATGCCATAGGAACAAAATCATTAAGGCAAAAAGACTACTGGGATGTTCACGAATTATTGGAAGATTTTAGCCTGTCCGAAATGATTGGGTGGGCAGTTGCCCGGAATCCGTTTGTTTTGACAACACAAGAAATTGTTGATGGTCTCGTGATGATGGATGATGTCCCTGAATCTCCAGAAGGAATTATGAGTCTTAAACCACTAACTTTCTGGGAGTTGATTTGTATGGATTTGAGAGAGGAAATTGATAATTATATCTCATCGCACAATAAAGAGTTAAGATAGGATAATTGATTTTGCAAAAAAAGGCGGATTTCTCCGCCTTTTTTGAGTTATGCCTCTTTGTCGTTTTTCTCCTCAGTGGTAATCTTGTCGGCTTCTATTTCTGCCTGTGCGTTTATTACCTTGGGGTCGTTAACAATGATTTCCTTGGTGTGTTCTACAAAGTCGAATGCGTTTCGCAGCGAAAGGTCGTTGTCGCCCTGCAGCGGCTGGAACTTCGCAAACTTCACGCTGTCGGCGAGTTCAAGCATCTGGCGCAGACGCATCTTGTCTTCGCTGTCGATTGGAATGGCGGCGTTGAACATGTCGAGAATTTCGGATGTCGTCATCTGCTCTGCATCAATGCCGTAGCGGTTGTCGATGTATGTCCTGATGGTGTCGGTGAGTTGGACGTGGTATTCCTTCACCTGTCCGCGGCTCCATATCTTTTCGTTGCGGATGCGTTCAAGGTTCTCGAATGCAATTTCGTGGGCTGGACGCTCGGGTTTGATTTTAATCATCGGAATCGGCGACTTGCCGTGTTTCTTGCGGTAGATGACATAGAAAATTATCGCTCCGGCAACAATTACCAGCAATATCAGCCACCAGAATTTCGAGAAAAATGTCTTCACATCGTACCAGAATTCCGCCCAGTTGAAAGGCGTGTTGTAGAGTTCGTCGTTTATGTCTTCAATCTCGAAGAGCGTGAAAAGTATGTCGCCTTTCTCAACTTTCTGACCTTCTTGCACGAATACCGAATCGACACTTCCGTAAACATAGTGTGTTTCCATTATGTCCTTGTCAACTACGAACATACGGTGAGAGTCGGCATTTGCGATGGAGTCAATCTGCTGCTGATTGGTGAAGCCAGTCTGCATCACCTGCGAAGCGTACTGCTGTATCATCTGGCGCTTTATTTCCTCGCGGAGCATCTGTAGCGTGTCGGCTGACATCGACTGCTTGATGGAGTCGGGGATGTACTGCTCGATTTCGTTCTTGAAGCCGTCCTTGCCAAACAGAACCGTTCCTGAATTTTGTGCAAAAATTGTGTCGCGCGGAATGGTGTCGATGAGGATGTACGGATTGACCTTGAGGTAAAGTTCTGCAGTAGAGAATTCGTTTGTGTCGGCACCTGAAACAACCATAAACCTTATCGGCGAAATTACATTTATGCCTGTGTCGAACGAGGTTATGAGGTAGTCCTTTGTGTATTTTCCGCCATCAATTTTTGCCTCATTGTCCTTGATGAGGAATATCTTGTCGCAAATGGTGTCGGCGAACTGTTGCGGTATCACCTGCGACTGCGGGGGAATGTCTGCGCTTATCGAGATTAGCGTTTGCTCTCCTACGATTATGCTGTCGTTCTGCAGTTTTGCCGAGATGTTGTAGTTCTGGGCGGATGCTATCAGTGCGACTGCGATTAATAATAAGGTAACAACTGACTTTTTCACGGTTATCTGTTTTTAAATAGTGCAATCAACGGTTTTACATAGTCTCCATCGGTGCGGATGACGGCCTTGTCAACTTTCGCCTTTGTGAGAATGAGGTCGGCGGCTTCGTTCTTCTGCTTCCACCAACGGTCGTATTCGTCGCGGGTTTTCGCCGATGCGGTGTCTATCCATTTCATTTCTCCGCTTTCCATATCACGGAAGTAGGCAAGTCCCACATTTGGCAGTTTTTCTTCGAATGGGTCGTAAACCTTCAGTGCGGCGATGTCGTGCTTCGATGCGGCAATTTTCAGCGATTCGGAAAAATCGGGCGACATAAAGTCGGAGATTATGAATGCAGCGCTACGCTTCTTTATGGCGTTGGTGAGGAACTTGAGAGCTTCGTTGATGTTGGTCTGCGAACTTTCGGGTTTGAAGTCAAGCAATTCGAGGATGATGCGAAGTATGTGCTTCTTGCCTTTCTGTGGCGGGATGAACTTTTCAACCTTGTCGGAAAAGAATATTACGCCAATCTTATCGTTGTTCTCTATTGCCGAGAACGAAAGCACGGCGGCGATTTCGGCTATGAGGTCCTTCTTCTGCTTTGCGCGTGTGCCGAAGTCCTCCGAACCGCTAACGTCGATAAGAAGCATAACGGTAAGTTCGCGCTCTTCCTCAAACACCTTTATGTACGGCTGGTTGAACCTTGCCGTCACATGCCAGTCGATGTCCTTTATGGGGTCGCCGTACTGGTAGCCTCGCACCTCGCTGAATGTCATACCTTTGCCCTTGAATGCCGAATGGTATTCGCCAGCAAAGATATGGTTGGAGAGCATTCGGCTCTTTATCTCAATCTTGCGGACTTTTTTCAGTAGTTCCGATGAATCCATAATTTATTAATAAATTTAATAAACCAATTTGTTTAAAATATTCTTACCTTTGCGACAAATTCATTTGAATGTTGTCTTGGATTGCATTTCCAAGAACCAGTTCAGATGGTTTCAAAATGCTTAGACAAAGCCGGATTGCATTTCTGGGTGAGTTTAGGCATTTTTTTTTCGTTTTTTTACACCAATGAAGCAAATACTACGGAACATCAACTCTGTTGAGGATTTCGCTGATGATTTCCTCGGTTGAGATGTTTTCGGCTTCGGCTTCGTAGGTAAGTCCGATACGGTGGTTGAGAATGTCGTGGCAAACGGCGCGGACATCTTCGGGGATTACATAGCCTCTGCGTTTGATGAAAGCGTATGCCTTTGCAGCCTTGGCAAGGTTTATGGATGCACGCGGAGAACCTCCGTAGGCAATCATACTCTTTAGTTTGTCGAGTTGGTAGCGTTCGGGGAAACGGGTTGCGAAAACGATGTCGAGGATGTAGCGTTCAATCTTTTCATCGAGGTAAACATCTGCAACAACTTCGCGTGCTTTCACTATGTCTTCGGGCTTCAGCACTGGGTTTACCTGTACTTTCTGCTTTGCAAGGTTTGAGCGGATGACAAGTCTTTCCTCCTCGAATTCTGGGTAGTCGATTTTTACCTTCAGCATAAAACGGTCAACCTGTGCTTCTGGAAGCGGATATGTACCTTCCTGTTCTATCGGGTTTTGTGTTGCCATTACGAGGAATGGGTTGTCCATCTTGTAGGTGTGTTCGCCGATTGTGACCTGGCGTTCCTGCATGGCTTCGAGCAGAGCCGACTGAACCTTTGCCGGTGCACGGTTGATTTCATCGGCGAGGATGAAGTTTGCGAAAACCGGACCTTTCTTCACGATGAAGTCCTCGTTCTTCTGACTGTAAATCATAGTACCGATAAGGTCGGCAGGCAATAGGTCGGGGGTGAACTGCACACGCGAGAATTTTGCATCGATTGCTGTTGCAAGCGTGTTGATTGCCAATGTCTTTGCCAAGCCAGGAACACCTTCGAGCAGAATGTGTCCGTCGGAAAGCAAACCGATGAGCAGACCTTCGACCAGATGTTTCTGACCAACGATAGTCTTCGACATTTCCATGTTAACGATGTCGATGAATGAACTTTCTCTTTGAACTCTTTCGTTAAGTTCTCTTATGTCAATTTCCATATCTTGAAATTTTATTCGTTTAACTTATTCCTTATTTCTAATCAGCATTGCAGCCGACAGGCATACTATTGCCGACGACATCATCATTATTATGTCCTTAATTGTGCCCTTCGACAATATGCTTAGTACAACGGTCGCTACGCTCAGTCCGAGTGCTACGCAGTTGAGAATGAGTGAGGGTAAATTCTGTTTTTTCTTATCCATGTGCCTTTGTTTTTTATTTGCAAACGCAAAAGTAAGGTATTGCGTATGTATTTCAAACTAAAATTAGTTTAGATTAATGTTTAAATAGTGTTAAAAGATTTGAGGATTCAATGATTTGATGATTCAAGGTTCAAAATGGTTTAAAGGTTTAAAATCGGCTTTTAGCCTTCAAGCCTGTCTGCCTGTTAGCCTTTTTGGGGTGAGATTGTTTAAGGTTGTTTGATGTTGTGGTGCATGACATCGCGTCTCAATGATTTTAAGCCACATAAAAACAAAATCCAATTCTCTTTGTTTTTCCTCCTCAGTTCATTATCTTTGCCTCATATTTTTCAATTTGAATTTGAACATCATAAATTTATTGATAATGAAGAGACTTTTTACAATTTTTATTTTTGCCATCCTGTTTGGTGGCAGTGCTTTTGCCTACGATTTTTCTGCTGTATGCGAAAGTGGACAGACTTTGTATTATAACATTACTTCTGATACAGTGTCTTCTACGGTGAAGGTGACTTATGAAAATGCATCATCTCCTTATTATTCAACTTATCCTACTGGTGAACTTGAAATTCCTGAATCGGTTGAGTATAATAGTATTGTCTATTCCGTCACAAGCATTGGTGAAAGTGCATTTTCTGGTTGCAGCGGACTGACATCGGTTTTAATTCCCAATTCTGTTACGAGCATTGGCAATTCTGCATTTTACGGTTGTAGCGGGTTGACATCGGCAATAATCGGCAATTCTGTTCCAAATATTGGCAATTCTGCATTTTATGGCTGCAGCGGACTGACTGCTGCTTATTATACAGGAAGTATTGAGCAGTGGTGCGAATTATCGTTTGGCAATGGATATGCTAATCCACTTTTATATGCACATAATCTTTATGTAAACAATAACCTCGTTACAGATTTAGTCATTCCAAATACGATTACAGAGATAAAACAGTATGTGTTTTATGGCGCATCGTGCTTGACTTCTATAGATATTCCTATTGGGGTGACAAGCATTGGCAATTATGCATTTTATAATTGCAGTGGTCTGACAGGTGAATTGACAATGCCCAATTCAGTTACCAGCATTGGTGACGGTGCATTTTTAGGTTGCAGCGGACTTACTGGAGAATTGACAATCCCCAATTCCGTTATAAGCATTGGAGGTTCTGCATTTCAGAATTGCAGTGGATTGACAGGTGAATTAACGATCCCCGATTCTGTTGCGAGCATTGGCGGTTCTACATTTAGAGATTGCAGCGGACTGACATCGGTAACGATTCCCAATTCTGTTACAAGCATTGGCTATTATGCATTTTCTGGTTGCAGCGGAATGACATCGGTGACTGTTCCCAATTCAGTAACAAGCATTGGTAAAGGTGCATTTAAGGGTTGCAGTGGGTTGGTGGATATGACCATACCTTTTGTCGGTGGTAGTGCTACTGCAACAACGGCATCTGCATCAACACTTTTCGGATATATATTCGGAGACACAAGTTATGAAGGCGGAACACCTGTAACACAGCACGATGGGACAACCCATCAGGAATATCAAGGATTATTTATTCCTGTTGATGTTGAAAATGATTATACATACTATATTCCTAGCAGTCTTAGGTCGGTTTCTATAACTGGTGGTCGTTTGCTGTACGGTGCATTTTATGGTTGCTTGATGCTCACATCTGTTACAATCGGCAATTTGGTTACGAGCATTGGATATTATGCATTTTATGGTTGCAGCGGACTAACTACCGTCAACTTCAACGCAACAAACTGCACAAGTATTGGAAGTAGTGTTTGGTCTCTTTGTTCGTCATTATCAACCTTGACAATCGGCGAAAATGTAAGATATATTCCATATTCTGCATTTTCTGGCTGTAGCGGACTGACGGGGGCTTTGACAATTCCCAATTCTGTTACAAGCATAGGCAATTCTGCATTTTCTGGTTGTATCGGGCTGACTTCGCTAACAGTAGGCAATAGTGTAGAGAATATCGGATCATCTGCTTTTTACAATTGCAGCGGACTGACGGGGGCTTTGACAATCCCCAATTCGGTTACAAGCATTGGCGATGCTGCATTTTCTGGTTGTAGCGGATTGACAGGAACATTGACAATCCCCAATTCTATTACGAGTATTGGCAATCAGGCATTTTTTGGTTGCAATGGACTGACGACATTAAATTTCAATGCAGAAAATTGTACAGGAACAATCAACAATTGGTTCAACACAAATAATCTGACAAAGATAACGATTGGCGAAAATGTAACGACAATACCGAACAATGCTTTCAAGAACTGCATTTCGCTCGATAGCATTATAAGTTATGCAAGCAATCCGCCTGTAATATACGCATCGACTTTCGATTCAAATCTATCGCTAAATATTCCAGTTGTAGTGCCATGTGGTACGGTGGAAGCATACGAGGAAGCCGATTTCTGGTACAATTTCCGTCGCATACAGCAGAGCGTTATCTGTCCTACTACTTATACGATCACAGTCCTTTCAAACAATTCAACTTTTGGCGCTGTTTCGGGTGGTGGCGAATATTTGGAGAATTCCACTGCTACACTTACCGCAACGCCTGCAGCAAGCTACAGGTTTGTAAACTGGAGCGATGGCAGTACAGAGAATCCACACTATGTTGTTGTAACATCAGATGCTACATATATCGCAACATTTGTATTAGAAACAATTCCGAGCATATATAGTGAAGTTACGGCAAGTGTCTGTGGCAATTATACTTGGAATGACATAACATATACTGAAAGCGGAGACCACATACAGACTTTCACGGCTATGAACTCCGCCGACAGCATTGTAACGCTACACCTTACAATTTATCCGCTACCTCAGCCAGAAATCACAGTTGACGGCATACTCGACGCCTGCAATCCTGAGACTACAAGCGTTACGCTTTCGGCTGGCGAGTATAACGAGTACAACTGGTCGAATGGAGAGACAACAAATTCAATCGTTGTAACTTCTCCTGGCAACTACTATGTTGAGGTAGTGGATGAGCACGGTTGTCACGGATATTCAGATGAAACATCTGTCGGCTACAGCACCGTACTAACAGATGCTCCGCAAATCAAAGGCATTGGAACGAGCCGTAGCGGTGGCAATGTAATTGAGTGGAGTGTAAACTCGACAGAAGGCATTGCTGGTTTTGAAATCTACCGAGAGGGCAATGTTGCCAATACATACACCTGTGTCAAGCACATCGACCGTCCGGGCGTGCGTTCGTGCATCGACCAGACCGCGAATCCGTCTGCCCGTGCATACCGCTACAAGGTTTGCGCAATTGATGAATGCGGTGGAATGTCGCCTATGAGTGAGCCGCACAAAACTATGCATCTTACAATTAACCGTGGTATCGGCGACAACTGGAACCTGATTTGGTCGCATTACGAAGGTATGGACTTCCCATCATACAAAATCTACAGAGGCACAAGCATACAGGACATGATTGTAATCGGAGAAGTGTCATCCAACCTCAATTCTTTTACCGATAGCGACAATCCAAACAATACAGGTTTCTTCTATCAGGTTGTGGTCGTAAGAAATTCTGGAGCTAAGGACGGAGAAAATGAAAATTCGCTTCGTTCCAATGTAGTTGACAATGGCTTTTTCCCGGAACACACTATTATGGCAGTTGCTTCAAATCCATCACAAGGCATGGTTTCTGGTGGCGGTACATATCCTGAAGGCTATCTTGTAACACTTACCGCCGAAGCATTTGACGGTTATGCCTTTGTTTCGTGGAATGATGGCAATACCGACAACCCACGCGAGATAACTGTTACATCAGATGCTATCTATATGGCATCGTTTTCGGAGATTTCGCATGTCACAAACTACACGATTACTGTAGTTTCAGCAAATCCAAATCATGGTACAGTTGCAGGAGGCGGAACATATCCGGAAGGTTCTGTAATTTTCATCGAAGCAAACGCTAACGAAGGGTATGAATTTGCATCGTGGGATGATGGAAATACTGACAACCCACGCGAGATAACTGTTACATCAGATGCTATCTATTTGGCATCGTTCTCGGAGATTTCGCATGTCACAAACTACACGATTACTGTAGTTTCAGCAAATCCAAATCATGG
>JAFZLK010000102.1 GCA_017551515.1 Bacteroidales bacterium | reverse complement strand
TATATATATATATATATAATTTATTTCGGTATGTTGTGGGTTTTGTATAATAGTTTCTGCGATAAAAATCTAGTAGTAGGAAAAGCTACTTATTTATAGTATTTTCGTGCCAAGTTTAAATCTGCTATAGAATTAAACTAAAATATTGATAATCAGCGTTGTGTGTGATTATTTGATTTTAACTTTATGCGTAATAGATAAATGATGTGTGTCCCTAATGAGGTTTGCGAATTTTCGCATGGCGAAAAGAACATTCAGATACAATGGCGGGTAAAATCCATTGTGATTTTATTTTTTCTTTGTCTTCTCTTTGGTGGCACGGTGTGGGGACAAGCAAAAGTTACAGTAGGTAGTGAGATTTCCGATGCCGATTCTTTGGTTTTGGAAGTGCGTGGCGTAGAGGATGCCTCGGTGGATGCTATTCCCGTTGAGCGAACATCTCCGAACGGCAAACAGCTGTATTGTGCCTACGACATCAATATCACCAAGGACGGACAGGAATGGCAGCCCGAACCCGAAAAACCTGCAATAGTTTCCATGGAAGATCCTAATTTCGCAGATGGACAGCTACTTGATATATACCATGAGGGAACCAATGGTCTTGAGTTTGTTGCAACCGTGGCTTCCGAAAACGGCAAAATTACCTTCCCTGCACATTCGTTCTCGGTTTATATTGTGGCACAGGCCGAAGAATATAACCGATTGAAGGTAAAATTGCACCAGGCTGACGGCACAATTGTTACGATTTATGTAAAGAAACTTGACATTACCCAAGGCGACTTCAACCGCATAGTCTATAATCCTGGTTTTGGTACTATTGCAAGTGGCGTGCAGTGCAGGGGCTGGATAGCAAAAGAAGCTTATACAAAGGATGATGTTCCAAGTGCCTTGACGATTGATGAAGTGCGCGACAGTATTACCAACAGGCTGAACGCTGGCATAACCGATGGTACTGAGTTGGATTTTTACACTATGCTTTTCAAGTCATATACAGTGACATATTTGGCAGATAAAGATGCTATTGCCAATACCGACATCTTGCTGTTTCGTGCAGACTCCGGCAATCCCAGCATAAGTTATACGGTAGATGCTGCATACACCCCAGGCGACAACACTCATAACTTTGAAGGCTGGCAGGTCAAAACCCATGCAGACGGAACACATATCGCTGGCCATACAGACGATGCGCATAATTATCCCAACCAAACCAACATTACGATAACTGGTGATGTGGTTTTTGATGTTAATGTGTCCGAGGGGTATTGGCTTATTTACCACGAGAACGGTAAAGGTGCAACCTATAAGGCTGCCGACTTTATTTGCGCTGGAGATACAACGCGGACACCGTCGTTGACGATGCTGCGAAACGGCTACACGTTTGACGGCTGGTGGACCGAAGCTCCTGCCGAAGATGGAGGTCTTCCGGGTGGTACACGTTTCAGATTTGGCGGTCAACTTGCAGGAACCACGCATGTTTATGCCAAATGGAATGTTAATCTAACCGCCAATTATACAGTCGTCATCTGGAAGCAGAACGTATCATGTGAATATTACGATTTCGAGGAAGCGATTAATCTTACGGGTAACTCAAATTCCTTGATTAGCACTATTGTAGCAAATGGCTCTGGTAATGCGAGATACGCCAGTATTGATGGAACGCCTAAGCAATATACTGGTTTTTACCTCAAGGAATTTAACAGTAATGTTAGAATAGCCCCCGAAGGCAATACTCTTGTGAATGTCTATTATGACAGAATAGAATATACGGTTAAGTTTATTTATTATCGTAAAAATAGCAGCAATAAATATCAATATGCAACCAATAAGTTGTCATTAGACCAAAATAGCTCTGCAACAGGTGATAATTATTTGTGCGCTAAATGGACGTCTAGTTCATACAGCAGTCATCCAGAATGTAGTTATACAAATTGTAGGGATACAGTAATGGGGAATTATACCTATCATTATTATCCAATTACTGCCAAGTATGGTCAGAGTATTGTGGAAAAGTGGCCAGAATATGATAAATTCGCTGATTTTAATGGTTTACGCTTTAGCAGTTGGGTATTGATGATAGGAGCAGAGGCAAGAGGAAATGGGCGTGAAGAAGTTTCTGGTCAAGGTTCTGTCAAGGGTTTGATATCTGTTATGAATGAGCAGATTCTGGGGAATTTAACTAGTTCCAATGGCAATTATCTTGTGGCTAAATATTCTAATAATGCAAATGACTGGACATACAATATATGGTTTCCCAAGGTTGACGGAGAAGACTATACTGGAAGAATTGACACTACAGTCAATAGTGTAGAATATTATTTGGAGTATGAAATAGATGCAAGATCTGGATCTGATGCATCTGGTCAGCATCAACCGTCATTTATAGGATTTGATAATGTTTCTGGAAATCGGAGAGGAAGTAATAATATAATGGATTATTATTATACTCGTAACGAATATAGCATCAATTACATGAGCGGAGCCTACTATAATGGTAGCGGAGTGAAATTGTCTGACTATGCATCTGGAGGACTGCTTCATGGAGTTGAGGGGGTCGCCTATGATGATTCGATAAAAAGATATGGTACTTATGCCGTTGATCCCGAGGATGTTCCAGAAGGGTTTGTATTTGAGGGATGGTATTCGGACGAACCTTGTACGCATCTTTTCGACTTCAACACTAGGATGTCTTCGGCGAATATAACCGTATATGCTAAGTGGAGGCAGATTCAGTACCGTGTATTCCTGCACCCCAACGCTGAAGAAGTCACCGACCTTGACTGGGGGGCAGATAATCAGGCGATGTGTTTCCGTATCAACTACGGAGGTAGAATTAGTGCGCCTACAGGTATTGGCGATGACTATGAGTTTGTAGGCTGGTACACCGACCCGAACTTGCTCCATTCTTTCAGCGAGAATGCTATTGTGTTGAATGAGGTAACGGTTACTGAGCCATACGACAAAACCGATCCTGAGAACTATACTGATCCTATGGATAGATGGGGTAACATCACTCCTACACCAGAAACCCCTAATCCTTATAATTCCGATATTATTGGAAATGAAGGTTCTGACCGCTTCTGGATTACCATGAAGTATAATCTTTATGGCAAATGGCGTGCAAAACTGCGTGGTGCCGATGGTATTATAGTAGAATATGTTGCCAATGGTGGAAATCCCAGTACAGTGCCAATTGATTCGCATTTGTATCAAGACAATGTAAATGCGATAGCGGCTAATGCATGTGAGTATGGGGATGCCACCAAAGAATTCTCACACTGGGTACTGCAGCATTACAATGCAACTACTGGTGATTATGAAGATATTCCCGATTATCGTATTTACCCTGGTGCTCATTTCCCCATGCATAAGTCTAATGCTCTAAGAGAAATCACGCAGTGGTACGATCCAGAGCATCCCAATGATTATATCGAAACAGGATTTGAACGTTATGTTATTGAAACACATCCGACAGCGCCCGATCTCACCCATACGGAGTTCAGGGCTAACTATACTGTTAGGCTTCGTGCTGAGTATGTGGAAGTGGAAAGACCTACATATACGTTTATCAAATGGCTTATGAACGATGGCACTGGTAGTGCAGTGCGGATAGACGGTACAGGTGCCGCAGCACCATCACTAGCAATCAACGGGACGGTAACAACATCTATTCCACCTGCACCAACGCGCACTGGTTACATTTTCAAAGGATGGTACAAAAAGAATGTGCTTCCCTCTGAATCATTGCCGACTGTCATCAGCGAATGTACCCCTAATTTCTTGTATTACAATAAAGATAATAATAAATATTACAAAGAAGCAACATATACTAATGAAGTTGCCAAAGTAGCTTCTGATAAGTATGAGCGCGATGATTACCTATACGCTATATGGGAGCCGGTTGTGGAATTCAACATTGATCCCGTTTGTCAGGGAGACCAGATAACTCTGCCAACAACTACTAAGTATGGTGTTAACCTCTCTGCTACAGGTTGGACATGGGAAGCGTCAACAGGTACTGTAGAAGGAGCAACATATACCGCTCCTGGAACAGGGACAAGCGTGACCTTCACCTTCTCTCCCAATTATTCTACCTGTGCCCATGCAAAAGATACAGTTGTTAATTTCCAAATGCCGGCAGAAAGTCTATCTTCATACGACTATATATGGAGAGGACGCACAACTGATTGGAATACAGCATCCAACTGGTATGTTTACGACAACGGTTTTTCGATTGCAGATGATATGCCTTCTACTAAAACTAATATATATATAGGTTCATCCCAGTGCGTGTCTTCTAACTGGCCGACGCAGACAAACGAAGCAAATGCCAAGGACATAACCATTGCAAGTAACGCAAGACTCACGGTTCCTACTGGCAAAATCTTGAATATTGCCGGTAACCTTACAAATACTGGAACCTTTGATGCTGTTGATGGTACTGTTGTATTCTGCGGTTCGTTAACCAATGGTGGAGACCAGACAATAAGTGGCAACATTAAATTAGGGAATGTTGTATTCAACAATCAGGGCGGTGACATTATTCCGGCAGGAATTATAATGATTGACGGCGAGGCAACATTTACAAATGGTATTGTAAGGAAAGATGTTGTAACATTCAACGAAGCTTCAAGCGTTAACGAAAACTTGACATATAACAGCTATGTCGAAGGAATGGTTACAAAGATGGGTAGCGCAAATGGTTTTACATTCCCGACAGGTAGCAATGGAACGCTTGGCAAGATAAAGGGCATGAGCAATGCATCAAATGTTTCGGTACAGTATTTCAATAATCCTGACGGCTTTACAATAGATGAATATCCACGCTGGTGGAACCAAAACAACAACTGTGCCGACAACAATCCACGTTTTGTTCATGTAAGCAACTTCGAATACTGGGATGTACACACATCCAGCCCGCTTGAAGCTATATTGACTGTTTCGTCTGTGGATAGCGTAGCGCACTTCAACTCGGTTAGTCCAACTCACGATGGCAACGACATATACGGTGCATTGTGGAATGGCTCTTGCTGGGAGAATGTTGGTGGCATAGGACATACCATTTCGTCTAACCCATACGGAACAATATCTGTAAGCGTTACGCTTCCTGCAACAAGGGCGTTCAGTAGCAAGATACTTTCGCTCGGCTCTGTCGATAGCAACACTGTACTTCCTATCGAACTCCTTTCTTTCTCAGCAACCTGCAACGGCAGATCTGCCGACCTTGCATGGACAACAGCCTCGGAACGCAACAATGATTACTTTATAATCGAGCACTCTCGCGATGCCATCAATTTCACCGAGATTGCACGTGTGGCTGGTGCTGGCAATAGTATTGAACAACTTGATTACAATTATACCGACTACAATGCAGCAGGTGGCGACAATTACTACCGCCTTGTTCAGGTTGACTACGATGGAACTCTTTCTGCATCGGAGATTGTGGTTGCAAGTTGTAACGAAACAGAGAGTACGACCGATGTTCAAATTTTCCCTAATCCATTTCACAACGACATTGTAATCCACATGGAAAACTTTGCCGGAGAAACTATCAGCATTGAGGTTTACGACATGCTTGGCAAAATGGTAATGACAAAAAACGTATCTTGTTCAGATAACAACAACGAAACAACGCTTAATCTCCAAGAGCTTTCTAATGGCACATATTACATTAGGTTAAGTGCCAACGATTATGTATTCAACAAGCAGGTTATAAAGCAATAATAATACTGCAAATTATTTTTTGCATTTACTGATATTTTTTCTTTCGTAAGTGCTTGTATTTTACTATCTTTGCGCAAAATTTTTTGGAGGATATAGTAAAATGAATATGGCAACTGCGACGAAAGCTATACTTTGGATTTTGGTACTACAATTCTTGTGCTTTGTCAGTTGTTTTTCACAGTCTGTGTGGGATGGAACAAAGAATACTGACTGGTATTATGGACATGAATCGGACGAAACATATACTATTACTACACCTGAAGAATTGGCAGGATTATCATATTTGGTAAATACTAAAGTAAAGACATTTGCAGGAAAAACCATAAATATTGGAGATGACCCAACTAATCCTCTGGTTTTTGATATGGCAAATCGTACTACTTGGAATCCAATAGGGACTTCAGCCAGACCTTTTTGCGGAAGCGTAAATGGAAACAACTGTATTATTAGAAATTTAAAAATGACTGGTTCGTCTGACTACAGGGGGGTGTTTGGAAATGTAAGGTCAATAGGTGAGATTGTTGATGGCGAACTTGTTGTGTATGAAGTTATTATCAGTAATATTAATGTAGAAACAGCAACAATATCAGGCAAGAATTATGTTGGTGGTATATGCGGATTCATAACTGGATATTGCAACTCCGATGAGCGTGATTACAGACGTACTGCTGAAATAAGGAATTGTACTTTCAATGGTTCTATAACAGGGTCAGGTTTGTCGAATTACGTGGGAGGCATAGTAGGTAGCCTGAATTATGGAATAATTGACGGCTGTTCTACAGCTGGTAGTGTGAAGGGTTCTTGTTATGTCGGCGGTATAGCAGGTTACTTCCATAGTGCAGTAAACAGACCCGACGAATGTAATCCGATATTGCAGAAAAGTACAAGTTCAGCATTAATTGTAGCATACGATATGACCGCCGGTGGCATTGCAGGATATGCCAACAATGCTAATATCAGTTACTGCGTGAATGGAGGAAACGTTAATGGCTCGACTATATATAATGGTGGAATTGTAGGACAGACTAAGGGTATTGTTGCAGTCGGGTATTGTCTTAACAATGGTTCGGTAAGCAAGGGAGGTGCAATTTCGGGCAGTGGAGGAACAATGCTGTATTGCTATTACGACAAACAGCGGAATTGTGTTGATGGAGTTTCTGGAAGCGATGATATTGCAGGTAAATATGTTGGCTTGCTTACTTCCGAAATGACAGGTGTTTCGCCAAGTGGAATAACAGGATGGAATCCTGTCAATTGGTCTTTCTCCGAAGATTTTTATCCTATACCGAAACCTTTAGAGACTTCGAATTTCGCCAAGTTGGCATCGGCTCCTATTTTTCTCGATGGTACGGAGAATTATAAGGCGGTTGCAACTAATTTCCGCTTGTCTTCTTATCCAACTTGGACTAACGGCACATGGAGTTTTGTTTCAGTGTCTGGAAGCGATGCTGTAGTATCGGCTACCGATGGTTATGCCGAACTGACAGCTACCGTTGGAAATATTTCAAAAATAGTTTTTGTATCTCGTCAAAATGGTGGTGTGCTGACAATAGACTCTCCTGCGGATATGAAAAAGTTCCGAAATGCCGTAAATGGAACTCTAAGTAATTATAAAGGTTATGTTTCATACAGCGGTTACTCGGACTACAGTTTTTTGCTTACAGATGATATTAATATAAGTGGTGCTAGTAGTTGGGTTGCAATAGGTAATGCCACACATCCGTTTTGCGGACACTTTGATGGAAATGGCAAGATAATAACCGGACTTAATGTTACTACAACTGGCGAATACCATGGTCTATTCGGTTATGTTACTGGCACAGTGAAAAATTTAACTGTAATGGGTAATGTGACAGGTTCTAAGTATGTCGCAGGTATTTGCGGAAGCCTTCATTCCAAATATTTGCAGGACAAAGCCGAAGTTTCCAACTGTCATTTCGTTGGCACTGTTACTACATCCGTAACTAAGAATGATGTTTATGTAGGTGGTATTGTCGGAGAACTTGTCGGTTACGCAAAAGTTAGCGGTTGTTCGGCAACTGGACACATATACATGGCATCAACAAGTGCTCAGGCAAAGTGCGTTGGTGGTATAGTAGGACGAGCAGAAGGATTGTCTACTGCTCCGGAGAATTATATTTTGATTGAGAAATGTATTAATCTTGCAAATGTGGACGCATATTCATCGGTAGGAGGTATTGTTGGATATACTGATGAATATGTTGAGGTATCAAACAACCTTAATTGCGGCAACACTTCCGGACAGACGCATTATGTAGGTGGTCTTATTGGCGGTTCGCACCAAAACGATATAATCAGAAATAATATTACTACAGGTACAGTCTATGGCAAGTCGAGCGTTATCGGTGCTTGCAATCATCCCGACCTTTGCACAATTGAGAAAAACTACTATGACAATCAAATATCTGTGCTAAGTGGATTAGCGGACTTGGGATTGAGTAGGAGTGATGATTCTGATAGCGAGGATGTTGCCGGCTCTGCTGAGGGATTGATGACAGCAGAACTTCTTGATTTGGATCTTTCGGAATGGACGGGATGGGAAGAAACAGAAGGCTACCCGATTCCTAGCGAATTTTACAAAGACAGTGTCGCCAATGTGGCAAAGTCGTATGTGCTGTTTTACGAAACACAAAAGTGTGACAATATACTTGATGACTTTACTGTAGCCGATTTCAATGGCTTGTTATGGGAATCTGCTGATATGAAAATTGTCAATGTTGAGCCTCCTATAGCTATTATCGGCGATTCAAATGGAATTGACACGCTTACGGTTTCGATGGAGCATTATAATAAGAATTTCATCGTTAGTGTCAAATTCCACGAAGATCCCCTGCCAATTGAACTGCTTGCTTTCAAGGCTTCATGTAAAGGCAAATCGGTACTCGTGGAGTGGACGACCGCTAGCGAGCGTAACAACGATTATTTCATCGTTGAGCGTTCCGATGATGCCATCAACTTCACCGAGATTGCACGCGTGGCAGGAGCAGGCAACAGCATCGAACAACTGGACTACAATTATACCGACTACAGTGCAGCCAGTGGCGACAATTACTATCGCCTTGTGCAGGTTGACTACGATGGTACTCGCACTGCTTCTGAGATTGTGGTTGCAAGTTGCCGCGAAGCAGAAGGAGAACCAGAGGTTCTTGTTTTCCCGAATCCGTTCCACAACGACCTTACAATCCACATGGAAAATTTTGTCGGAGAAAGTGTCAGTATCGAGGTTTACGACATGCTTGGCAGGGTAGTGCAGCAAAGGACTATTGCTGTGGATAGCAACAGCGAGGAAATCAATCTTCAGCTTGGCGACTTGTCGAATGGCACCTACAATGTAAGAATTTCTACAGCCGATTTCGTTGTAAACCGTAAGGTTGTAAAGGAATAGCTTGCTAATCCCAAAATCTAAAATCGTAAATCGTACTTCGTAAATATTTTTTATTTTTGCGAAAAATATTTTGATATGTACCTAAATAAAGTTATGCTCATTGGAAGGCTTGGAGTAAAGCCTGAAATTCGTTATGTAAAAGAAGATACGCCTGTTGCAACATTCCGTATGGCTACTACCGAACCTTATCGCACAAAGGACGGTGAAAAGCGAGAAAATACAGAGTGGCACAATATAGTTGCATGGCGCAACCTTGCAAAGTTCTGCGAAACCTACCTCGACAAAGGTATGCTAATATACCTCGAAGGTCGCTTGCAGACACGCAGTTGGCAGGGACAGGACAACGCCACGCATTACACCACCGAAATCCTTGCCGACACAATTCGCATGATGGAACCCAAATCGGCACGCGATGGTCAACCGGCAATGCCGGCACAGCCGACTGCTCCAGCTTCCGAACCTTTTGCACAACCTCAGGATTCTGCAACAGAGGCACCTGCTTTTCAGCCAAATAGCGCAGAAGATGACTTGCCGTTCTAATTCGCAACATTAATAAATGCATTGATAGAATAATAATATTGTACGGGCGTGTTTGAAACACGCCCCTCCAAATAAAAATGGATCCTGACCCTTATAATCAATCGACAATAATAGGAATTATCGTTGTGGTAATTCTACTCGTATGTTCCGGACTTGTTTCGGCAAGCGAAACTGGTTTTTTCGGACTTTCGGCAAACGACCGTGAAAAAATCCGCAGGGCAAAAACCGCAAAGGGGAAACTAATCGCGAAATTGCTTTCAGAACCTGAAAAATTGCTCGCTACCATATTGGTTGCCAACAATTTCATCAATATTGCAATCGTGATAATCACGGCTTTCCTCTCCAATAGGCTTTTCGCCTCGATGGAAAGTCCTGTGCTTGTCATCGTACTTCAGACGGCAGTGATAACTTTTATTATTTTGCTGTTTGGTGAGATGATTCCAAAGATATTGGCCGCAAAATATCCGCTGTCAATTTCAAAAATCATGGCCTATCCATTGCGAGTGTTGGAACCCTTGTGTTATCCGTTCAGCATTATCCTCATAAAATCGACCAATGCCGTAAAGAAGCGTCTGCAGAAGAAGCATACATCCGAAATCAGCATCGAGGACCTGTCGCAAGCAATAGAGCTTGCATCGGATGACTTGAAAGATGACCGTGAAATGCTTGAGGACATCGTAAACTCATCGTCTCTAGATGCACGAGAAATAATGACTTCGCGCGTTGATGTTTTCGCCATCGAGTACGACACCAAATTCTCGAAGGTAATTGGCGACATCGTGGAGTCGGGCTTCTCGCGCATTCCAATTTACGAGGACAACCTCGACAACATTATGGGAATTCTTTACATCAAGGATGTGCTAGCGCATGTCGATGAACCCGATTTCGACTGGCACAAACTTATCCGCCCCCACTTTATCGTTCCAGAAACCAAGAAAATTAACGATTTGCTATCCGATTTCCAGTCAAAGAAGATGCACATAGCAATCGTAATTGATGAGTACGGCGGTGTGAGCGGAATTGTTACCTTGGAAGATATTCTCGAGGAGTTTGTTGGCGAAATACACGACGAGTTCGACACCGATGAGGACATGTACAAGAAAATTGACGATTTCACCTACGAGTTTGATGCCAAAACCAGCATAGTGGATTTCTGCAAGATTGTGGATGTCGATTACGAATTGTTTCAGGAGACAAAGGGAGAGTCGGAAACACTTGCCGGAATGTTGCTCGAAATTAATCAGGAAATCCCGGCCAAGGACAAGACTATCAGCATCAAGAATTTCGACTTTACTGTAACGGCATCGAACGAGCGCAGAATAAAGAAAATCCGCGTGAAATTGCCAAAAACCGAAAATACTGACACCAATGAAAAATAAGATTCTTGCTATAATACTAGTCGTCGGACTTGCTGCGCTTTGCGCCTGTGGCGAAAAAGCTTATGCACCACGTCCCAAAGGCTATTTCCGCATCGATTTCCCCGAAAAGACCTACAAGCAGTACGATGGCGAATGTCCGTTCAAGTTCGAGATTCCTGAATATTCATTCTTGATAAAGGAAAAGGAGGATAATTGCTGGTTCGACATTTATTTTCCAAAGTACAAGGCAACAGTGTATTTGACCTATCGTGGCATAAACAACAGCCAATATAGTGAAATCGATACCTTGCTCAACGATGCTCACGATTTTGCATACAAGCACACCATAAAGGCCGATGCCATCGAGGAAAACATTTTCGAGAAAGACTCGTCACGGGTTTATGGATGTCTATATAACATCAAGGGTAATGTAGCTTCGCAGGTGCAGTTTTTCCTTACCGACAGCACAAGCCATTTCATGCGCGGTTCGCTATATTTTGAAGCCCGTCCAAACAAGGATTCGCTTGCTCCTGTAGTCGATTTTGTTCGCGAGGACATCGAACATTTTATGGAAAGTTTTGAATGGAAGGAATGATGTGGTGTCGTTGCTCGCAACGACCACCACAAATTATTCATTATCAATTGTCCATTATCCATTGTTCATTATCCATTGTAAATTGTTAATTCGAAATTACATATTACCCGATAATTCTCTCCTTGCCTTCTGGAAAATGGAGGAGACCGAGGAACAGCTTCGTGCGATGTGCGACCTCACCAACGAGGACAACAATCTGATTGAGCGATGTGCAGCCACAAAGCGCCGCATAGAATTGCTGTCTGTACGCGCATTGCTGAAAGCCGTCGGCATAAACCAGACCATCCACTACAAAGACCGTAAGCCCTATCTCTATGAAGGCTACATTTCGATAAGCCATTCGGCAAATATGGCAGCGATAATATATAACCACGATTTCCCTGTAGGCATCGATATTGAGACCATAGCATCTCGCATACGCCGTATTGCTTCCCGTGCTTTTTCTGATGCTGAACTTGCCGCAGCCGATGATGACCTTGAAAAACTGACAATCTTATGGAACTGCAAGGAATGTGTCTTCAAGCTTGCCAACGATGAAGGTATAGATTTCCGTGAAATGATAGAAGTTGATATGCCGTCAGATTTTTCGTATATGGATAATTTCAACAATGAAAAAAACAATATCCATTGTTCATTGTCAGTTGTCAATTATCCATTGCCCATTATCCATTATCCATTGTCCATTATCAATTGTACATTAAAAAAAACAGGACAAACAAGGCATTTCTCTCTAAGAGCGATGAAAATTGAGGATAATACTGTGGTTTGGGGAGAGGAAATATGCATTATGTAATCCTTTGTTTTTTAGTTAATTAGAAAATATTTCAAAAAACTTTAAAAAAAGTTGTGGTTTTCTAAAAAAGAAAATGTAAATTTGTGGTCTTACAATAAAATTCATAATTGGAATATGAAGAAATATGTTTGGTTTTTGTTAAGTCTTTGTGTATTGCTGACTTTCGCAATGCCAGTTTGCGCTCAGGAGACAGAGGCGCAACCTCACGACACAGCAAAACAGATTGAGGAATCGGACGAAATCGCGCAAAATATCGCTGAACCGACAGAAGAACCGCAGGCCGAAGCCGCCAAGGAAGAAAAGTTTGATGTCACCAGCTTGATTATGGGACACATCAAGGACTCGCACGTATGGCACATCCTCGACTACACCAAAGAGGAAAACGGCCAGGAAGTCGAAGTTCCAGTTGCTGTTCCGCTGCCAGTGATTGTCTTCGCAAACGGTCATCTCGACTTCTTCATGTCGGGCGCTTTCCACCACGGACACGAAGCCGTAACCAAGGGCGACAACACCTACATCCTCGCCAACGACAAGATTTACCTTGCCAACGACAAGGGCGGCCTTACCTTCCAGAACGGCGAAGCAACCGAGGCAATGGAATTCCACGAGAGCCTCGAATACCTTGAGGCAAACGCCGAAGCTGAAATCGCTAACGAAAAACCTCTCGACTTCTCGATTACAAAGAACGTAGCATCAATGATACTCGTTTCCATTATATTATTAATAGTATTCATCAGCTTCGCAAAGGCTTACAAGAAGAACCCCGGACGTCCGAAAGGATTGCAGGCATTCCTCGAACCGATTTTCCTCTATGTAAGGGACGACGTTATCTACCCCAACCTTGGCGAAAAGACCGACAAGTTCCTGCCTTACCTTATGACAGTGTTCTTCTTCATACTTTTTAATAATATACTTGGTCTCATCCCGTTCTTCCCTGGCAATGCCAACGTAACGGGTAACATCGCAGTGACTATGGTTCTCGCCATCTTCACTTTCCTTATGATTAACTTGAACGGAAACAAGGACTACTGGCACCATACATTCTGGATGCCAGGCGTTCCTGTATTCGTAAAGCCTATACTCGCAGTTGTCGAACTCATGGGTATCATCGTTAAGCCGGTTGCTCTTATGATTCGTCTTTTCGCCAACATTTCGGCAGGACATATCATCATCCTGAGCTTGGTATCGCTGATATTCATCTTCCAGACCATTGCCGTAGCACCGGTATCGGTAATATTCGTATTGTTCATGGACTGCCTCGAAATGCTGGTTGCATTCCTGCAGGCATACATCTTCACAATGCTTTCGGCAGTGTTCATCAGTCTGGCAGTTGCAGAGCACAAGCACGAGTAGAATGTTGATTTAGAATTTTTTATGTTTAATTTTTAATATTTGTTACTATGGGAATTACAACAATCGCATCAATTGGCGCCGGTTTGGCAGTATTGGGTGCAGGTTTAGGCATCGGAAAGATTGGTAGCGCAGCAATGGACGCTATCGCAAGACAGCCTGAAGCAGCAGGTAAAGTTCAGACTGCAATGATCATCGCAGCAGCTCTTGTAGAAGGTGTTGCTCTGTTCGGTGTTGTAGTTGCTTTGATCGCTTAATTCAGTGCAAAAGCAAACGGGTTCTCCAGCGATTGGCTGGAGCTACCCGTTAAAAACAGAAAAAGTTAAATTAAAAGTATATAAGTTATGGATTTAGTAACGCCCGGAATTGGATTAGTTTTTTGGACCACCATTATCTTCTTGACTTTGCTCATCGTATTGGGTACGGTTGCATGGAAGCCAATCAACAATGCAATAAAGAAAAGAAGCCAGAGCATCGAGGATGCATTGAATCAGGCAGAAATTGCCCGCGAGGAGATGAAGAAACTGCAGGCCGACAACGAGAAAATCATGGACGAGGCTCGTGCAGAAAGAGACAAGATGCTTAAGGAAGCGCGTGAAATAAAGGATCAGATTGTTGCACAGGCTAAGTCGGAAGCTGAAAAGGCTGCCGCAAAGGTTATGGCCGAGGCTGAACAGAAACGTGATGCTATGATGGTGGCTGCTATGGCCGACATCAAGAATCAGGTTCTCGATCTCTCGATTGCCGTTGCCGAAAAGGTTGTTCGCAAGCAAATCAGCACTACTCCCGACCAGGAAATGCTCGTTAACGATTTGGTTAAGGAAATTAAATTCAACTAGTTATGAACCAAAGCAAGATTTCTGTCAGATACGCTAGAGCCATATTCGAGCTTGCAGAGGAAAAAGGCCTGCTTGAAAAGGTATATGCCGATTTCCGCGTAGTGCGCGAAACTTTGGCTTCGCTGCCCGAATTCAAGGAGGTGATGGCAAGCCCTATCGTCAAGAAGTCCGACAAGGTTAACCTTTTCGTCAACTCGTTCGGCGGAAAGATCGACGACTTGTCGCTCAACTTCCTGAAGTTCCTTGTCGACAAGAACCGCGAAATATATGTGGTCGACATCCTCCGCAACTTCGAGACTTCGTATCGCCGCAAGAACAACTGCAAGGAAGTTGTAATTACAACCGCCCAGCCTCTCAACGACGCCCTCAGGCAGGACATCGAAAACCGTATCAAGGAGGTTTACAAGTCGAACGTTGACCTCAAGAACAAGGTTGACGAGCAGATGATTGGCGGTGTAATCGTGCGAATCGAAAACCAGCAGCTCGACTTGAGCGTAAGGACACAATTGCAGGAAATTAAACAGTCACTTCAGAGATCAATTTATTAATAGGTATAACATTTAATTAAACATACGACTTATGGCAGATATTAAACCATCCGAAGTGTCTCAGATACTGAAGCAGCAGTTGGACGGCATCGCAACCAAGAACAACTTGGAAGAGGTCGGCACTGTTATTGAGGTAGGAGATGGCATCGCTAGAATCTACGGATTGGACAATGTTCAGTCGAACGAACTTGTCGAATTCGAGAACGGCACCAAGGGGATAGTTTTAAATCTAGAGGAAGATAATGTAGGAGCCGTAGTTTTAGGACCTTGCGACGAAATCAAGGAAGGCAACGTGGTGAAGAGAATGCGCCGTATTGCTTCCATTATGGTAGGCGAGCAGATGTTGGGCCGTGTTGTTAACACAATCGGTGATCCGCTCGACGGTAAGGGACCTATTCAGGGCGAATTGTTTGAAATGCCTCTGGAAAGAGTTGCTCCCGGTGTTATTTTCCGTCAGCCGGTTGACCAGCCGTTGCAGACTGGTATCAAGGCTATCGACTCCATGATTCCAATCGGAAGAGGACAGCGTGAATTGATTATCGGTGACCGTCAGACAGGTAAGACGGCTATCGCAATCGACACTATAATTAACCAGAAGGAAAACTTCGAGAAGGGCGACCCGGTTTATTGTATCTACGTTGCAATCGGTCAGAAGGGTTCTACCGTTGCTAACGTTGCAAAGACCTTGGAACGCTACGGTGCTATGGACTACACCATCATCGTTACTTCAACGGCTTCCGACTCGGCAGCTATGCAGTACTACGCACCGTTCGCAGGCGCTGCAATCGGCGAATACTTCAGAGATACTGGACGTCACGCCCTCATCATCTACGACGACTTGTCGAAGCAGGCAGTTTCGTACCGTGAAGTTTCGTTGTTGCTCCGTCGTCCACCAGGACGTGAAGCATACCCGGGTGACGTTTTCTATCTGCACTCACGTCTGCTCGAAAGAGCTGCTAAGATTATACAGTCCGACGAGATTGCAGCTAAGATGAACGATTTGCCCGAATGCCTAAAGGGTAAGGTAAGAGGTGGTGGTTCGTTGACCGCTCTTCCTATCATCGAAACCCAGGCAGGCGACGTTTCGGCATACATCCCGACCAACGTGATTTCTATCACCGACGGACAGATATTCCTCGAGTCCAACTTGTTCAACGCTGGTATCCGTCCCGCTATCAACGCCGGTATCTCAGTATCGCGTGTAGGTGGTAAGGCTCAGATAAAGTGTATGAAGAAGATTGCTGGTACCCTTCGTACCGACCAGGCTCAGTTCCGCGAACTGGAAGCTTTCGCTAAGTTCGGTTCCGACCTCGATGCAGTTACCCTCTCGGTAATCGACAAGGGCCGTAAGAACGTCGAAATCTTGAAGCAGCCAGAACATGCACCTGTAAAGGTTCAGGAACAGGCAGCTATCATCTTCTGCGGCACTAAGGGCTTGATGAAGGATGTTCCGATTGACAAGGTTCGCGAATTTGAAAAGGAATACATCGAATTTATGAACACAAGCCACAAGGACATTATGGACAGGCTTGCAAAGGGTGAATATTCCGACGAAATTACCAATGTGCTGACCGAAGTCGCAAAGGATTTAACAAAGAAGTACAAGAAATAATTGTAAATTATGGCAGGACTTAAAGATATACGAAATAGAATCAGTTCTGTAAAGTCAACCAAGCAGATAACATCTGCAATGAAAATGGTTGCTGCGGCAAAGCTGAAAAAGGCTCAGGACAGAGTCTTGCAGATTAGGCCGTACGCCGACAAGATGCGTGATGTATTGGCAGAGGTGAGCGCAAGCCTCGACAAGAACCACGCAAGCTACTATGGCGAAGTGCGCAAGGTCGAAAAGGTGCTGGTGGTGCTTATGGCTTCAAACCGTGGATTGTGCGGAGGTTTCAACTCCAACATCTGCAAGAAGGCTATGGCTCACGTGAAGGAGAATTATCCTACCCAGCTCGAAAAGGGCAACGTAAAGTTCATTTGCCTTGGCAAGAAGGCTACCGACTTTATAACCAAGCAGAAGTTCGAGATTGTTGCTCACAGCGAGGAAATTTTCGACAAGCTCAACTTTGCAACTGCAGCCGAGATTGCAGAACCGATAATGAAGGATTTTGTTGACGGCAAGTACGACAAGGTCGACCTTGTATACAACAGCTTCAAGAATGCAGCATCGCAGGAACTGAAGATTGAGCCGTTCCTTCCGTTTACCATCGAGGCAGGCGAAGGAGCCAAGAAATCCGACTATATCTTTGAGCCTACTGTCGACAAGATTGTTGACGACATGATACCGAAGTCGATGAAGATTCAGTTCTTCAAGTCGGTGCTCGACAGCTTTGCAGCCGAGCAGGGTGCCCGTATGACAGCAATGCATCAGGCAACCGACAATGCGACCGAGCTTATCAAGACTCTCACGCTCATGTACAACAAGGCTCGTCAGGCTGCCATTACAAACGAACTTTCCGAAATCACTAGCGGTGCCGAGGCACTCAAGGGATAAGGAACTTGTATTCGAAAATAAAAAAGTCCGCTCGCAAGGCGGACTTTTTTTTGTGTGTATTAATGCAATGTTTTGATAATGAATAAGAAATATGACAAGTCTTTGTCGTTTTATCGGATTGTATTCCGATAAAATGACAAAATATCGGAATTTAGTTCCATTATTTTGTCAAAATATCGGAATTTATTGTAGAATTATTTCTAAATTTGCGGCAGCAAAATAGATAGTTATGATAGAAGACAAGGTTATACTTCAAGTGCTGGCGGAACAGAAAGAAGAAAAGGAGAATTATAAGCCACAGCAATGGGTTTCCCGCAAAGAAGAATCTCTGTTTGAATTCGACAGTAAACTTGCACAAGTTGTAATAGGGGTGCGTAGGAGCGGAAAATCAACGCTTTGCCATAAGGTTTTAAAAGAGCATAAAATCAAATATGCCTACGCAAATCTTGATGATGACCGAATGGTTAATATGCAAGCAGAAGATTTGAATACATTATTGTCCTGCATATATCAGCTATATGGAACTGATGTCAAGTATATATTCTTGGATGAAATTCAGAATGTTGATGGATGGCATTTGTTTGTGAATCGTTTGCTACGGACTAACATTCACATATTTGTTACTGGTAGCAATGCAAAACTATTAAGCGGAGAACTTTCTACGCATCTAACTGGTAGATACAATGAAATACGCCTTTATCCATTTTCTTTTTCAGAATATTGCGTGTATAATAAGGTTGATACTATAAGCATTACAACGAAAGCAGAGGCAGAACGCAAACAGGCTTTTATGGAATATATAAACGAAGGCGGTTTTCCTGAAATGCAGTCGTTGCGCAATAAGCGTGGTTACATACAAAGTTTGCTTGATGCCGTATTGCAGAAGGATATTCAGCAGCGTTTTAATATCCGCAACATAGAAGCTCTAAAGAAAATTACCTATATGCTTATAAGCAATGCTTGTCAGACTATCAATTACGAAGAAATGTCGAACTTGCTGGATATGACAGATAAAACATTGAAAAAATATGTAGATTATTTACAGCAAGCATTCTTGATACAGCTTTTGCCAAAATTTTCATTCAAAAGCAGGGAGCGGATTGTGGGAGAAAAAGCTTATCTTGTTGATACAGGTCTTGAAAACAATAGAAATTACTCAATGGCTGGTGAAAATATTGGCTGGCGATTGGAAAATGTTGTGTATATTGAATTGTTGCGCCGTTGTTCTAAGGATTTTCAAGATATTTATTACTATAAACCATCAACGCGAGCAAAGGAAATTGATTTTGTTGTTTGCAATCAGAATAAGGTAGAGGAATTGGTACAAGTAGCTTTCGACATAGAAAAACAAAAGGCTTTTGACCGTGAAACATCGGCTTTGCTGCAAGTTTCCGAGGATTTGCATTGCAACAATCTTACGCTAATAGCATTTTCACCTTCGAGAGAAATTGAAATCAATGGCAAGAAAATTCACATATACTCTGCAATTGACTGGTTGCTTCAGTGATATGTTGCCGAGGTACTTATTCAAAAATAAAGAAGTCCGCTCGCAAGGCGGACTTTTTTGTATTAAGCAATAATTTTTAGTGTATAAGGCATACTATCAATATTTATATTTATCTTTGCAACAAATAACACATATTTATGCAACCTTTTCGTTTATATACTGCTGGAATACAAGATTTCGCTAATATACGCGAGCGAAACCTTATATATGTTGACAAGACCGACATCATTTATAATATGACCAAGGAATCTCAATTTATCTTCCTTAGTCGTCCGCGAAGGTTCGGTAAAACATTGCTTTGCACAACACTTAAATATTACTTTCAAGGTAGGAAAGAACTTTTTGAAGGGCTTGCAATGGAAAAATTGGAAACAGAATGGAAGAAGTATCCAGTTTTGCATTTTGATTTAAGCCAGTGCAAGAATAAGCAGGACATACAAGGTATATTACGAGAATTGGACTGGCAGCTGAGGCAATATGAAAAGATATATGGTCGTGACGAGGCTTGTGTTTCACCCGGAGAACGTTTTAAATGTCTATTAGTCAATGCTAACGAACAGACAGGGTTAAAGTGTGTGGTGATTCTTGATGAGTATGATGCTCCTCTTCTTGATGTCCTTGACAATCCAGAAAAACTTGCTGAGGTTCGCAGAGTAATGCAGGAGTTTTATCAGCCGTTGAAGGCTTGTGAAACATACGAACAATTTGTTTTCATCACTGGAATCACAAAGTTTTCGCAGTTATCAATCTTTTCTACGCTCAACAATATCACCAATATAACAATGTTACCGCAGTATTCTGCCATTTGCGGAATTACTGTTGACGAGGCATTGGATGTGTTCAAACCAGATATACAGATACTTGCCGACACATACAAGTGTTCGTATGACGAGATGGTTGATAAACTGAAAGCAATGTACGATGGATATAATTTTTCAAAGAATTCTCCAGACGTATTCAACCCGTTCAGCCTGACGATGGCTTTGAAAAACAGGGATATTGACTCTTATTGGTTCGGAAGTGGAACGCCAACCTATCTTTTCGAGCAGATGAAACGTTTTGGTACCAATGTGCTTTCGTTGGAGAAAATCACAACGTCTGCATCGGATTTTGATGCACCTACAGAAAATATGAAGACCGTTCTGCCTTTGCTCTACCAGTCAGGATATTTGACGATAAAGGGATACGATTTTGTCACGAACCAGTATGTCCTTGATTTTCCGAATGCCGAGGTGCGTGTGGGTTTTATGCTTAACTTGCTGCCTGTAGTTGTGGAGAATGCAAATACAATGCTTGCAAACAATACGGTTGCAGGTTTATACACTTCTCTGCTAAAATGTGACATTGATTCTGCTATGAAAAACCTAAAATCGTTTTTCGCTTCCATTCCATACCTTGAGCATGGACACCACGAACTTGGCAATCTTACTACTTTCGAGGCGTTCTACGAGACCATAATGTATGTAATCTTCTCAATGGTGAGCAAGTATGTGTTTACACAGGTGAAATCGGCAAATGGGCGTTCCGACGTTGTGATGTTTGTGAATGATACGGTTTACGTGTTTGAATTGAAGATAAACGGTACTGCCAGTGAAGCTCTTGACCAGATAAACGATAACGGCTACATGATACCGTACGAAGCTGGTGATAGGAAGGTTGTAAAGGTCGGTATTGCATTCTCGAAAGAGGAAAGGAACATTACAGAGTGGATTGTGGAATAGGGTACTTTTGCAGTCAGTAAATCTTCATTGTTTGTAGTTAATCACTTGTTTTTATCTCCTAATAGATAAAAATTTTTTCAAGGGTTAACGAAGTCCGCTCGCAAGGCGGACTTTTTTGTTGTATATATACAAGTTGTTTGTAATCAGATTTTTAGTCTTGATTTTTGACTTTTTTTCAAAAAATCTTTCCAGTGCAAAATAATGCGGACATAATTATACTAACATTACATATAATTATATTTTTAATTATATGAAAAAATAGCAATTTTTTATAGCAGATTTTTCTTTTATGTTAAAAAACATTTTCGTATTTTCGCAAAATTGTGTATATAGGTATATTGGGTTATTATTGCATTGATTGATAGAGAGTTCCAATATGCACATAGAGAATATTTTTTTGATTGTTAATGAAAATATAACATAGATTCTTATGAAGAACTTTGTAAGGTTATTTGTAATTCTTTGGGTTTGCTTGCAGTTTATTGTAAATGCGAAGGCGGACGAACTTACTGTGTATGATGGAACGGCAACAAGCACCACCATACCTATGTATGGCTTATATTTCGATGATTATGCTAAAAGTGAGTGTATTATTCCTGCAGATCAGTTGACACAAATGGTTGGTGGTACAATTACGTCAATGACTTTTTATGTGTCTTCTGCAAGTACAGGCGCATGGGACAATACAAATCAGAAAGTGTTTCTTAAGGAGGTTGGTGCAACTACGCTAGGCGGAAGTTATAGTGGAATAGAAGGAGCTACGATAGTTTTTGATGGACAATTGACTTTGCCAACATCGACTGGAGAATATACGATTGTTTTCTCACAAAATTATACATATAATGGAGGAAACTTGTTAATAGGTGTGTATAATGATGATGATGGCACCTATCATGGCATTTCTTGGTACGGTGTGTCGGGGTTGTCTTCTGGAGTATCTGCTTATGGATACAATAGCAGTTCTTTATCAAGTGCTACTTATAATGCACAAACTTTTCTCCCCAAAACTACTTTTACATATACATCAACATCTACCAACTGTGGTACCGAGGATTTTGCAGGTTATACTGCAGTCAGTTTTACCAGTTCCGATGGAGTCGTACCTTCGGAATGGCATTCATATAGCAGCAATGCTTCGGGATATGTACCTCGAGTTTCAAATTATAGCAATTACTCATATATAAATGGTATAACAAGTAATACAGACAATTATTTGCTTATGACAGCAACCACAACATATCAGTATTCGTATGCCATAATGCCAATGTATAGTAATATTACTTCTGCATCTTTTAAATATAGATATGAAAATACTTCAAATGGTACATTAACAGTTGGGTATGTGACTAACAATTCTGGTTATGCTACATATACTGTTTTGGGAACTCCGACAAAAACAACCGACTGGACAACATATCCGTTGTCAGCCTCGGATATTGAAACAATTAACAATAATAGTGGTTACATTACATTCCGTTATGAAGGAAGTAATTCTATTACCTATGGTGTTGCCATTGATGATGTGGAGGTTTGTACGAATCCTTCCACTCCTACTACCTATACCGTTTCATACAATTCCAATGGCGGATCTGGTACAATGACAGACAGCAACAGTCCATATACGAGTGGTAGCACCGTAACTGTAATGAACAATGGATTTACGGCTCCATCGGGCAAAGAGTTTGCAGGATGGAATACTGCTGCTGATGGCTCAGCAACAAGCTATTCTGCAGGTGCAACATTCTCCATAACAGCAAACACAACACTTTATGCACAATGGGTGGCATTATGTGCCGACTGTACAACCATCACATTTTCTGATTTGGGGTATGCTGATCAAACTAATGTGAATTCTATTCCTATCGCAATCTGTAGCGATATAAGTGTGACATTCAATACTGCATCAGGTTCTTATGATCCTAAATATTACACATCGGGTACTGCTCTGCGTGTCTATGCAGGCAATACTTTCATAGTATCTACAACTGGGTCAGATCCAATTACATCAATCAATATTACTTTTGGTAGTAGCGACGGCACCAGTGAGATAACAGCGAACACTGGTTTTTACAGTAATGGTTCGTGGACTGGTTCCGCTGCATCAGTAACATTTAGTTTGGCAAATTCTGGGACCAACCGTAGGATAGTGAGCATAGAGGTTTGTACAACAACATCTTCAGCGTCTGACCCAGATTGTACACCATCTTTTTCGTCTGGGTCTGATTATATTGCAAATTTCACTTTAGGAAGTATAAATAATACAACAGGATTTACAGCTGGCGGATATGGAGATTATACGAGTATGTCAACCAATGTTGAGCAGGGTAGTGTAGTTACTGCATATTTGACTAGTGTGGATGATGGAATTGGTGATCATTCTGTTGTTGTGTGGATAGATTTTAATGACAATGGAGAATTTGAGGATTCGGAACGAGTAGGAGGAACGAGCGTAGCGAACAATTCTACAGTGTCATTTGTTTTGGCAATACCAGTTGATGCTCCATTAGGAAGTCATTTGATGAGGGTGTTATTTAGATATGGTACATCTGATTACACAACTATTACTCCTTGTGTTGGAGCGGCGTATGGTGAGGGTGAAGATTATGTGATTAATATTACATCGACACAAGAGACACCTCCATGCACGCCGTCTTTCTCGTCTGGAACAGATTATATTGCTAATTTCTCATTAGGAAGCATAAATAATACTACAGGTTTTACTGACGGTGGTTATGCCAATTATACTGGTATGTCAACTGATTTGGAGCGTGGTGCTGCTGTTTCCGCATCACTTACAAGTTCGAGTGGTAGCGGAACGCATGCTGCAGCTGTATGGATAGATTTTAATGACAACGGCTTATTTGATGCATCGGAAAGGGTTGGTACAAGGGGCAGTATTTCAGAAAGTTCAACGGTGTCAATTGCTTTGGCAATACCAGGAGATGCTCCTTTAGGAAGTCATACATTGAGGGTTGTTTATCAATATAATGTTTCAGCAACCGATATTGATCCTTGTGCATCTGCAACTTTTGGAGAAGCAGAAGATTATACGGTTAATATAACGAGTGGATACGATTGTAGTGCATCAACATTGAGTATAGGGATGAACAGTGTTGATATTGATGGTAATGGTAGATATTATTATAATGTATGTGTGGGCGGTAGTGTGCCGTTGACTGGTGTATTGCAGTCTGGAACTGCGACTTCTTGGCGCTGGTATATTAATCCTCATAATGGAAATCCTTCTACTTATACCACGCAAAGTGTGCCATATACACCATTGATAGAGAATGGGCACGACATTACTCTAACAGCAAGAGATGAGCATGGATGTCCTGCATACGCATACGGTAGGATAAGGGTTTCCGATGGACTTACTGTGCCAGCTCAGATTAGTCCTGCCGAAAGCGGTGTTTGCCAAGGTTCAGAAAGGATAATAACTATAGGTTCGGGTGCTGGTTCGGAGATACAAGTAGCGGACGAGTCGTACGAGATAACTGCTACTTTGGGAGAAAGCAATCTTACTTTTATCCCTGATGGACCTAATTGTGATGTACAGTGCTATGAATCTCCTGTTACTTTCAACGATTTTTCCGATGGCGCAACAATAAGGAATGCCGACGACATTAATTATATCATGATAAATATGGAACACTCCCATATATCAGATATGCAAATAAAAATAGTATGTCCAAATGGTCGATCTTCCATAATATTACCAGATTTATTTTCAACATCGGATTACCCACCAGGACTTGACGACTATACATATACATGGCCATATAGGCACCTAACTTGGAATGGGCGAGATTGGAATTATGCCCCAATAGGTTTTGGTGTGCCATCTAGAGATGATAATGTGGATTATCCATGCAATGCTTCTCTTCAGACTAATGGAACTGGTTGGGATTATTGTTGGTCGAACAATACAGCATATTCATACGCAGGTGGAACATATGGTTATGTTTATGAAACTGCAAATCATCAAGATGGTGAAGGCGCATACAAGATTGTTAAGCCTTCCAATATGTCCAATATGACACAAATATATCATCCAGTAGAAAGTTTTGCAAATTTAGTAGGTTGTCCACTTAATGGTACATGGAAAATATCTGTATGTGATAGTTGGAAAGAAGATAATGGCTATATTTTCAGTTGGGAGATTTCGCTTTCAGAAGACTTTTTCCCCGATCCATGGTCATACGATGTATATGTTGCTAGTACAGAAGTAACACCGAGTAATTATGGAGATGATGTTTCTTCAGGAAGTGGTGCGGCAATAGTTATACATCCGCCATCAGATGCAACAGGAAATCAGCATGTAAATGTAACTGTTATTGATAATTTGGGATGTCGTACAGAAAGTCCTATAGAGGTGGATTTTGCGGTAACTCAAACATACGATGCAACAATTAGTGGAAATCTGCATGTGTGTTCGGGTTCAAGTACAACTCTTACTGCTGGCACAGACGGTGGTGTTTCTCCTTTTACATATAGTTGGAATACAACAGAAACAACAGGGTCAATATCACCTACTAATATAACAAGTAATACCACGTATAATGTCGAAGTTGTAGATGCTTCTGGTTGTACGGGTACGGCAGCAACAAGTGTGTTCATTAGTAATCCTACGGTAAGTATGTCAAGCACTGCGGTCAATTGCCGTGGTGGTAATGATGGTATGGCCACAGCGACTATTACTAATGCCAATTCGGTAGGACCATATACATACAGATGGAGTAATGGAACAACAAACTCAAACGTAAATTCAACTACGAATACAATAACAGTTACAGCAGGAACATATAGGGTTACTGTTACTGATGCTGGTGGATGTACCGCTACAGGTTCTGTTACTGTATCGCAACCATCGAGTGCGGTAACAGCATCGTTGTCAGCCGGCACAATTGGGTGCAACGGTGGTACTACAAACATTACGAACACAGTTAGCGGTGGTACAGCGAGCTACAGCTACCACTGGAACAACAACGCAACCACGCAGAACCTCAGCAATGTAGGCGCAGGTTCGTACAGCGTGACGGTTACGGATGCGCACACATGTACAGCAACTGCCAGCGTGACAATCTCGCAGCCGACAGCCCTAACGGCATCGTTGTCAGCCGGCACAATTGGGTGCAACGGCGGCACGACAAACATTACCAACACAGTAAGTGGCGGTACGGCAAACTACAGCTACCACTGGAACAACAACGCAACCACGCAGAACCTCAGCAATGTAGGCGCAGGTT
>JAFZLK010000101.1 GCA_017551515.1 Bacteroidales bacterium | reverse complement strand
TGTGTGAAATCGGTTGTCCGGAATCTGCTAACGTATTGTCGTGGAACAGATTCCGTACAGACAGGCTCACACGACACGTTCCTTAGTCGGTTCGCTTTGTCTTACGGAATGACCTAATGGGTGGTTTAGCGGACAACAATATTTGTTAATATAAAACTTGTGTGTATATTTGCGTCATAGAAACTATACTCAAATGAAAAGAACCGTTGTTTTATGTTTGGTGCTTTGTCTGATCTGTCTTGTGGGATTTCAAGGTTGCAGCAATGATAAAAAGAAAACAGAAAATGCTGGAAATGCCATCTATTACTGGCGTACCATATTCCGTATGAACGACTACGAGCGCGATTTCCTAAAAAAACACGACATCAAAAAGATGTATGTGAAATTTTTCGATGTGGACAAGTCGTGGGAAGGAGATCAGGCGGTGCCATTGGGGACAACAATTTTCCTCGATAGCATTCCGCAAAATTTGGAAATTGTTCCTACGGTGTTCATCTCATCCGAGGCAATTGCCGATTATCCGCAGTTTATCGACAAACTGTTGGCTCGCGTAATTGACATGGCCGATGTAAACGGCATAAAATTCGGCGAGATGCAAATCGACTGCGACTGGACTGAAAGTCATGCGGATGAATATTTTTCATTCATGAAGGAGCTGAAGAAAAAACTCGACCCTAAGGGCATTGCTCTTTCGACAACAGTCCGCATGTTCCAGCTCGGCTACGAAATTCCTGCTGCCGACTATGGTGTGCTAATGTGCTACAATACCGGCGACATACGCAATTGGGAAACCAATAATTCCATACTTGACACAAAGGATGTGGAACCTTATTTAGGCAAGTTGGGAAAATACAAACTGCCTTTGTCGGTAGCTTTCCCATGCTTCTCGTGGGATGTTACATTCAGCGATAGCTACGACAATGAAGGCGAAAAATATATGAGGGGCATCGAGTACGACAAATACGACTTATCAGATACAGAAAGATTCAAGAAACTTTCGGCAAACAAGTATGAAATAAATATTGATGAAGACGACTATTGGACTCCTAAGTATGTTCGCCATGAGGAAGTCTCGCTGGATGAAATTCTTGATGCCAAGAATATGATTCTGAAAAATTTGCCTTCATCACCTACACAAATTGTGATGTATCATCTTGATTCTGTTAACCTTTCAAAACTTTCGGACGATGATGTGGAAAAGATTTATCGTTAGTGCGTTGTGCCTAGCATCTGCAATTGTGACTTTTGCCTGTGGGTATGTTGAGGTAATAGGTGGCGAGTGGACTTATATGTTCAAGACCTACGATAGTGGCGTACGAAACTGGTGGGAACCGGACGAATTGTGGAAGAGTAATATTGACTTCTGGTACGATTATACTGGCGGAAAGGTTGAAAAGTCGGAAATAGAAAAGGCTTTGTACGAGTGTAGTGTTGATGATATTGACAATGGTAAGAACGGATTTTTCAGCTATATGCACAAAGAGCGGGATAAGGAAGCCTTGCGCTACTGGACTATAAACAAGACTTTTTCGGAAAGGATGGGCGATTCTTGGTACTACCCAAAGCCTGCAGAAAAGGATGAGATGGCTCGCTGGGTTTCCGACCTTGAAAAGATGTGCGACAAGTCATCATCGCAGTTGAAGGAAAGATTTACATATTTGCACATGCGTATCTTGTTCTATCTGAAGCAGTATGATGCTTGCATGAAAGTTTGGGAAAACTACGGTGCAACATGGAGCGACAAGGAGCTGATGAAAAAATGCTATCTATATTATGCAGGTGCGTTGTTCTATACCGACGAAGCGACAAAAGCCGCTGACATTTATGCCGAATACGATGATTGGGAAAGTCTGCATTACTTCAAGAAGGATGTTGACTTTATGCGCAAACTATATGCAGCCAATCCAAGTTCGAAGGCTTTCATGTTCTTTGTACAGAATTACTTGAACAATTATCAGGACAAGAAGGCAACCATCGATTGCAAGGATTTTGTTGCTTTCTGCGAAAAAGTCCTCTCCGAAAAGAAAACCGACAATCCTGCGTTTTGGCAGTCGGCACTTGCTCATGTTTCGTTCCTTAATGGCGATGTAGATAAGGCTATAGAGCAAATCGAAAAAGCTCCTGATATGCAAGGTCTTGAAATGGCTAAGGAAAATGCACGAATGCTCCGTCTTCTGTACAATTCCACTATGACCGACGCTGCCGACTATGCCGACAGGTTGAATAGGGATTTGCCTTGGCTTCTGAAGAAGGTTTACGATCTGGACCACTTATGGGCGAACAACGGTCGCGGAAACGAGCATAGTCTAGATATGCTGGGACGAGTGATTCTAAGGAATGCTTTTCCGCATTATGTCGATGCTGGAAATTCCAATATGGCAGCAGTTTTACTAAATGCTTTCGACGAGGTGCATTGCTACGACAAGGATGAGCGAGCAAAAATGCGCAAAGATGCTGATAAAACAGGCAGTTGGGATTATTATACTATGAGTTTCCGCTATCTCGACACTACTTCGGTTGGTAATGTGAAGAATTTTCTTGATTTTGTAAAGTCGGGAGGCAAAACCAAGTTGGAAAAGTCGCTTGTAAGTCGTGGTTATGTAGGCGAGTCGATGATTAACGAACTGATAGCTACCAAGTATATGCGCGTTCACGAGTACGATTCGGCAATTGTATATTTGGAAAAGGTTGCACCGACGTTCTGGAAAAAGCAAAACATTACCGAATATTTGAAGCGCAATCCGTTTATGGAGGACTGGATTTTGGCGAACAACGAAAAGGGGAGCATCTACAAGCAGTACAATCCTACTAAGTTGTACTCATCGGTGCCTACCAAGCTTCAGTTCTGCAGGATAATGCGCGATTTGGAACAGAATCAAGGTAAAATATCTGACAAAGATGAGCTTGCACTGATGAAATACGCCTACGCAGTTGGACTTGCACAGTCGTCTGATTGGTGCTGGGCATTGACTCAGTATGCAAAGGGCAGTTATGTGAATTATGAAGGCCTTTATGGTACAATTACCAAATTGGAAGATTTGCAGCACTACGACAATGGCTGGGACTATCGCACATCTAAGTCGTATATTTTGCAGGATCGTTACCAAAAGGTATATTCACATCTCGACGAAGCCGAAAACTTGACACAGAACAATGAACTTTTGGCTCGTTGTCACTACATGCGTGCTGCAATCGAACTGGATGGTTCGTATGTTGGAAGATACTATCGTAGTCTTGTTGGTAAGTACGCCAACACAAAGTTTGTCGGCAACGAAAAGCATCATTGCGACAGACTATCTGATTATAGGTAGATTATCTATTTTGTTCCCACTCGAAGAATCCTTTTTCAAGGATATTTCTGATGCCGTCCTCGAGTTTTACGAGTGGACGGTTAAGAACCTTTAGCATATCCGAATTGTCGGGACAACGGCGCATCATGTCGCCTTCTTTAAGCGGTGGCAGATATACGAGCTTTGACTTCGAGCCAGTAATGTCGATTATAATCTTTGCAAGTTCTAGTATAGATGTTTCGCGCGAATTGCCAATGTTTACCACATCGTTGATGTACTCGTCGGCGTATGCGATTTTTACGGTAGCGTCAATGTTGTCGTCGATGTAGCAGAAAGTACGGCTTTGCGAACCGTCACCATAAATGGAGATGTCGTCGCCACGAAGTGCCATGTTGAGGAACTTGCTGATTACAAAGTCTTTGCTTTGCTTTGGTCCGTATGTATTGAAGAAACGGAAAATGGTGTAGTTCAAGCCGAATTCCTTATTGTACGAACGCAAGAAAGCTTCACCGATGTTTTTTACCACAGCATAAGGTACACGCGAGTTGAGCGGTGTTGTATGTGCGTTTTGAGGGAACTCTACGGGTTCGCCGTAAACCTCGGATGAAGATGCGAAGAATACCCTTTTTACGCCAGTGTTCTTGCTAAGACGGCAGATGTTCTCAATTCCACGCAAGTCCTCAAGTACACCAACTGGATGTGCCTGAGTGCGAAGTACGCCAACCATCGCTGCATAGTGGAAAACATAGTGGAATTGGTACGACACCATTATTTCCATAATATCCTTGTACTCGTTGACATCGCCTTTAATGAAGCGTATGTTTTCCTTTTGTGGCGGTAATTTCCGCAGGTCGCCCGTAGAGAGGTTGTCCATTATCACAACAAGGTTTGACTCGTCGTCGGCTAACTTCTGTGCTAATGAGCTTGCTATGAATCCAGCACCGCCAGTAACCAAAATGCGGCGTTTGTATGAGTGACGCGATTTACTTGTCTTCATCGTATTCTTCTCCTTCTATTTTTAGTTCGTCGAGGTCTATTTCGTCCTCCTCGTTATATATCTGTATAAATTGTTCTTTGAAAACTTTCTTGTTGAAATGGTGTTCCAATGTCATCAGCAGCGACGGTAGTAGCACTATGTTTGAGAACATAGCCACGAAAAGTGCAGTAGAAACCAAAATGCCCATCGACTGAGCGCCTCCCCAGTCGGAAATGGTGAACATTCCAAATCCTAGTACAAGTATTATGGAGGTGTATATCATGCTCATGCCAGTTTCTGACAGCGCATTCTTGACTGATATACCAATGTTTCCGTCAGTATGCTTAAGTTCCTGGCTGTACTTGGCTAAATAATGTATAGTATCATCGACGGATATACCGAATGCAATGCTGAACACAAGTATTGTCGATGGCTTTATTGGAATGCCGAAATAGCCCATTATTCCAGCGGTTACAATCATTGGTATCACATTAGGAATAAGCGATAGCAATGTAACCTTCACGGAGCGGAACATTATGAACAGGAACAACGCAATTACCACTATCGCAAGTGCAAGACTGATGAAAAGATTCTTTGTAAGGTATGTCTGGCTGGTAAAGTTCATGATTGAATTGCCTGTCACAATTGTTTCGTAGTGTTCTGCTGGAAAAACAGAATCTATTTCGCTTCTCAACATGGGCAGCAGTTCTTCAATGCGGTCGCATCCCACATCGCGTATGTTCATACTGACGCGTGTTGCTGTGCGCGTGCTGTCGATAAACGACTTGGCAAGTCCTTCGCCATTCAAGTTTGGCACACGTTTCATTATGTTGGAATATGTGCTCGGGTCTGGCGGTAGTTCGTATTTTTTTCCATTTGTGTATGCTTGATAAAGGAATTTCACAGCATCGGCAATTGACATCGAACGTGATAGTTCAGGATATTTCTTCAGTCGTTGCTGTAGCGAGTCAAGACTGATAATCTGATCAATGTAATCGTGTTCGTTGCGAAGTGAATCCTTTGAAATAACGACTATTTCTATCGGAGAGACACCACCGAACTTTTCTTCAAGGAAATGTGTATCCTGACAAAGTTTGCTGTCATCGGGAATATCATCAAGAATGTATCCGGCACGGTTGATGAAGAAAATACCGCACAGCATTGCAATGACTACAGTAATAAATACGGCATAAATCGTTTTGCGTCTGAGAGTTACAATATCTTCAATCTTTGCAATAATGGCAGTTATCACCTTGTTGTCGATGTGCTTGGTAGCTTTTGCTGAAGGAGGTTTGCAAATGCTGAAGAATATTGGAATAATGAGTAATGAAAGCAGGAAAACTGTCATAATACCTAGAGAAGCCACTACGCCGAACTCAATGAGAAGTGTGTTTGTGGTGACTACGAATGTTGCAAAACCGCATGCTGTTGTCAGGTTGGTGACGAAAGAAGCGTTGCCGATTTTGCAGATTGTGCGGTGCAGCGCCTTTACTTTCTGTCCATGTAGCTTGTATTCCGCGTGGTATTTGTTGAACATGTAAATAATGTTGGGGATGCCGATTACTATCAGCAATGGCGGAATCATGGATGTGAGGACAGTCACTTGATAACCTAGTAGAACCATATATCCGAACACCCATATAAGGCTTAGTGCCACCACGATGAGTGATGCAATAATTACTTTCGGTGAGCGGAAGAATATGTAAAGTATTATTATACAGACTAATGCTGCAATAATGGTAAAGATAAGTAATTCACGTTTAATGAGGTTGGTGACTTCTGTGCGGATATACGGATGCCCCGAAATGTGGACTTCGACATCCGCATCTTCGGAATATTTTTGCAGCATGTCATCAATTTCCGCCACCGATTGCTGCCGTTCCGAACTGTTTAGGATTTCGGGGTTGAGGGAAATGGTGAACAGGAACACATTTGTGTCGGCACTGTAAAGTAGGTTGGTGTAGAACGGCAAGCTGAAAAATATGTTGCTTACACTGTCAAGTTCCGCCTGCGATGAAATGGAGTCTCCAAAAATACGGATAGTCTCGAATTTTTGTTTTTTAATCCCGTTTTCATCGGTAATGTTTGTCTTGCGTAAGTTTATTGCTTCAAGTGGACTGTATGTCTGCCTTACATCCTTGTGCGATTTGATTTGGTTGGAGAATTTGCGAAATTTGTCGTAATGCTCGTAGTTTGTGAGCAGACAACTGTCGTTTATTCCTATGGCAATGGCATTGGCTTCTTCGCCGAATAGTTCCCTAAATTTTTTGTTCTCCAAATAAACTTCATCGTCTTCCGAAAGCATTCGTGCATATCCGTAGTCCATGCTAGTATGCAGAGCCTCAAAGCCCAGGAAAGCCGTAATTATCAGCAATCCAATGATGAGATACAGTTTACGTCTCAATATCAGCCTAGCAATTTTCTGCCACATATAATTCTATATATTCTAAAAACGAGCAAATATAATGCTTTATTCTTTAATTAAAGTTTCCTTGATGAATATTGTTTGGAAAGGTTTGAGGTTGCTCGAAATCTTTGAATCCTTAACTCTCGTAATCAATTTTCAAATTTTCAAATCTTCAAATCATTGAACCTTTGAACTTTTGAACCTTTGAACCTTTGAACCTTTGAACCATCACTTTATTCTTCCGCTAATCTTTTTAAATGAGCTTCATACTCCTTGAGTATTGCTCCGAACAGCAGGTCGCCTTCGAGGTTGTAGCCGTCATTGGTGAAATGAATCTTGTCGGTGTTGGCAAGCCCGTGCTTCTGCCAAGTGTAAATTGACTTGCATCCGCCCATCACTGAATATAGGTTCCACAATGATGCCTGGTAACGATTACAAAGCTCTTTCATTGCCTCTACAACTAAAGGCTGGTTGACATTATGTACACCTCGATAACTGCAGAAGTCGTTGTTGCTGACGAAGATTATCGCACAGTTGGGATTTGTGGCGAGTATTGCATCAACGATTTTGCGATAATTCTGCACAAACCTACCCTTGTCAAAATTCTTTCCAGATGCATCGTTCACACCGAGTGCGACAATAGCAAGATCTGGCTTTACGACTTCAAGCTGCTCAAGTACATGTTTTTCCTTTACATACGATTCGGTTGATGCTCCATTGGTTCCGATGGTTACAAAATTTATATTCGGTAGCGAATCTTCGACCAGCACGCCGTGAATGTGTATCGGCTTTGCCGAACGCGAATCGACATTACGCACAAACTTGAAAACCAACGAATCGAACGAATGGGAATACACCATTTCTGTATATCCATCGGTAAAATCGGTTGTGCAGTCAACCATTATAGAGTCCGCATTGGTGAAAATGTCGTAACAAGTATCGTTGGGATCGTGAATCAACTTCACCTTGGTGAACTCGTGCATCTCCTTCAACGATCGTTTTGGGAAGGCAAAGGTAAGACTGGCAATGCTGTCCTTTGTAAAGGCTACAAATCCCGAAAGTCCTATAGGTGTGCCGGTTACATTTTTGATAATTCTCTCAAACTCCCAATTTCCAGAATTTCGTGACACATAATAATAAGGATGGTTGTTCTTTGGTGCGATTGAAAGTGGAGCTAGCAGACCAAAATCACCGTGAGAATCGTGGCAGAGACTCTCAAAATGTCGTCGCAAGCACCACGAAACCACACCTGCCTGAATGTGAGAGTCGCCTAAATGCAAAACCGTAAAACCTTCATCGCCATCGAAGTAGAAATGGTCGAGTTTGTTGAAGAAAGTTTCTAGGTTAGGGTTGCCATCAGGCGTATATAGTGCCGACGAATCATAATTTACGAAGTCGTATTTTCTTTCAGGGTAAGGGAATGAGAGTGACTGCGCAATGCTAACGAACGATACGCCCAATAGCACAAGCAACACAAAAATCGTTCCTATATAACCTCTAAAAGTCATACCTTATTTATTTCTCTGCAAATAGTTTGTGTATTCGACAATGATTGCATTGTACAGCATGTTGGAGATGACCTGCGCGCCCTGCGGTGAGAAGTGCGTGTAGTCCTTTGCGGCAAGCGGCGGGTCAGCTTCAACCCACTTAGGCATAGAGTTGCGACCTCCCATAGCTTTGTAAGTGTCCCAGAATGCGCAATTGTTGCGCTGTGCAGCATCGCGAAGCATGTTGACCATAGTGTCGAGGATGGGGTATGATTCGTAAGCATCCTTGTTCTTCACCGACATGTCGTTTGGTCCGACAATCATAATGGATGCATCAGGACACATTGCCCTGATGGTTCGTACCTGCGACATGAAAAGGTTTGTAAAATATGTTGCGCCTTTCGAGTCCTTGGTGTTGGGGACAGCGTTGGCTCCGAATTGCAAGATGAACAAATCTGCGCCGAGTTTCGAGTATGATGCCGACAACAGAGATCGGTCGGTGCCTGTAAAAACTTCACCACTGCAACCGCGCATAGCAATGTTATCGACAATGATGCCGTGGTCATCCTCAAGCGATACGCAGTAGAAATCTGGGCTGTCGAATGCTTCGAATTCGAGAGTTACATCGCTGATGTAGTCTGGCGACTTGTAGGCATATACATTCAACCCTTCCGAAATAGGCATACGACCTTCGTTCACAACAGCACCACCAACCTTGACCGTTACATTTACCTCTTCGGTGCAGTTGCCGTAGTAGATGTAAACATTCTTGAACTTGCGCGTGTTGCCGTATCCCATTGATGACTTTGTGAAGCTTATCCATGCATTGTAAGGTTCTTCGGGGCGTTCCCACAGAGAATCGCGAATGGGGGAGAAGCGGTTGAATGCCATCATAGGACCGTATTTGCGATGTTTTACATTTGGGTCGCGCTTCCCGAATCCAGGGCAGCGAATCCAACCTTCCGATGCATCCTGTTTCATGCTGTACTGAGAGTAAATAGCTACTGGCGAGCACATTCCTACGCCGTTGCCACCAAAGCGACCTTGCAGTTTGTATCTGATGTAGGCTGTAATGCGGTCACCCTCGAGCTGACTGTCGCCGTAATGGAGAACTCTAATTTTTTCGTATTCGCCGTGATGCGACAGCTTGCGGAAGAAATGGTCGAGTGCGGTGTTGCCAGCAGGCATTTCGAGAGGATTCACCGCCGACTTAATTTCCTCGATGTTGTAGTTGGAAGCATCATCGCTGACAACATTGTCTGATGTCGGGTCTGGTTGTTCCTCGTATTCAGGCATATCCTTCAGTTTGGCTTGTGCCTTTTGCGGGATTTCGTTGTCGATGTCGATCTGGCTCGAAAGCAGGGAATCGAGGTCAACCGTAGGCTCCGACTTTGCCGACGATGGCCAGAAGTCGCTGAACGACGGGCAGTGAAGCACAAAGTTGTCGGTTATCCTAATGCCATCTTTTGGGAAAACAGCCATCAAGCCAGCAATGACTGCGAATATTATCAATATGAATATCAATGTATTCCTAACTTTCATCGTTTTGAATTTTGAGAGTGCAAAGGTAGTTTTTTTTGTGTGTTTACAATACGGACAAATTTGTAAATCATAAAATTAGGAACAATACTCCGCATTTTCTTGTAAAATAAGGAGTAGTACTCCGTATTTTAGACTATAAATATTTGATTATAAGTAATATGTTTGTTTCTGTGGTTCAATAATTCTATATAATTCTATTCTGCCATAACTCTTTAAGAAAATGCATTGCAGGCATGACTTCCACGCCATTGAACAAACGGGGAGCCACGTCCATTGAAACTATTATAAGTCTTGCTTCGGGATGTTCTTCGGAAAAGGCCTTCAGTCCTTTTAGATGCTTCGACTGCACCTCGCTGCTCGACTTGAATTCTATGGCGACTTCTGCATCACCGAGCACAGCATCAACTTCGTAGCCATCGTATGTATGCCAATATGACAACCTTTTTTCAATATCGTTATAGCCAAGATATGCAATGAGTTCTTCAATCATAAGATGCTCGAATGCATGTCCGAAATCGTCACTTCCTGGCTGTAAGTTATGACGGTGCAACAAATAGTTTGGAATTGCCACATCGAAATAATAGAATTTAGGTGATTGGTTGACTCTGCGTTTTATCGTCTTTGTAAAAGCAGGAATCATATAGCCGACCATTGTTTCTTCAAGAATTGTAAAGTATTCCTTGACGGTTTTGGCGTCAATTCCGCAAGACTGAGCCAAATTCTTATAGTTGACGATTTCGCCATTTGTAAGCGCGGCAACCTCAAGAAACCTATTGAACGACGACAATTTTCGTACTAAGGCTTCTGCAATAATTTCCTCCCTTAGGTAAACAGAAATATAGGCTTGCATACGCTTTTTGAGCAGTTTTTCATTGCCTGTAAGATACAGTTTGGGCAACATTCCGTGGTTTATTGCCCTTATTAGGTCGAAATCTGGAATTTCTGCACTAACCAATGGATACAAAATGTTCCTTGCTGCACGTCCACCCAAAGTGTTTACGCCTTTGCGCTTCATTTTTCGTGCACTTGAACCGCTTAACACGAAATGAATGCCTTGTCTCACGATAAGCCAATGTACTTCGTTCAGCAATTCTGGGATAAGTTGTATTTCATCGATTATGACTACTGTCCCTTCCGTGGCATTGGCAAGTTCTTGGCGAAGCAATGACGGATTGCGCCGCATGCGTTCATAAGTATTGTTTTCCAACAGGTCATAAAACATGCTATTAGGGAAAAGGTTCATAAGAAGTGTGGTTTTCCCAGTCTGGCGAGCCCCGAACAGAAACACACTGTCGTCGTAAACATCTGGCACTTTAAATATACGTTCTATCATATCATTTTTCTTTAAAATCAGGAATTATACTCCGTATTTTCTTATAAAATCAGGAATTATACTCCGTATTTTTAGACTGCAAATATAATACAACTTTTTGAAATACAAATATTTTTTATCATTCATCAATCAGAAACGGGAACAATGTCGTCATAAAACACACCATAGTGGCGGATTACCCCTCTTGATAATGATTTTTTATTTTGCGATAAAAAACCTATGCGCTTTGAAAACCTCCCAATACGATGGCGGTAAGTGGTTTCAAAGTATAGTTACCGCCACGCTATCGCGTATTTTTGCAAATAAATTCCCCTCAATCCTTATTTTTCACAACCTCTATTGTTTTTCTTACTTCGTGGGGTTCAATTTCCTGCTGGCATTTGGGGCAGACAAAAAGAGTCCAATCGGGAGTTTGCTCGAACCATCCGCCACATTCGCACGAAGGGTAACTGGGAACATACGATTCCGTGTCTTCGGGATAAAGCATTTCCTTGCCACAGATATTGCAGTGGATGTAAACCTTATCGCCAACTTTACCCTCGTGCCATTCGAATGTGGTGCCGCAGTATGGGCATATTATTTTGTAGGTATAACTCATTACGCTAGTTGTTATTCAAGCCATGAATCATTGTGCCAAACTTGCGTTTGAAAATTTGTTCTTTCGCTATTACAGCATCTTTAGTGCTGCTTTTTGACATTACAACAAGCAGGGAAAAAGAGAAATTTTTGGCATATCCAGTATCTTTCTTTATTAATTCCTTCAAAGATTTATTGTTGCCATGTCCATTAGTATTCACATAATCAGACCAACGTCCCCATACACCTTCATCTCCGTAGGCTGAACCTATGTACAATTGTCCTGTTTTGTTATCACAAATAACATATACTCCATAAACAGCCGACAGCATATTTTTCCAATCGGAATAACCTGCTTTTATAATATCCTTTAATTCATCGAATGAGAGAACAAAATCCATATAATCCTTAAACTGACGGTAACCCAATCCTGCTGTAATTTCAATTACTTCCATTTCGTTTTTGAACCATTGAACCCACGCTATAGCATTAGACCATTTTATAACAACACGTTCTATTAAGTCCTCAAAACCAGACATTTCTTCCATTTGATAATAATATTTATCGGCAGGGTCAGTTCTGTGTTCATCATCCATTGGGAGTTCGGCAATAATCTTATATACACCAACAAGACGTGCTTTATTGTTATCTTCTCCAACAAAACTAACCAAGTAATCAGCCCCCTTGTACTTAGATTCTGATTGCGCTGACTGATAACGCTCAAATTCATGTTTATTGGAACGGTACATGTCAAAGATGTCAAATCTTTTGTCTTTGTGGCGCACCATTTTGATTTTTGCGGTTTTAGAAAGTCCGCGACTAATTAATAGTTCTTGAATCGTAATCATAATTTATGATATTTTACATTGTTTTGGTAATCAGTTAGTTATAATTTGTTTTGCCCAATCCATAATTTTCGGAGTTGCTTGAAACACAAACTCTTGACCTATTGCCGCAGATTGAAAGTAATTGTCTTTCCAAGGGTCAGGGTGATGACTAATTTTCACATCTTTGAAAAATTCGGGCAAATCCCATTTGCCTCTTGACATTCCTTCTTTTGTTAAAACCCTATCTTTCCGATAGTTTAGAAGTCCGCAACCATTGACATTCGGCATAAATGAAAGTTTGTCGGTTGGTAGGAAAATCGCGTTCTTTTCTTCATCCCTGACCTTTTTGTCTCCAATATGTGGATGGTCTTTCAACCAATCGGGAGCATCGGCTTTTCGTTCAATAACATCTCCGATTTGCATATATCCATAAATAACATGCAATTCTTTTGCTCCTCTCTTGTAAATCAGTTTCCCTTGATTGATTTCCGTTTCCTTGAACCATCCGAAAAAGAGAAACAAATCACCTTTTGAAACTCCATAATTCCGCAAATGTGTTAACGCTCCTTTAGATTGTCCAAATGCAGGTTTCCATCCTGGTAAACGGTCACGAACATCTTTTCTTAAATCTGGGTCTAAATGGCACATATTAGACATGTTTGCACGTGGTCTTAATGAATGAACAATATCATAAAAACTCATTTCATTCCAATTAAGAGAAGAAAATGTATTGTTCCCATCATCATCTGGAATTGGTAAAGACAATAATGTCCCATCGGGTAAAATTGGATTTGCTTGTTTCCCGTATGAAGAATCAAATCCTTTTCTGCTTAAAATGATTTTCATATTTTTATTTTTTTTGAATAATACCAGATGAATAGTTTTTAGTTACATAATCAATAATTTTCTTTCCGTCATCAGAGGAAAATTTCTTCCATCTATGGACAATATCATTCTTTTTCACGAAAATCGCATTTTCAACTCCGAAATAATAAAACTCTTCGCAAACAAGAACATGTTCTCCACTTAGGTCACGTTCTTTTTCTTTTTCACCGTGATGTGGATTTTCATGTTGTTTATATTTCAAAGTGGATTTAGCATCTGGTTCATAAATATTATCACCGCATAAAGAAATTTCGAAATCTTTAGTTACTATAGTATTCCCGCAACCTTTACGGCATCCTTTTTCAGAATTTAACTCTGCTGGTCTTTTTTGTGGATAATTTTCCCAGTATTCCTTAAAACTTAGCACTTTCGAGATTTTTGCCAAATAGATTAACTTTTGTTCTTCATCCTTAAAATGATATGGACGTTCTTTGCCTTGTACATTATTTGAAGTCCAACCTGATATCCAATATCCTTCTTTTGCACATTTGCGAATAAGGGGTTTGCAAGTTGCCAATGTCAATACTCCGTGATAAGGATTTGGCGCGAATCCACTGTCATGCGTCATTTTGTAACCATAAAGAATTTCTTTTGCATCCATTTTCTTATAATTTTTAGTTTTACAATTTATTTCCTCCAATCATATTCTATTTCCAATCCTTTTACAACAGCATACTCCAAATCTTTTTTGAAGAAATTCGGGGTGTACTGAATTTTCATCAGTGCCTTGTCCAAATTACCTTCGCACATATATGCACCGTATGCGTCACAAAGATAATCATAATTTCTACGCATCAAAATTTTAGGAAATTCATCTCTGTCGAGGTCGTAAAATACTGTACCCACTCGTTCCATACTGTCGGCGGCTGCCAAACGAACGCAATGATTGTCAAGCATAAACGCATACGCACCTGCATTCATATTTGTTCCGACTGGAAAATATTCCTTCTCCTGACAACCAGCCCTGCAAAGTTTCACAACATCGCCAGTGTATATCCACTCGCCATTTACATCGCGGAACGGCGTTTGCACACCTGCAAAAATCACCCTTCGCGGAGTGGGACGATTCCAACATTCGTCGTTGAAATAATCCAAAACGCAGCCTTCGGCACTATGTATCTCCATATTTTCTCTTTCCACCACGTCCCACGCCTTCTGCAATGTTCCCGAAACATCAACATCGCTTTCGGGTATGCCACGGTGCATCGCCTCCTCGTATGCAAGTTGACGGGCATATTCGGCAAAGTCGGGTGTATTAAGGACGTGTAGCAATCTCGCGTTATCATAACCGGCAAGAATTTCCCTGAACTTGTCCCTCGTAAGATTGACTATTCTTCCGCTTTGTCTGGACAAGAGACTGAATTTTTCGGGGACATTAACACGCACCCTGTTGGATTGGTAGCGAATAGTTGGCGTAGGAATCCCCGTGTCTTCCGGATCTGATTTCCCCAAAGTATTATAATCGGTATATGGGAAGACATACATCTGGTCGCTAAAAAAGAAGAAATTGCCGAATTTTGTATATCCGAACTTGTTGTTGTCGATGACATACCTCACGCGAATGTCGGGAAGCGAATTGGTATAGTTCGCACTAATCTGGTAGCGGTATTTCTGGCACAAGTCTTTTAGCACGTTTTCGTCAATAATCTTTGGTGCATCGGGCTTTACGATTTCCTTGTGAGGATGTTTTTCTGAATGGATTTGCAACCATTCGAAGGGAAAAACAACATTGGGCAGAGAGAAAAGTTCGTCGAACATCGGTGCAAACAAGTCGTCCCGATGGTCTGGATTGCCTTTGCCACAGCCGATGCGCGTAATCAGAAACCGATTGTTGGGGTGTTCCTTCACATATTCGACAAACTCATCAACGTATGGTTTTGTTGCTTTGGGATTGTTGCGGTCAACTGGAATTGCGTAGCATTGTCCCTGCGGACCCGACTTTTGCCCTTGTGTAGCACCAAACTTATCGCACGCCAATTTTTCCGCGCGTCCTACGTGATTCCCATTCATGTCGGTGCCATACACAAATACCTCACATCTTGACAATTCCTTAATTGCCCCAATCATAATTTTTCCTCTGAAATGTACTTCCATAGTCTTACTTTTTTCCGCAAATGTATAAGCAACATACGCCAAAATGTGTCGTAGGTTTGAATTTTTTGCAATTCCAATCTAAAATTCAAAATCCGAGGATTCCAAATCGGAACATAAACAATAATACCATTGAAAACCATATAAAAAGCGCGGGAATCCAAAATCATCGCTCATCCCGCGTATCAGGCTCTGGTATTGCCCCTCTCCCGAGAATAAGCAATGCCGAAGCCCACGCTCGTGTATGTCTTATGAAATACACTCAATCATGGACATTGAAACATTGCCTTACCGTGCAGGAGATTTGAATTTACCAGATTCGATACGCCGCAGATAAAGCGTTGACTCAACGCCTAAATATATGTCTGCTGCCCACCTTCCACCAATCGGGTTTCTAAGCGAACAACGCTACAAATGTAATGAAAAAAAATGATACAGCAATCAAACAAAAAAAGCCACGCCTAAGCGTAGCTTTTTTGATTTTCTTCGAAATTTCGATTAGTCCTTGTGGTTCGGGCATCCTTCGTGATGATGCTGGCAACCTTCATGGCCTTCGTGACCTTTGCAACCTTCATGGTTGTGGCAACCTTCGTGACCTTTGCAGCAACCTTCCGGCTTTTCACCGTGGCACTTGCCTTCGCACTTGTGTCCGCATCCGTGATGACCTTCACCGCAGCATGGCATGTTGTCGAACAAAGCTTTCTTTTCATCAAGAGAGAGGTTGTCCCAGTTAGCCATTCCTTCTTCGAAAGCAGCCTTCTTAGCTGCCATTTCTTCTTCTCTAGCTTTCTTTTCAGCAACCATCTTGTCGAAGCATTCTTTGCGCTTGTTCAAGAGTTCGGCCTTCTTTTCATCGGTCTGGTTTGCCCAGTCTTCCCAAGCAGCCATATCTGCCTTCTGCTCTTCGGACATTTCGTGGCAGCACTTGTGTTCGCCATCCTTGCAGCACTTGTGTTCACCTTCGTGATTGCAGCATTTCTGTTCGCCTTCAGCGGCTTCCTGCTTAGGTTCGTTGTTGCAGCAAGCTACAAGCATGAATGCAGGAACTAAGAGGAAAAATAATTTCTTCATATTCGTAATAATTTAAATTAGACTGGGCAAAGATAATGCTTTTTCAAAAAGACGAGGGTGCTTTTGACAATTTTAGGATTTTTTTTAGATATTAGGAGGTTTTAAGATTCGGGGCAGTCAAAAAAAATGAACATTCATTTTTCATTTTATTTTAATTATTTCCATTATTTTTGCATCAACAAAATGTATGTTTGTCATGCCAGCAAGTGGAATCTCAAGAAAAAAGAAAGAAGACATGATGATTTTTGTATCCTCGTGCGTGGAGTCGGCTGCACGAGCCAAAAATGTATCATCTTCTGAAATGTATCAAAGGATGAAGCGAGTAGGTCTAATAGAAGACTTTATCATTAAGTGCTACGAAGGGCTTCATACACAAAGTCGTCAGCATGTTATAGAAGATGTGCTGGGGGCACTTGCAATTTGGGAAACCAAGAAAGGAATCAAAGCATAAAATTATTAAAAATATATGTTAAGTGATTTGCTAATGTGGAACAAAATAGGACGCATAGTCACACTATTGGCCGAGCGTCTTGATATTTCAGGAGAGCAAGCCTTGGACATTTTCTATACATCCAAAACAAACGAACGGTTGCACGACCCCACAACATTACTATACACATTCGGCGACTTGTATATTATTGTTGATGAGGTAATAAGGGAAATTCAGAAATAAGATTAGTATTTGCTTGGTTTTAAAAGAGTATAAGATCGCTTTTACAGCGATAATTGTGTGTCATGTCTGAAAAAAACAATCTTGTGACATATTTTGGCGCAACCAGAATGTTCTTTTGCAAAAATTTAAAACATTACAGTCATGAGAAACGAAAAGAAAAACTACACCCAACTGGAAAGATGCATTTTGAAAACCGCCCACGGACAATTTTTCATTGATAGGGCAATTCTGGTGGACAAAGTCCTGAAAAAGACAGAAAACTCCGGTATAACAAAAACCGATGTGGAGAATAGCCTGCAGAAACTCACCGAGCAGAATGCACTTTCGCTCCATACATGCTACGCATTGATTACAAATGAGATTTTGCTTAAGACGGCAAAAATTATCATTCCAATCGCAATATCAATGGCAATATTGTTTCAGATTTATCTCTGTTTTGTTTGTTTACGGACTTTGCAAAAAAACGCAAAAAACTCAATCGTCCAAGCGCAAATATTCTTATTTTTGCGACTTAAAAATTTTAGAAGATGGAATACAATTTTACGGAAATTGAGCGCAAATGGCGCGAATACTGGAAGAAACACGACACCTACAAGGCCGTTATCGACAAATCTAAGCCAAAATATTATGTCCTCGACATGTTCCCCTATCCATCGGGAGCAGGTTTGCATGTAGGACATCCGCTTGGATACATCGCTTCCGACATCTTTTCAAGATACAAGACACTGAAAGGTTTCAATGTGCTGCACCCGATGGGATACGATGCCTTCGGTTTGCCAGCCGAACAATATGCTATACAGACGGGCACTCACCCTGCAATAACAACCGAAAAGAACATCAACAAGTACCGCGAACAGCTCGACAACCTCGGCTTTTCGTTCGACTGGAGCCGCGAAGTGCGCACCAGCGACCCGAAGTACTACAAGTGGACGCAGTGGACTTTCATCCAACTTTTCAATTCGTACTATTGCAACCAAGCACAAAAGGCTCGTCCGATTAGCGAACTTGTGGAAGTTTTTGCAAAACAAGGCACAAAAGGACTTGACCTCGCTTGCACCGAAGACCTTTCGTTCACAGCCGACGAGTGGAATTCGTGGGACGAAAAAAAGCAACAGCAAGTCCTTATGAACTACCGCCTTGCCTACCTCGCCGACATTCCCGTAAACTGGTGTCCGAAACTCGGCACCGTACTTGCCAACGACGAAGTTGTTGATGGTTTGTCGGTTCGTGGCGGCTACCCCGTTGAGCGCAAGAAGATGCGCCAGTGGTCGTTGAGAATCACGGCATACGCACAAAGACTTCTTGACGGACTTAACACTGTAGATTTCCCAGAACCTGTAAAGGACATTCAGAACAACTGGATTGGTCGTAGCGAAGGTGCATCGGTATTCTTCGAAATCGAAGGCCGTAGCGAGAAGATGGAAATCTTCACAACCCGTCCCGATACCATTTTCGGCGTATCGTTCATGGTAATTGCTCCAGAACATGACCTCGCTCTTTCGCTCGCTACAGATGAGTACCGCGCAAAGGTTGAGGAATATGTAACCTGGGCAAAGAACCGCTCGGATGTTGAGCGTATGGCCGAGAAGAAAGTCAGCGGACAAATGACTGGTTCGTATGCAATTAACCCATTCACAAAGGAGCGTATTCCAATTTTCATAGCCGACTATGTATTAATAGGTTACGGTACCGGCGCAATTATGGCAGTTCCCGCTCACGATAGTCGCGACTTTGCATTTGCACGCCATTTTAACCTGCCGATTTCGCAAGTTGTTGCAAAGGAAGGTGCCGAAATAGTTCCAACCGACCAATGGACAGAATCATTTGATTCGAAGGACGGCATACTTATGAATTCAGATTTCCTCAACGGACTTCGCGTAAAGCAAGCCATCAAGGCAATGAACGACCGCATTGAGGAAATGGGCATTGGAAAGCGCAAGGTAAACTACCGTCTGCGCGATGCTATTTTCAGCCGTCAGCGCTACTGGGGCGAACCTTTCCCGATTTACTACAAGGACGGAATTCCATATCCGTTAGATGAATCGAAACTTCCGCTCGAACTTCCCGAAGTTGACAAGTATTTGCCAACCGAAACCGGAGAACCGCCACTGGCACGCGCAAAGAACTGGTGTACTCCCGAAGGCTACAAGTACGAAACCTCGACAATGCCTGGATTCGCAGGTTCGTCGGCTTACTATCTGCGCTACACCGACCCGCACAACGATGAGATGATTTTCTCGCCAGAAGCAGTAAACTACTGGCAGAATGTTGACCTTTACATAGGTGGTCGCGAACATGCAACCGGACACCTTATATATTCACGCTTCTGGAACAAATTCCTCTACGACCTCGGTCTGGTTCCAAACGAAGAGCCATACAAGAAACTCATCAATCAGGGTATGATTCAAGGTCGCTCAAACTTCGTTTACCGCGTAAGCAGTTTTGAAAAGATGGCCGAGTACAAGGTTTGGCAGTTGCTGAAGGACAAGAAGTTTGGCGTTGAGTTCAAGCAGGACTACAAGGACGGCAAGCGCCGTTTCGACTTCTACTGCGATGAAAAGAAGATACTCATCGAAATCAAGCGCGAACATTCGCTCGAAAAGGTTGCCGAGGCATACAGCGAATATGCTAAGGACAAGGGCTACAGAATATTGCTTATATCTATCTTCGATGTTATGAACCGCATTGATGTTGTGGAGAAAAAGATAAAGGATCTTGTTGCTGGTGGAGATGTTCCTGAATTCGAGGAAGGCGAGGCATTTGTGCCAATCAATTTGTTCATTTCCAAGAACATCCCGGGTCGTGAAGAATTCACCGTTCCGATTCATGTTGACATCAACATTGTAAGCAACGACATTCTTGACATCGACAAGTTCCGCCAGTGGAGACCGGATTTCAACGATGCACAGTTTGTGCTCGAAGATGGAAAGTATGTCTGCGGTTGGGAAATCGAAAAGATGTCGAAGTCGATGTACAATGTTCAGAACCCCGACGACCTTGTTGAACGCTACGGAGCCGACACTTTGAGACTTTATGAAATGTTCCTCGGTCCTGTCGAACAGGCAAAGCCGTGGGATACAAACGGAATTGAAGGTGTTGCAAGGTTCATCAAGAAGTTCTGGAGAATGTTCCACGATGAGGACAACAACTTCTGCATTTCGGACGAAAAGGCTACACCTGCAGAACTGAAGACATTGCACAATACCATCAAGAAGGTTACCGATGACATCGAAAGGTTCTCGTTCAACACCTGTGTAAGTTGTTTCATGATTTGCTGCAACGAACTTGGCAAGTGCAACAAGCGCGAAATCCTAGAACCGCTCTGCGTTCTCATTTCACCGTACGCACCGCATATCGCCGAAGAACTGTGGCACGAATTCGGTCACGACACATCGGTTACCAAGGCTCAATGGCCGGAATACAACGAGGCTTTCACAAAGGAAACAACCTTCACCTATCCAATTTCGTTCAACGGCAAGATGCGTTTCAACCTCGAACTTCCGCTCGACATGAATCCGAAGCAAATCGAGGAAACAGTTATGGCTAACGATATGACTAAGAAATATACCGACGGAAAGCAGGTGGCAAAGGTTATCGTTGTTCCGAAGAAAATCGTGAATATCGTTGTAAAGGGATAAATAATAGGCGGAGATATTCTGCCTATTATTCTATTGTTTCGAGCAGAAAGCTTACAGGGCGAAAACCGTCGTTGCAGGAAATCATTGCCGAGTTGGGATTTTTCATCCAGCCATCGTAGAAATTGCCACGACCATAGGCAAGTTCACCAACAAACCATTTCATCGATTCCCACGCACTTTCGCAAAGACCGTCTGGCTTTTGTCCATCTATGGAAATCCATACATCGCCTTCGTTGACATCGCAGGCATGTTCGATGGGATTTTCGTACTTTGCCGAAAGGTCGGGGTAGTTAGCTTTGCGGATAACGGTTATTCTTACTCGTTTCATAAGTCTATCTTGTTTGTTTCAAGGTCTATACGGTCTTTTTTCGGCAGTTTCTTTACAACCTCGGCATACGAGTGGGCAACGAGTTTGCGAATCATCTCGTCATCCACATCGCGGTTGAACCATATCTGGTTCCAGTATTTCTTGTTCCAGTGCCATGCTGGTTCTATTGCCATATATTTGTCGCGCAGTTCGATGGCATATTCGGGTTCGCATTTTACGACTGCCAGTTCGGGGTTGTCGAGGGCTATGCAAGCGAAAATGTGGTTCTTCACGCGGAAAACCAACACAGTTTCGTCAAAAGGAAAATCTTCGGTAGCCTGTGGGTAGGAGAGGCAGTGTTCGCGGAAAATCTCTATGTCCATTATTTTTTCTTTGAATAGTCGGTTAGTATTACATTTACTTTTTCGAGGCACTTTTCCTTCGACATGGCGTTGGGGTTGGTGCCTGGAAGTCCTTGTGGAATAGGTTGCCCTATTTGTTCGAACAGCCAAACCCAGTATGGTGGGAAAGTGCCATCGTCTGACTTGAAGTTCATCGGTGCTTCGCTGAAAATATGCTCTTCGCCATCTATGTACGAATTGCGGACGAGTTCACTGCAGTACTGTTCATCGTTGTCGGGCAGGAAATATAGGTCGTAGTCGCGACCGACAAATTGTTTGGCATTTTCGACATATTTGCTGGCGTTGCTGTTGTCCGAAAGGCGCATCACATCGAATTGTGGCAGAGAACCATCGTTCAGCGTGAAGTCGCAAAGGAAGGTGTCGAGCGGATGGCGGTCAACTCCGTGAGCCAAAGTTGCATCAATAATCCAAACGCTGTCGCCTTGAACTTCGGCAATTGCCACGTGTATATAGTTTATGCCGGTGCTATCGCCTGTTGCGGAGACAATTGCCGAACTCATGTCGGTGGTGTCAGTGGCATCGAAGTCGAGTGGCACGCCGACAAATACAAGGTCGCCAGTTTGAAGCGTTTCCTTTTTGCTTTCGCTCGCTTCTGGTTTTTCGGCATTTCGGTTGCATCCGCCGAAAGCAACTATTGCTATAAATGTAAGTGTTAGAAGAAATTTGTGTCGTTTCATCTTGCGTTTTTGTTGCATCAAAAATCCGTTACAAAAATAAAAAATGATTCTTTATAAAGACAACTGAGAGAGAAATTTAGTTAATTGTGTAAGAAAATTTTTGAAATAAACTCATTGTAGATTAGAAATAAAGATGTATTTTTGCATTGAAATTTAGTCACAAACTTATGATAATATTGTGACAAAAGAAAATGAGAGATAAGGTACAAGAAAATATAGAAAAAAGAGTGAAAAGAAAAGGCAGAGGGTTGGTGTACATCAACTCCGACTTTGCCGATTTGGGATCGCCTGATGCTGTAAGACAAGCGTTACAGCGCATGCAAAAGGATGGAATGATAGTGCGTGTGTTGAGGGGCATATATTGTTATCCCAAGATTGACAATGAATTAGGCATGGGGGTATTGTCACCTTCTTTTTATGATATTGCACAGGCTATCGCTCGTCGCGACAACTCCAAAATCATCCCTACACCTTCTTTTGCGTTAAATCAGTTGAACCTATCAACACAAGTAACAGCCAATGTCGTATTTTTCACCAATGGATCTTCTCGCAGAATTAATATAGGTTCTGGTCGGGGGATTACCTTTGTCCATACTTCCGACAACAAAATGTTAGCATTCAAGTCTTATCTTATGCTACTAATAACATTGTCGATGCGAGAGATAGGAGAACAATCCTTGACAGACAAGCACCTTGACATAATAAAAGAACATCTTCGTAATGTAAAGAAATCCGATTATAACCACGATATAAAATTAATGCCGGTATGGATTCAAAAAAAACTGCACACGCTATGAAATACACGCAACTAACAGAAAAGCAACAAAAAACACTTATTGAGCAAATGGCTGTGCTTACCAACCTTCATCAGGATGTTATTGAAAAAGACTGGTGGGTGACACAGGTGTTGCGTGCCGTTTTTTCATTGCCATACGCCGAACAACTTTCGTTCAAGGGTGGTACGAGTCTCAGTAAGTGCTGGCATATTATAAACCGCTTTTCGGAAGATATTGACATAGCAGTATCGCGCGACTTCCTAGGTTATGGCGGAACTTTGTCACGCACTCAAATAAGCGACAAGTTACGTCGTGCGGCTTGCTCATTTGTTAGGGAGAAAATGCAGTTTGATTTACGTGATATGCTTATAAAACAGGGCATTGCCGAAGACAAATTCAATGTAACAGTAAACATTACTCCTATAAGCACCACAGACCCCGAAACCATAATAATTGAATATGATTCTGCATTGCCAGAAAGTCCATATATAAAACATTGTGTGCTTATAGAAGTAAGTGGTCGTTCCATGCAGCAACCGGTCAGATGCGAGTCTGTAAATTCTCTAATTGACCAGTATCTACCGCAAACCATTGTGGCAGAGGAATCTTTCTGTATCCCTAATGTGGTAACACCAGAACGCACCTTCCTCGAAAAGATTTTCCTCATACATGAAGAATTTCATAAACCAGAGAATGAAATTCGCACCAACCGAATGTCGCGGCATCTATACGACATCGTCACCATGATGAAAGTCGGTATTGATAATGCGGCATTAAGCGATGCAAACCTGTATCGCTCAATCGTTGAACATCGTCGTCATTTTGTAAATCTAAAGGATTTTGATTACGACACTCTTTATCCAACCACACTAACAATTTTGCCACCAGATGCCTTTATCGATTTGTGGCGCAAGGATTATGCACAAATGCAATTGTCAATGATATATGGCGAAGCTCCAACTTTCGATGAAATAATGTCATCTCTGAATGTATTGCAACAAACTATAAGAAAATTGCCATACGGAAAATAAAAATGCTGTGTGAGAAAGGTCCAATTGACATAAACTCGCCCGAAAAAGTGTGTGGTTCGTCACAAAACTCGCCCGAAAAAGTGTATAGTTTGCTACAAAACTCGCCCGAAAAAGTGTATAGTTTGCTACAAAACTCGCCCGAAAAAGTGTAAAAAAGAGCATAGGCAAACAAATAGTTGCTTATAATTATAAACTCTATATTCTTGAAATAGTGAATATTAGATGGAATGGAATTTAGTTATTTCTAACACACCTAATCAAATCACCATACCACCAATGAAGATCATTCCAATATGGAATTATATTACCTTTACCAATTGATAATTCAAATCCGTTAGATGTCATATAGTATGCGTGATTACCTGCATCTTCTATTCTATTTCTAGTTTTTTCTTCCCTTCCTACATAAACAGTTCCGTCAGGATTTAATCCGAGATTGCTTGAATTGTTGGTTGCCATATCGTATCCTGGAGAACATTCAACATTGGAAGAGTTCCATCCAGAAGTGTTGGATATTGCTTTTAGAATGCTACTATCGTTTACGCAGACGTATTCATCACGAATTCTTAAAGTTGTAAATAGTTCTTCCCATTCCGTCCTTGATGGAATATGCCATCCTGTTGGACAAACTTTTCCGTGTTCATTATTAGTGGCTATTCTCGGTGCATAATAGTATCCACCATGATTGCTATACCTGTAGTAGTATATTGCATATATGCCAGTATTCGATGGCGGAGTTCCTATTGGCATTCCATCTGCATAGTAATTGGTTCTCAAATCTTCGGCAAACCAAGTCAAACCGTTGTAATCTATTGTGCGGTAGGTTATATCGTCACGCTCGTCATAGAATGTACCTTCAAGTCCATTTTCGCAGGTAATTGTAAGGTGTAGCAATACTATGCTATCGCATCCGCAGGAAGATTGCAGGGTTCGCTGGTAGTCTCCACTTTCGGTAAAGTACTCACCGTTGGACATTCGATAGTAGGAACATTCCTCGGCAGTTACCTCGTGTACTGTGTTGTCGGGGTGTTCTATGGTAAGATTCAGGTGAACAACCGAATCGCAGCCATACTGGTTTGTATATGTTACAGTTGCCGTGTTGTTGCTTTCAGTGTATGTATTGCCGTCAATCCAAGTAAACGAATCGCAGGCACGATGGGTGTCAACAACATCGTTGCTTTTAAAGTAAAGATATAAATAGATAGTACTGTCGCATCCGTATGAATTTGTGTATGTGTACTCATCGAAGATACTAGAATGATATGGTTGCAAATTTTCGATAGTATAAGTTCTTCCGTTTATCCATGTGTAACTATCGCCATCGCATAAATATACGATATCTCTTATCAAATTTCCAAGTTTCGTAAAATGCAATGTTACCACGCTGTCGCAACCATTTGCGGCAGTGTATGTTTTTGTATAGTCGCCTGTGGCATAGCATCCAACCCCATCCCAGTCGTAATATTCGCAGTCGGAAGCATAAAATTCATGTTCAATGCGCGTTATGGTCAGGTTGAGGCGAACAACCGAATCGCAGCCGTTTTCTGTAATGTATGTATAGGTTGCCTCGTTGTTGCTTTCGGTGTATGTATTGCCGTCAATCCACACAAACGAGCTGCATTCCTCCCTCGTGTCTATAGTTTCGGTTGAGTGGTTCACATGGAAGTTTACCGCTATTATGCTGTCGCAGCCGTATCGGTTTTCGTATGTGGTCGAGAATGTACTGTCCTCGGTATATGTCTGCCCTTCCCACTCGTAGCTGTCGCAAACGGTGGAATCTGTTTCGTATGTTCGCGTATGAATAATACCAAGGTTAAATAATACAGTTGAGTCGCATCCGTGAATTGTCTGGAAATGGAACATATAAGCAACTGAATGCGTGAATATTGTATCATTGTATTCGTAACTGTCACAAGCGATTATCTGTGGCATATTTATAAAATATGTTGGATAGATTGTCAGATTGAGCCTAACTACCGAATCACAACCAATACTATTAGTAAGTGTATATGTTGCGGTGCTGTCGCTTTCGGTGTATGTGTGACCATCTATCCATGTGTATCGTCCGCATTCAGTTATTTCGTCAACCGTCACACCCGACCTTAGGTTAAAGCGTAATGTCTGAGGCGTATTTGAATCGCCTACGGTCACATCTAATGTTTCGCTTTCGTAAATAGAATCGCAGTAAGTAGTGTATCCAGTACATTCCAGTGCATCGCCTATTGCAAGGTCGTAGACTCCATCCCGCAATGCCTTTTCTGCCACCTGTCCAATGTAGGTTATCGAGTTTGTTCCACCGCTGCCGAGGTTCACCATCTTTATCGAACTTGTTCCATCTGATGTGTTTGCCGAAAGCAGGTACCCTTGCGGAGTTGCAAGACTTACAGCAAAGCGGTGTTCGCCTTCGGGAAGGTTGCCGTTGTAGTTGGCGAAAACGCGCCTGCCCATGTCGAGGGCTTGCATTGTAACCTTGTCGGGCTTGGGCAGGGCAAGGTTCACCTCGGTTGTGCCGTAGAACGGGTTTGGAACATTCTGCGAAAGTCCGTTGGCATTTGCGCTAAGCATATTTACGGATGTAATATTAAACGAACAAGCCGTGTCGGGCGCAACAAGCATCACCGACCAGCCTTGAGTGAGATTGTTAATCCTTATACTATCCATATCCACGTGGCGACCGCGTATGGTCTTGCCTGTAAAACTCAGGGTTATCTCCTGCGAGAAAGCCAATGTGCTGCACATTGCCATTACAACGGTTATAATCAGTTGTTTCATAATATTCGTAATTTTCGATTCACAAATATAGACAATTTAAATTGCGATTTCGTTGCCTGAGGGATTAACTTTTATTTATACATTCTCTTAATCCACAATTCGAATAGTTTGTCGTAAACACTGTAAATATTTCTGTCCTGTGTGATGAAGTCCTTTTCGAGAAGCCCCTTGGCTGCCGATAGTACCGAACTTGGTGACAGAAGTTTGTGTTTTTTTACAAATTCTCCGCCCGATATGTTTTTCACTTTCCCCTCCAGTGCTATGGAAACAAGGAGGTCGCGTTGCTTTTCTGGCATCTGGTATAAAATGGCTTCGTAGGTGTCGGACGAAAAATCAAGCAGTTGCTCTATTGTGCTGTCAATCATATCAATAGTACATGTGCCCTTGACAGGAGTCCTTACGAAAAGCAGGTTCATTATGCGTTGCATATATGAGGTGATGCTATCGAATTTTTCGTAAAGGCATGATATTACTTGCTTGTCGATGCTTTTGTCGGCTTCTTCGAAATGCTTGACAACGAACTCGGTGTATTTTTCAAGCGCAATAGGAGGAAGATTCATTATTGTTACCGACTGGAAAAAAGGTCGTGATGGCGATGTGAATATTGCACCCATAAGATGTCGTTGCGAGCCGGAAAATATAAAGTGCGTGTTTGTGCATTTCTGGATATAGGTGCGTAGTGTAGCTTCTATGTTTTTGTCGTTGTAGCGTGTGATTTGTTGGAATTCGTCAATTGCGACAAGGCATTTTTTGTCGGCAGATTCAAGATAACTGAAAATTTCGTCAAGCGAGACAGCAGGGTTTTCTATTTCGCCAATCCCGATGCTCCAACTTGGATAGCCATTCATGTCGAATCCGATGTTCTGCCTAAGCGACGAAACCGCGTTGATGAATTTTTCCCAGCTTTGGCGACCCTTGGACTTTAAGCTGTCGAGAACCGCCTTGCCCAAAAGGTTCACAAAATCGCGAACCGATGCCGTAGAATAAATGTCAACTACAAAAGTATGGTACTTGTCGCGAATTTCTGGCTGGGCGAAACAATGGTATATGAGGTCGGTCTTGCCTAGCCTTCGTGGAGAAATAAGTGCAAGGTTGTTTTCGTTTGTGAGCATCTGCACTATGTTTTTTGTTTCTTTCTCCCTGTCGCAGAAATATTTAGCTCCTGCATATCCGTTGGTTACAAATGGGTTGTTCATAGTTTAAACATTTTGATTCACAATGCAAAAGTAATAATTTTTACATTTTCATCATAAAATAATCATCATTTTTTGATGATTATTTTATGATTATTGCATAATATGCTGATAAATAATGTATTAAATCCTTTTTAGCGTAATGACAGTAATTTCTGCATTAGCTCCGATTCTTGCTGGTAGAGTGCATCCGAGGCCGACATTTATGTACATGGTCTGTCCGTTTTCATCGTAGCGACCATCGGTGTCCTTGAAGGCCCACGAGGCGGGTGTCCACCCGAAAAGTTTTATTTGGGCGGCATGAGTATGTCCGCAAAGGGTAAGCGGAATGTCTGTTTCGCCAAGAACTTCACCGCGCCAGTGGCTTGGGTCGTGGGTGAGAAGTATGCGGAATCTATCGGTGCCTTGCATTGCTTTTGGCAGGTCGCCCATGTCGATAGTGCGGAAACCTTGGTTCGAGCAGTTCTTGTTGTCAACGCCTATGATGGTTATCTTTTGACAGTTGCGCTCTATCGTGAAGTTGTCGTTTCTCAATAAATGCCATCCAAGCGTGTTGCGTTGCAGACTGTCGAGGCGCTCTACCGCATTTTCCCTGCTGAAAGTCGTATCTCTGCGATGCCTGTATATTATAAAGTCGTGGTTGCCTAGAACGCTAACAATACCATCCTTTGCCTTGATGCTTTTCAGTGTTTCGATGTATGGTTCGGCTTCTTCGACACCGAGGCTTACCAAATCGCCTGTTAAGCATACAAGGTCGGGATTCTGTGCATTTATGGAATCGACAAACCTTTTTAGTTGTTTGGGACTGTCGTCGAAAGTGGAAAGATGTAAGTCGCTGATATGTACAATTTTGTAGCCATCAAATTCGGCAGGAATATCCTTGTGTGAATAATCCCATTTATTGATGTCAAGTTTGAAGCGGCCAATAAAATATCCGTATGCCATTGTAATCCAAGCAAATGCAACTAATCCGAAGGCAGTCCATCCGAATGGCGCGTATGGCATAGAATAGTGGAAGCATTTCGCTATAAGCCAAAGTACAAACCACAGAATGTTTGGCATTGCGGTAAATACAATGCTTAGGGCAATAAGTGAAGCGAGCATCATGCCTAACATATTAGTTGGAGTTTTTTTGCAAAAAGGGGAGTTTGAAAGTTAGAGTTCAAAGTTCAAGAGTTCAAAGTTCAAGGGTTCAAAGTTCAAGGGTTCAAAGTTCAAGGGTTCAAAGTTCAAGGGTTATGTATTATTGTTTGTCAAGTTGTTCGAACACCGAATTGTTGCTGACAAATTCAGGAACAATCTTTTTCATTTCGGCTACGATTTCCATATCGTTTCTGTTTGGTGCAATTTCGATGAGGTGTTCTATCGGCTTTGCAATCTCGGAATGGTAGTACACGCGGACTTTTGCAACCATAATCTGCTTGTTTTCAGTTGGAATCGTATTTTCCTTGGTAGCAAGCAGTTCCTCGTACAACTTTTCGCCTGGGCGAAGTCCTGTGTATTTAATTTCAATGTCGGTACCAACCTTAAATCCCGACAGCAGAATCATCTTTTCGGCCAATTTTGCGATTTTCACTGGCTGTCCCATGTCGAAAATGAAGATTTCACCGCCTTTGCCCATGTTTCCAGCAATAAGGACAAGCTGGCAGGCTTCGGGGATTGTCATGAAGAAGCGCGTGATTTCAGGGTCGGTGACGGTTATAGGACCACCAGCCTCGATTTGCTTGCGGAAGCGCGGAATTACCGAGCCGTTTGAACCTAAAACATTGCCAAAGCGTGTGGTTATGAACTGTGTTGAGACATTTTCGACATTGTTGAGCGACTGCGTATATATTTCGGCAATACGCTTGCTTGCACCCATTACATTGGTTGGGTTAACTGCCTTGTCGGTACTAATCATCACAAACTTGCCTACATTGTGCCTTACTGCAGTATCGGCAAGAATTTTGCTACCCATTACATTGGTAATCACTGCTTCAGATGGATGGTTCTCCATCATCGGGACATGCTTGTAGGCGGCAGCATGGTAAACTATTTCGGGTTTGTATTTGCTGAATACTTGTTCGACAAGAACCTTGTCCCTGACATCACCGATGACGATTTCAATGTTGCAGAACTTGTAGTCTTCGCGGATTTCAAGTTCGATGTCGTACAAAGGCGATTCGGCGCAGTCGAAAAGGATTATTTGTTTAGGGGTGAATCTTGTCAATTGCCGTACAATTTCGCTTCCTATGGAACCAGCAGCACCTGTTACCATTATGACCTTGTCGCTAAGGTTGCGGTTCATATCTTCCGAATCAATATGTATTTCGGGTCTTTCGAGAAGGTCTTCTATCTTGAATTTTCTTATTTGGTTTACCGAAAGTTCTCCGTTAACCCATGTTGATACTTCGGGTATTGTTCGGATTTCTACATTGTGTGCCATGCAGATTTCCAGTACAAAGTTTTTTCGAGCCACCGACAGGCTTCGTTCCGAAATTATTAGCAGAGAAACATTTCTTTCCTCTATGATTCCTTCTAGGTCCTTAATGTGGTATATCTTTATGCCATCGATTTTGTTTCCTGCAACTTTCTTGTGGTGCTCGATGAAGCCGACAACCCTGTACTGTGTACGGCGGTCACGCTCGATTGCCCTCTTGGTGGTCTGAGCAAGTGCCCCCATGCCATATATAAGGACATACTTGCTTGCTTTTTGTTGGCTGTTGTAGTCGGTATATAGAATTTTTATTAATAATCTTGAAAATATTAGGGTGGAAGCGGAAATAAAAGTGTCGATTATGAGTATTGACAATGGAACTATATACTTTCCGATAATTGCAAGGGTAATAATGTCGGCAAGTACCAATGTTGCGGTTCCGCATGAAATTACAATAAGTATTCTGATAATGTCGTGTGTTCCAGTGAACCTTACCATTCCAGAATATGTCTTTCCAATCAGGAACGATATTGCCCTTATTGCAGTTACTGACAGTATGGCGATTGGCATTAGTCCTCGTTCGGATTCCGCTGGGTGGAAATTGAATCTGAGATAGTATGCAAGTACGATAGATACGATGCAAATTACAATATCAATAAAGAAAACTACCCATCGGGGAGTGATTCGGCGCAATATGTTTATGTTTGGAGTCATTTTTTTCTAAGTATTATTACTCTTTTGTTGTCGTTGTATAGTTCGTTGAAGCCGTATGTTTTGCAAATGTACCCAATGCTTTTATCACTATAGAAGCAAACATGCGTAGGGTCATTTTTGTAGTACCAATTGCAGAAATTTGTTTTATCGGTGACAAATTCTGTCATAATTCCCAAAATGCCACCAGTGTTCAGAATTTTGCATATTTGTTTTAGTTCCTCTGCTGGACTGAAGAAATGTTCGAAGCATTCGGTTGCAAAAACAAAATCGTATTTTCTTCCTGTATTTATTTCTGGGAAGAAAAAAGGGTCGTAATAGTCGCATTTTAGACCTTTTTTTTCAGTCAGTTGTGCTAAAACAGGATTAGGACCGCATCCATAGTCGATGCCTGTCATACCTTCCGAGAGGTATTGCATTGCTGGTTCGATTATGCGATTAAGGAATTGGACATATCCTTCATTTTCAATATTGTTTTGGTGGAACGAATAGCGTTTTTTTTCTTCATCGGCAACAAGGTGGTCTTTTTCGTCCATATATACAAGTCCACAGGTGCCACATTGATAATATGTTTTCTCGTTTGCGGAAAACGATTTTTCTGTGGAACAATTGCATAAAGGACAATTCATGGCTATTCCTCGTTGTCGGCAAGTTCAACACGCAGTCCCATATCCATAATTCCCACAAGGTTGTCGGTGCGCATTGCCTGATTGTATTCGACATGATATTTTCCCGGAGTTGCAAAGCGAACATTTTTCTTCCATAGTATCTGGTTGTCCCAGATGTCGCCCAGTCCGCTACCTGTCCATTTGCCGTGTTCGTCTGCAAGCTGGCATTCAACGGTATCAACGGCTTTAAATCCGCTTGGCGACCATGAATTTATGAAAAGCCATAGATTGCTATATGGGTACTGATTGGCATGGCGGACATTTATGTATATGTCGTGCAAGGCGGTGGTATCGGTAATGTCGAACTCGAAGTTCAGCGGTTTCGATGAGTTCCATGTATAGTCATCGATTTCAACATATTCCTCGTAAACCTTGTTGCTGTCGCATGATGCAAGTATTGTGGCAACTAATGCTATGGTTATGAATAAAATTTGCCTTTTCATGCCTGTTCTTTTTGATAAGTGTCCTTTGCTGGTTTAGTTTCTTCTGCAGTCTTTTGCTGACCGTCCAGTGGTTTGCCTGGCTTCCTGTTGTTGTTCTTGTTACGGTTCTTGTTTTTCTGCTTAGGCTTTTTCGTTTTGTCGAAACGGGTTATACTCTCCGAGTTCAGTTCGTCGGTGTAGGAAATCGAGCGCGAACCTGTCTTTTCCATCTCGAATACATTTTCGGGAAGTATCCCTTTCCTGTTCTGTTCCAAAATATCCTTTACAGTATCAACATCGAAAATCTTAATTGTAGGAATGTCGTTGATGCGTACCTCATAGTACATCTGCTTCTTGAAGATGTCGTTCTTGATGTGATGTGCATCGCCTTCCTTTGTGCGCAGTACCGATGCGTTTTCGGGGAAGTCTTTTCGTGCATCCAAGTAAACACCGAGTTCGTAGTTGAGACAGCATTTCAGCTTGCTACATTGTCCTGCCAACTTCTGCGGATTAAGCGTAAGTTCTTGTAGGCGAGCCGAGTTTGTTGATACGGAATTGAAGTCCGACATCCAAGTTGTACAGCAAAGTTCGCGTCCGCATGGACCTATACCACCGATTCGGCCTGCTTCCTGTCGTGCGCCTATCTGCTTCATTTCGATGCGGATATGGAATTCCTCTGCCATGCGCTTGATAAGTTCTCGGAAATCAACGCGTTCTTCTGCTATGTAGTAGAATATCGCCTTGGTTTTGTCGCCCTGGAATTCGGTGTCGCCAATTTTCATCGACAGGTTCAGTTCTTCGGCGAGTTCGCGCGTGCGAAGCATTGTCGGGCGTTCAAGCGCAATTGCCTCCTGCCATTTCTTGATGTCGTTGGCGCGTGCCTTGCGGTAGATTTTTTTTATTTCGGCGAGACGAAGATTTTTTATCTTTTTCATCTGGTAGCATGCAATCTGACCTATAGCCGAAACAATACCTATGTCGTGTCCTGGTGATGATTCTACTGCTACGATGTCACCAACCTGCAAAGGCAGGTCAAGGTTGTTCTCGTAAATGCCTTTACGGGTATTCTTGAACCTTACTTCGACATACCTTGATTGTGCCAGCGGGTCGTTTATGTCCGACAACCAGTCGTAAACATCAAGTTTGTTGCAACATCCCTTGGCGGAAAAAGTGCAGTTGCTGTCATCACAGTTGTCTAATGGTGTATTTATTATTCTGTCTTCCATGTTATTTACGTATTATTCTCATTATGTTGAACGCAGTGTCGGCAAAAATTATCTCCGAGTTTCCGTTGCGTTCTATCTGGTAGTATGCTGTGTTTAAAATAGTCATGAAGTCGTTTGCATTGCGCTCGTTGATGAACCTTGCGAATTTTTCCGAAAAGTTTTCCTCCTCCCTTGTCAGGTAGGCTGTATTCCTGTTGGCGTTAAATGCAAAGTTTTCTCTTACCATTATAAGGCAGTAGTTTAGGAAACTTTTCTGCCTTTCGCGCGAAAGTTTTGAGATGTTTTTTGCAAATTCTAGTGTGTCTGCTATGTTTTTTGAATAGCAAAGTCTCATCAGCGAAATGAAATTCTCGAAATTGAATTCGTTTTCTTCGTCGTGTTCGAGTTGTTGTCTGGCTTCGAGGAAACTGCCGTTGCTAATCTTAACGACATCGTTCGCTTCTTCGCCGCTTATGCCGTATTTTTCAACCAGAGCCTGTTTTAGTGGTTCATCGGCGATTCCGAGAACTTTTATTGGTTGTGTTCGCGACTGTATAGTAGGTAGAATGTCCTCGCGGTTGTTGCTAACAAGCAGAAAAACAGTGTTCAGAGGTGGTTCTTCAAGTATTTTCAAAATCTTGTTGGCACACTCGGTGTTCATTTTTTCGGGCAACCATATTATCATCACCTTGTAGTCCGATTCGTAGGTCTTGAGACTGATTTTCTTAATTATGGATTCCGATTCGGCTGCATAAATCATACATTGCTTGTTTTCGCTTTGCAGGTTGTTTGTCCAGTCGCGGTACGAAAAATAGGGGCTTTTGTTAACCATTGGTCTCCATAGGTCGATGTAGGTGTCGCTGGTGGCCTTGTTTTGCGAACCTTGGGTGATGTATGGGAACACGAAATGCAGGTCGGGATGGACGAGTTTCTGGTACTTTAGACAGCTTGGACAAACACCGCAACTATCGTTCTCTTCCTTGTTCTCGCACGATAGATATTGGGCAAAAGCAATGGCAAGAGCCATTTTCCCAATTCCCGGAATGCCGTAGAAAAGGTAACTGTGGCTTACACGGTTTTCCTTGTAAGCCTGTACGAGTTTGCTCTTTATTTCGTCTTGTCCAATAACGTCTTTGAATCTCATTCCTGCAAATTCTGAAACAAACTGCAAAAATAGATAAATTTCCAGATTTATGTGCCATGATTGCGATTAAATTTCTGCAATGTTGGCTTTGTCGTGAATGCGACATCTTATGTGGGTGAATTCTTGAGAAAATGTGTCGTGGTTAATAACTTGGCCTGTTTTGTAATCAGTTGGTTTTTAATATTTTATCAAAGAAAAGATTGCTAAGTTATTAACATTGGTGGGAAAGAGTGGGTGTAGGTGTTTTAAAGTGGGAAAATTTGTTTAATTTTGCACCGATTTTGAAAATGTAGATTATGTTTGTAGGTGAATACATAAGCAAGCTGGATAACAAATGCAGGGTTATATTTCCTTCGCAGTTGAAGCGTCAGGTTCCCGACGAGGAACAGTCGGCGGCTTTTGTCCTCAAACGTGATATTTACGAAAAATGCTTGGTGCTTTATCCCATGAGCGAGTGGAATCGCCAGACAGGTTTGCTGAAGAAAAGATTAAATCCTTTCAATCGCAAGCATGCCGAATTCCTTCGCGAGTTCTACCGTGGTACTGCCGAGGTTTATCTCGACAACAACAGCCGTTTCCTGATTCCAAAGGCGTTGCTCGACTATATCGGTGGCGAGAAGGAACTGGTTTTCGCTGGTCAGGAAGGCAAGGTGGAAATTTGGGCTAAGGCTGTTTACGAGCAGAAGTCAATGGGTAACGACAGTTTTGCTGAACTTGCCGAGGATATACTTGGTGGTGACTTTATGTTTTCGGAGGATTAGCAGATGAGTGAATATCACGAACCGGTACTTTTGCATGAGAGCGTAGATGGACTAAACATCAATCCCGATGGGGTTTATGTTGATGCGACTTTCGGCGGAGGAGGACATTCGGCTGAAATTTTGTCGCGCTTGTCGGCAAAGGGAACTCTCGTGGCAATTGACCGTGACAGTGATGCTCACAATAACAAGATTGACGATGCAAGACTGAAACTTGTTTTCGGAAATTACCGTTATCTGCGCAATTATCTCGATTACTATGGCATAGAAAAAGTTGATGGCGTTCTTGCCGACTTGGGCGTGTCGTCGCACCAGTTCGATGTTGCTGAAAGGGGGTTTTCGTTCCGTATGGGCGGGAAACTCGATATGCGCATGTCCGAAGGTTCGTCACGCACGGCCGCCGATGTGCTAAATTCGGCTTCCGAGGACGATTTGTTCCGCATTTTCCGCAACTATTGCGATGTGCAGAATGTCGGTCGGTTGGTAAAGACGATTGTGGCTCGGCGCGAGGTTTCGCAGTTCGGCGATATTGACGATTTCGTAAAGTTCCTTGAACCGTATGCTCCGAAAAATCGCGAGATAAAATATTATGCGCAGATATTTCAGGCATTGCGGATAGAGGTTAACGATGAAATTGCTTCGCTTGGCGATTTCCTGACGGCAGTTCCGCAGGTGCTTGCGAAAGGAGGACGCCTGTCGGTGATTTCGTATCATTCGATGGAGGACAGGTTGGTGAAGAATTTGATTCGCACCGGCAACATTGACGGCAACGACGAACGCGATGTGTTTGGTCGTGCCAATTTGACATTAAAGCCAGTAAATAGGCAAGTGATAGTGCCCGATGACGATGAGGTTGTGAGAAATCCGCGTGCAAAATCGGCAAAACTAAGAATAGCGGAAAGGGTGTAGGGCATGGATTTTATTAAAGGTGTACGCAGTGTTTTGTCGGGTGAGATAATAATGTCGAAGCTCACAAAGAGGAGAGTCGGGATTATTGCCTTGTTGTTCGGGCTTGCACTTTTGTATGTGGTTAACCATTTCCATGGAATTTACATTTACCGCGAAATAAACAGGTCGGAGGAACGCATCGAGAAACTTCGCGCCGAGGGCGTAGCAATACAGTCGGAATTGCTGAAAAAGACTAACCGTCGTAACAGCGTGATTTCGTTGCTCAAGGCAAAAGGCTCTACATTGGAGGAGTCGAAGCGTCCGCCACACAAAATAATATATAGTTCCAAGAAATCCAGTCGTAGAAAAATGAAAAAATGAAAAATAAGAAGAGAAATATAACAGTTCGCAATTCGTACATCTTCCTGGTGCTTGCCATTCTGGTTTCGCTGGTGGTGATAGGGCGTATCGTTTACTTGCAGATAGCTACGCCTGCCGAGGACAAGGAGAGCGAATGCGTGCGGACGAATGTCATTAAGCCCAAACGAGGCGACATATATTCGAGCGATGGTAAATTGCTTGCAACTTCGGTTTGCTACTACGATACATATCTTGACTTGGCTTGTCAGGGCGTAAGGTCTATGTCGGATTCTTTGTTCGATGCAGAAATTGATTCATTAAGCATTTGTCTTGCAAATTTGTTCGGCAACAAGACGAAAGATACCTATAGGAAAGAAATCAGAGAAGCCAAGAACAAGGGTAGTCGAAGCTATTGCATTAAGAGGCGTGTTACTTTCCTGCAGTACGAGGAAATGAAGAAGTTCCCATTTTTGCGTAGGGGAAAATATCGTGCTGGCTTTTATTCTACTGAAATATTTGAGCGCGAAAAACCTTTCGGCAAATTGGCAAGGCGCACCATTGGCGAGTCTAGCGAAAAAGGTCATTATGGACTTGAATTCAGTTACGATAGTGTGCTGACAGGTGTCGAAGGCTATGCTGCATTTCAGAAGGTGTCGAAGGATGTGTGGGTTCCGATTGAAAATTCCACCGACTACATAAAGCCTGTTGATGGTAAAGACCTTATAACAACAATTGACATAAGCCTTCAGGACATAGCCGAAACCGAACTTGAAAACCAGATGCTCCAGCATTCGGCGCAGTATGGTACGGTTGTCGTGATGGAAGTCGCTACGGGCAAGGTAAGGGCAATTGCAAACCTTATGCGCGACTCTGTCAATTTCTACGAGAATTTCAATTATGCTGTAGGCAACTTGTCGACAGGCGGACATACTGCCGACCCTGGCTCAACATTCAAGATTGCATCGGCAATTGTCGCTATGGAAGATGGATACATAACGCCAGAAACTATGGTAAAGGTTGGCAATGGCGTTGATACATATTATTCCAAGGTCGTCAGAGACTCGCATACGCCAGACAGCACATGGCTTTCGGTGCAACGCATAATCGAGACTTCTTCAAATGTTGGTACAGCTCGTTTCGTTTATGATAACTACAAGCACCAGCAGCAGAAATTTGTTGATGGCATCAAGCGTCTGCATCTTAACGAACCTTTGGGTATCGAACTCAAAGGGGAGGCAAAGCCAGTGATACACGAGCCTGCTGAAGGAAAAAAGATTTGGTCGGGTATTTCGTTGCCACAGATGGCATACGGATACGAGGTTTCGATAACCCCATTGCAGATGCTAGCCTTCTACAATGCCATTGCAAACGATGGAAAGCTTTTGCGTCCTATGTTTGTCGAAGGTCTTTCGTACCGAGGCGAAATGGTTGAAAAGTTCGAGCCGTATGTAATCGACCCGCAGATATGTTCACACAAGACAATCGAAGCCGTAAAGCGTATGCTCGAAGGTGTGGTTCAGAATGGTACCGCACGCAATCTACGCAACGAAAATTATCCGATTGCAGGAAAGACAGGTACTGCTCAGATGAACTACGGCAAGGATGGACAGAAAGTTACTTATCACGCATCGTTTGTTGGATATTTCCCTGCCGACAAGCCCGAATATTCATGCATAGTTTCGATTTACAACCCGTCAGAGGGTAGCATTTACGGTAATGTAGTTGCAGGAAATGTTTTCCGCAAGATTGCCGACAAAATCTATTCGATAGACACTAAGGCCGTTGCCGATGAGGTTAACGATGACCCAGTGTCGCATTTGCCACAGAGCAAGTCTGGCAATCGCGAAAGAATTCAAAGTGTCTGCGAAATCCTTGACATCCCTACAAACATTGATAATTTCTCAACAGTGAAGTGGATTCGTTTCCAGGATTTGTCGAGTGACAAGGAAAATTTTGCGCCTTATTCTCCCGAAAGTCCGAACCTTATTCCCGATGTCAGGAATATGGGTGCATCCGATGCTATAGGGCTTCTTGAAAAAAGCGGACTCAAGGTTATGATTTCAGGGCGTGGTCGTGTAGTACAACAGGTGCCATCGCAGGGAACTGTGTATGCAAAAGGTGATTCGATTTATTTGACTTTAAAATAAAAGGAAGATGGATATAAATGTTTCGTTGAACAAATTGAAAGTGGTAAACTCGGTTGTAAGGCAGCCTAGTTTCGAGAAGATTGAATTTGATTCGCGTAAGGTCGGTGCTGGCGATATGTTCGTGGCAATAGTCGGAACTGCTTCCGATGGACACGATTTCATTGAAACGGCAATTGTTAGCGGTGCAAAGATGATAGTTTGCGAAAAGATGCCCGAAAAACTTCACGACGATGTAAGTTACATTCAGGTGGAATCGTCATCCGAAGCACTTGGAATTTTGGCATCAGATTACTACGGAAATCCTTCAACAAAACTGAAACTCGTCGGTGTTACCGGTACAAACGGCAAGACCACGATTGCAGGCACTTTGTACAACCTTACTCGCAAGCTTGGCTACAAGGTAGGTCTTTTCTCAACGGTAAAAGTTATTGTTGATACTGAAGTAATTCCAGCCACACACACAACTCCCGACCCACTTCAGCTCAACGGATATTTGGCAAAGATGGTGGATTGCGGTTGCGACTACTGCTTTATGGAAGTAAGTTCGCACTCGGTAGTACAGAACCGTATCGCAGGTTTGACTTTTGCTGGCGGAATTTTCACCAACATTACTCACGACCATCTCGATTTCCACAAGACTTTCGCTGAATACATAAAGGCAAAGCAGGGATTTTTCACCATGTTGCCCGCAAATGCTTTTGCCATCACCAATATCGATGACCGCAACGGCGAAATAATGTATCAGAACTCGAAGGCAAAGAAATACAAATATTCGCTTTTGTCGGGTGCTGATTTCAAGGCAAGAATCGTTGAGGACGGTTTTGCAGGAATGCAACTCGACATCAACGGCTCTGAGGTTTGGGTAAATTTCATTGGAAAGTTTAACGCATACAACCTTTTGGCTGTCTATGGAACAGCAATTTTGCTTGGTTTCGACAAGATGGAAGTTTTGAAGACAATGAGCGAATTGTATCCAGTTGATGGTCGTTTCGAAATCATCCGTTCCAAGGAAGGTGTTACTGCAATTGTTGATTATGCACACACACCAGATGCCTTGCAGAATGTCATTTCTACAATCAACGAAATCCGTTGTGGCGAAGGTACATTGATAACAGTTGTGGGTTGTGGTGGAAACCGTGACAAGACCAAGCGTCCTGAAATGGCAGCAATAGCCGCCGAAATGAGCGACAAGGTCATTCTTACATCAGACAATCCACGCAACGAGGAACCCGAAGATATTCTTGACGATATGCAGAAGGGCGTTGAACCGCAGTGGAAGAACAGGGTTCTCAGGATTACAAGTCGCGAGGAGGCAATCCGTACGGCTTGCATGATGGCAAAGAAAGGCGACATTATTCTTGTGGCTGGTAAGGGTCACGAGACTTATCAGGAGATAAAAGGCGTTCGCCACCATTTCGATGACAAGGAAGTTTTAAGTAATGCATTTAATAACTAGTAGATTATGTTTTACCATTTATTTCAGTATTTGCAGGAATTAGGAATGCCCGGTGCTGGTGTTTTCCAGTACATCACATTTAGGTCGGGTATTTCAATGATAGCCTCGCTGATAATTGCCATTTGGTTTGGAAAATGGTTTATGAGGCGTATGAAGAAATCGGGCAAGACCGAAGTCGAGGAGACACGCACCACTATGAACGATTCTCCTACCGAAAATTCGCAGAACTGCGACACTTGCGTAAACAATGTGAAGAATTTCAAGAAGAACGTGCCGACAATGGGTGGACTTATCATTATCGCGGCAATCGTGATTCCGACCTTGTTGTTTGCGCAGTTGAACAATGTCTATACAATATTGATGCTTGTAACAACATTGTGGTTAGGAACTCTTGGCTTCTTGGATGACTATTTGAAGCAGAAGAAACACAACAAGGACGGACTACCTGGAAAGTTTAAACTGCTTGGACAGATTATGCTTGGTTTTGCCGTAGGTGCAATCCTTTATTTCTCTCCCGATGCTGTAATAAGGGAGCAGGTACCTGTTGAAGGCAATTCAAATTGCGAAGTTGTTGAGGTTGTAGGCAATTCTGATTGCTCTGGTGTTACCGAATATCAGGATGTAAAGTCAACCAAGACTACAATACCATTCCTTAAAAACAACGAACTTGACTATCGCTGGTTTGTTGCCTGGGCTGGCGACTATGCAGACAAACTGGCTTGGTTGGTTTTCGTCATAATGACAATCCTTGTTGTTGCTGCGGTATCGAACGGAGCAAACCTAACTGATGGTATGGACGGACTTGCAACTGGAACATCGGCAATCATCGGTGCAACGCTCGGTATTCTGGCATACGTTTCAGGTAACCGCGTGGCAGCCGATTATCTTAACATATTGTACATTCCGAATACTGGTGAACTGATGATTTTCGCTGCAGCATTTATGGGAGCAACAATCGGTTTCTTGTGGTATAACACCTATCCGGCACAAGTTTTCATGGGTGACACTGGAAGCCTTACGCTCGGCGGTATTATTGCAGTCTTTGCAATCATCATTAAGAAGGAACTTATACTTCCGATACTCTGCGGAATATTCCTAGTTGAAAGCCTTTCGGTGATAATACAGAACCGATATTGCAAGTTCTATCGTAAAAAACATAAACTTCCCAAAGGTGTACCAGTGCCAGTGGAGAAGCGTCCGTTCAAGATGGCACCTTTGCATCACCATTATCAGAAGAAGGGAATGCCCGAATCCAAGATTGTAGCCAGATTCTGGATCGTGACTTTGTTGTTGGCTATCATTTCAATTGTAACTTTAAAATTAAGATAAGAAAGTGGAAAAGAGAATTGTTGTATTAGGAGCAGGAGAGAGTGGAACTGGCGCAGCTGTGCTGGCCGCAGTAAATGATTTTGATGTATTCGTTTCGGACAAGAGCGAAATCGCCGAAAAGTACAAGGAACTTTTGAAGGACTACAATGTACTTTACGAGGAAAAGCAGCATACCGAGGAGTTGATTCTCAATGCCGACGAAATCATAAAGAGCCCGGGTATTCCCGAAACCGCACCTATGGTTGTGAAGGCTCGTCAACTTGGTATTCCGGTTATTTCCGAAATAGAATTTGCTGCACGCTATACCAATGCTGTAAAGATTTGTATTACAGGTAGTAACGGAAAGACTACAACCACCATGCTTACATACCATATCTTGAAAAAGGCAGGGCTCAATGTAGGTTTGGCTGGCAATGTGGGACAAAGTTTTGCATATCAGGTGGCAACCAAGGATTACGACTACTATGTAATCGAACTCAGCAGTTTCCAGCTCGACAACATGTACAAGTTCAAGAGTGACTTGTCGGTGCTCATGAACATCACTCCCGACCACTTGGACCGCTACGACCACAAGTTCCAGAACTACATTGATGCGAAATTCCGTATCTTGCAGAATACAACAGCAAAGGATTCCTTCATATATTGTTCTGATGATGAGGTTATTATAAACGAAATCTCAAAGCGCGAAATTCTTGCTACCCAGTTGGAATTCACCCAGAAGAAGAGAAAGGTAAAGAATGGTGCTGCACTTAGCGAGGACGAAAAGTCAATCGACTACATAAACAATAGTAGCAAGACCTTGACAATGCTCATCGACGACCTTTCGATAAAGGGCAAGCACAATGTCTATAACTCGATGGCTGCTGGTATCGTTGCTCAGGTGCTGAACATACGCAACGAAGTCATCCGCGAAAGCCTTATGGACTTCAAGAATGTGGAACACCGCATGGAGCCAGTCTTGACAATCAGGGGAATAAAGTTTATCAACGATTCCAAGGCAACCAACATAAATTCGGTATGGTACGCGCTCGAATCGATGACAACTCCTGTTATTTGGATAGTTGGCGGTAAGGATAAGGGTAACGATTACGAGGAGTTGCGCAAGCTTGTCGACGAAAAGGTAAAAGGCATTGTTTGCCTTGGCATTGACAATAGTCCTATTCACAAGGCATTCGACAATACTGGACTTCCGATGGTTGATGTTACCAGCATGGACGATGCAGTCAACGAGGCATACAAGATGGGTAAGCCTGGCGATACAGTATTGCTTTCGCCTGCATGTGCTAGTTTTGACTTGTTTGACAACTACGAAGACCGTGGCAATAAATTCAAGATTGCAGTAAGAAACTTATAGTTTGACGACGATGGCATTTTCAAAAGTTAAATTAATATTTGGTGGAAACCGAGGAATATGGCTGATAATTGTCGCCCTGTTCATGTTTTCGGTTTTGTCGGTTTACAGCGCATCTGTGCAGTTGCCCGGTACTAATACTACAGCGCATCTGTTCAAGCATGTGTTCGGACTTTTGGTAGGTGCCGTCAGCATATACATAATACATAAGATTCCTAGCAAGTATTTCCGTAAGGTTTCGTTCCTCTTATATTGGGCATCGGTAATCTTATTGATAGTCACATGGCTTTGGGCTCCGGAAGTAAATGGTGCAAAGCGTTGGCTTTTCATTGGTCCTATAACCGTGCAGACATCCGACTTTGCGAAGGTAGCCCTGCTGATGTATTTGGCAAATAAACTGTCGAAAAAAGAAGGCGAGATAACCACAATCAAGGAATTCGCAAAGTCGATATTGCTACCAATCTTTATAACTTGTTTCCTCATAATGCCGTCTAACCTTTCCACATCGTTGCTGGTTTTGCTTGAGGCAATGGTGCTTTTGTTCTTCAGCAGTATAAAAAGGTCTTACTTCTGGGGATTGACTAGCATATTTCTCGTGGCGGGTGGTTTGCTATTCGCGGTAATTCTCTACGGAAATATTCAGATATGGCGATTCCCGACATGGAAGGCTAGGGTGGAATCATGGGTTGATGGCAATCCGTCAAAAGAGGACCAGGTGCAGGTTAACAATGCCCGTATGGCAGTTGCTTCGGGAGGTATACTAGGCAGAGGTCCGGGCAACGGTCATGCAAAGGTAAAGCTAGCCAATGCGCATTGCGACTACATTTTTGCCAATATAGCCGAAGAAACTGGTCTGGTAGGTTCCATATTCCTTATTTGGCTTTACATAATGCTGTTTCACAGGGCATTGTCGATAGTGAAGAAGCTGAACAAACATGCCAATGCCGATGGAGAACTCGAGCCAAAATACAAGTTCAGGCAGTATCTTGTGCTGGGACTTACATCCATGATAGTAATTCAGGCATTCTCCAACATGGCAGTTTCTACCGACTTGATGCCTGTTACAGGTCAGACGCTTCCGTTTGTTAGTTACGGAAACTCATCGTTGGTATTCATGGGATTTGCAATTGGTGTTATCCTTAGCGTAAGTCGCGAAGTCGAGGACGAAAATGCTCCGATAGCCAAAGAAACCGAAGCCGATGGCGACATTAGTCTTGTTGAGGAAGGAAATACTATTAATGTTGACGATGCTTCTGCTAAGGCAACTGTTGATAATGCTGAAGTTACTGGCGAGGAAGTGCTTGAAATGATTGATGATAACGAATTAAATAACATAGAAGAAAATGAACGAAAATAAATTTAAGGTGCTGATTAGCGGTGGTGGTACGGGCGGACATATATTTCCAGCCGTTTCAATAGCAAATGCTTTGCGAGAAAAATATCCGCAGGTAGAAATTCAGTTTGTTGGTGCTGAAGGTCGCATGGAAATGGAAAAAGTTCCTGCTGCTGGTTACAATATAATTGGCTTGCCAATAATGGGAATGCCGCGCAAGTTGTCTCTGAAGTGGTTCAAGTTCATTTCGAGCGTGATTAGGAGTAACAAAAAGGCAAGGAAGATAATAGCTGATTTCCGACCCGATGTTGCTGTAGGTGTTGGTGGATATGCAAGTTATCCATCGCTGAATGCTGCATCTAGAGCAGGAGTGCCTTGTTTGCTTCAAGAGCAAAACTCATATCCGGGCGTGGTGAACAAGAAACTTGCTGGAAAAGTTCGCAAGATTTGCGTTGCATACGACAACATGGAACGCTTTTTCCCTGCCGAAAAAATTATGAAGACTGGAAATCCTGTAAGACAGGACATCAAAAATATTGAGGCAAAGCGTAGTGAGGCTTTCGAGTTCTTTGGTCTCGAGCAGGGTAAGCCTGTTGTTCTTGTTGTGGGTGGTAGTCTTGGTGCAAAGACCATCAACGAAAGTATTGCTGGTGGACTGAAGAAGTTTGCCGATGCAGGCGTACAACTTATATGGCAGACAGGCAAGGGCTACATTGAGACAGCAAGGGGAATTTTAGGAACAGAACCTAAAAAGGGTTTGTATGTCAACGATTTCATATACAAGATGGACTTGGCGTTTGCAGCTGCCGATGTTATAGTTTCAAGGGCTGGTGCAAGTACGATTTCCGAACTTTGCATCGTAGGCAAACCGGTAGTGTTTGTTCCTTCTCCAAATGTAGCCGAAGACCATCAGACCAAGAACGCGATGGCTCTCGTTGACAAGGATGCCGCCCTTATGGTAAAGGATGTTGATGCTCGTAATGTTCTTGTTGATAAGGTAATGGGACTTGTTTCGGATATGCCTTTGCGTGAAAAGCTTTCGCAGAACATCAAGAAACTTGAATTACTTGATGCTGCAAATGTAATTGCCGAGGAAGTGTATAAACTGGCTTATGAAAAGTAAATTTGCAAACATATATTTTGTAGGCATCGGTGGAATTGGCATGAGTGCAATTGCTCGCTATTTCAACGCTTGCGGTTACAATGTTGCTGGTTACGACCGTACGCGAAGCGATGTTTGCGACAACCTCGAAAAAGAGGGAATACAGGTGCATTACGAGGATAACCTCGACTTGGTCGGTTCGTGCTACAAAGACAAGGAAACGACACTTGTCATCTATACGCCTGCAATTCCTGCCGAACATACCGAACTGACATTCTTCAGGCAAAATGGATTCAAGGTAATAAAGCGTGCCGAAGCATTGGGACATCTTTGCGAAGGCAAGAGTTGTCTTGCAGTGGCTGGTACTCATGGAAAGACTTCCATTTCGACCATAACATCGTGTATAATGGCAGGAACACAGGAAAAATGTTCGGCTTTCCTTGGCGGAATATCGAAGAATTTCAACTCTAACCTTCATCTTGAACCGCAAAGCAAAAATGTTGTTGTTGAGGCAGACGAATTTGACCGGTCTTTCCTGCATCTTACACCATCAACAGCACTCATAAGCCATGTCGAAGCAGACCATCTTGACATTTACGGTACTTACGAAAATATGGAAGCTGCTTTTGTGGAGTTCGCAAACGGAAGTACCAAAAACGGAAACCTTGTACTTGGTCCCGACATTCCCGAATCTGTTAAGGCAAGGCTTCGCAACGACTTGAATGTATATTCATACGGTGTTGATAATTCGGATTTTGATTTCAATGCTACAAACATTTCGTATGGTAATGGACTTTGTGTTTTTGACATCAAAACCCCATTCGGAACTGTTGAGGGCATAAAGTATAGAATTGGCGGACGGCACAACATCGAGAATGCTGTTGGTGCAACTGCTGTTTCCATGTTAAATGGCGCTTCTGTCGACGAGGTTCGTGCTGGACTTGAAAATTTTATGGGTGTACTTCGTCGCTTCGACATTCAGTTGCGTACTGAAAAGTGTGTGTTTATAGATGATTATGCCCACCATCCGGGCGAAATTTCGGCTTTCCTTGGCGCAGTAAGGCAGATTTATCCGCACAAGAAGATAACTGGTATTTTTCAGCCGCATTTGTATACAAGAACAAGAGACTTATACAAGGATTTTGCAAAAAGTCTATCTGTTTGCGATACGCTAATATTATTGCCGATTTATCCTGCACGCGAACTGCCGATTGAAGGCGTAACTTCTTCTCTCATATACGACAACTGCAAGGCAAAGGAAAAATATCTTTGCGAAAAAGCAGACCTTATCGACCTTATTGGCAAACTTGAACCAGAACTTTTGCTTACAATGGGTGCAGGCGACATCGACAGACTTGTGAAACCGATAAAGGAATTTTTGTCAGACAATGAAAATTAGAAGGGCATATAAGATTATCGTAGGCATCGTGTTGCTGGCTGTATATATTGTCGCAACGGGCATATATGTTACCCGCAAGTATAACGAGTTGATGTGCAAGGGCGTGAGCATTGAGATTGACAATTCGTATGCGTTTATAAACAAGGATGTCGTGTTGAAGATGCTTGACGACGGTGGCATGGTTCTAGATTCTACGGTAAAATATTCCGAAATTGATTTCGCAGGAATCGAGAGGCTTATTAACGAGAATGTCTATGTGGAGGAAACTCAGGCATACGGAGATTTTAAAGGTAATGTTTTCGTAAAGATAAAACAACGTGACCCGATGCTTCGGGTAATTACAGAGGATACGGCATCTTTCTATCTGGATAGGGACAAGAAAGTGATGCCTTTGTGCGATTACTTTTCCGCCGATATGTTAGTTTTGTCTGGACATTTGAGGTCCGATTGCTTTTATTCATCGGATTCTGTTGATAACTATAGTGTAAACCATGATAAAAATTCATTAAATATTGATGATATTTGTGTTTTCGTTAATTATTTGCAGTCCGATGATCTGTGGCGCAACCAGATAACGCAGGTTTATGTAAACGAGTCAAACGAACTTGAACTTGTGCCTCGTGTTGGCAACCACATAATACTGCTTGGTGGACTCGATGACTACGAAACGAAGATGGATAAGCTGGAGGCCATGTATAGCGAAGGCTTCGATATTACTGGTTGGAATGCTTATTCAGTTGTGAATTTAAAATTTAAGAATCAGGTAATTTGTAAAAGACGCAATAATGGATGACAGTAAAAAAATAATCGCAGCAATCGATATCGGAACGACAAAGATTGCAACCGTGGTTGCCCAGTGTGGCAATGGCAAGATTGATGTGCTTGGTTTTGGATCTGCACAGTCTAACGGAATAAAGCACGGTGTGGTGCGAAATGTTGACGATACGGTAAAGGCAATTACCGAATCGCTCAATAAACTCGGTGAAAACTACGATGCTAATTTCAACGAGGTTTATGTGGGTATTGCTGGTCAATATGTGAAGACCGCCGACAACACTTGTCGCGTTCTTGTCAACGGAACAGTGACCGAAAGGCATCTTATCGAACTTAGGGATATGGCAATGAATGTTGTACGCCCGGGTTCAGAAACCATCGATGCAATATTACTGTCGTATACTATTGATGGTCGCATTGTTGAAAATCCAGTTGGTATGCAGTGCGAATACCTTGTCGGTAATTTCCATGTCATTACGGGACAGACCATGATGGTGAACAATATCAAGAAATGCGTTAACATGGCAGGTCTTGATGTACGCATGGTCTTTCTTGAGCCGTTGGCATCTGCCGAAGCGGTGCTTACCGAAGAGGAGAAGCGTAAGGGCGTGGCATTGATAGATATTGGTGGTGGAACAAGCGATTTGGCTGTTTACAAGAATGGTGAAATTGTCCATACTGCCGTTATTCCTATCGGTGGCGCTACTGTTACTGGCGACATCCGTGATAAGTTCGGAATTACCTACGAGCAGGCCGAAAGCATGAAATGCATGTACGGAAGTGCGGTGCATATTACAGCGCCCGATGTAAGCATCGAGGTTAAGACAGCCCGCGTAAACAGCAACATTTATGTGTCGCGCAATGAAATGTCCGAATTGATGCAGGCTCGTATGGAGGAAATCCTGAATGCTGTCAAGTTCCAGATTGAAACTGTTTACGCTGACAATGTACCTGCTGGCATCGTAATTACTGGTGGCGGTTCGCTTGTAGCAAATCTCAGCCAGATAGCAAGTTTCATAATGAAGAACAATATCCGTCTGGCTTGTCCGACATCGAATATCTCTGGTGCTAATGCCGATTCGCTGAAGCGTCCGCAGTATTCAACTGTCGTAGGTCTTGTGAAGAAGGGTTACGACTACGAATTAGGTCTTAGGAAAAAGGAACTCGTGATGAATGAACCGAAACCAGCTCCGCAACCTGTAGAACCTAAGCCGGAACCAAAGCCGGAGCCTGTTCCCGAACCAAAGAAGCCCGAACCAAAGCCACAGAAACCGAAAAAATCTTTTGGCTCGGTGTTCAAGAGCTGGATGGACAAACTTGAGGATGACGAGTAGAATAATTTAAAAGCATAAAGATATGGACTATAAATATAACGATGAGTTTCAGTGCGTTTCGGCAACAGATGCCGCTGTTCGCGCAACTTCTGCAACACAGGCGACTAATGTCGATGATGTTTCGGCAGGAGCAAATAATCTCGATGATGTTCATACGATAATAAAGGTAATCGGTGTCGGCGGTGGAGGTAGCAATGCCGTTAACCAGCTGGCAAGGTCGGGCATCGTTGGTGTTGACCTTGTTGTATGCAATACCGACAAGCAGGCATTAAACGATAGTCTTGCGCCTATAAAAATACAACTTGGCAAGAGATTGACAGGCGGTCTGGGTGCTGGCAACGACCCTAAGGTCGGTGAAGATGCTGCTAAAGAAGACTTGCCAGAAGTTGAGGAACTGTTCACCGAAACTACAAAGATGGTCTTTGTAACTGCAGGTATGGGCGGAGGAACAGGAACTGGAGCAGCTCCTGTGATTGCTAAGGCGGCTAAGGACAAGGGAATGCTTACCATTGGTGTAGTTACCGTGCCGTTTTCTACCGAAGGTACTCAGCGTATAAATCAGGCAAATGAAGGCGTGATGAAGATGCGCCAATCTGTAGATGCTTTGCTTGTGATTAATGACGACAAGCTTATTGAGTTTGACGATTGTTCTTTCTCAAATGCATTCCAGAAAGCCGACGAGGTGGTTGTTACTGCAACAAAGGGTATTGCCGAAATCATTACAAGGCACGGACATGTAAATGTTGACTTCCGCGATGTGAATTCGGTAATGAAGGACAGCGGTGTCGCTCTTCTTGGTTCGGCCGAAGCATCTGGCGAAGACAGGGACATAAAGGCTATTTCCGAAGCTTTAGATTCTCCGTTGTTGCACGACAACGATATAAAGGGTGCTAAAAATATATTGCTCAACATAACTACTCCTAAGGGACAGAACGAGCTGACAATGAGGGAATTTGGTCGTATTACCAAGCATCTCCAAAAGGTGGCAGGGCAGGGTACCAATGTTATTTGGGGAACTTGTTACGATGATACACTCAGTGATACAATTCGTACAACGGTAATTGCAACTGGATTCAGTTACGAGGAAAAACCAATGGAGACTCCGCCAGATGTTAGTACAATCGAATTTGGCAAGCCTTTGCCGATGAACGATGTTGTGCTTAATCCTGCTGAAATCAGGTCTGCAAGCGATTTCTCGCACATGAAGGATTTGGATAAGCTCAACGAAGACGACTACCTTGAAAGTCTTGAAGTTGAAACCGCACTTGATAGAAAAAACAAGAATAAATAACAATTGTAAATATTTGACTATGAGTATTTTTGAACAAGTAAACGAAGATATAAAGAAGGCGATGCTTGCACGTGAAAAGGAGCGCCTCGAAGGTTTGCGTGCTGTTAAGGCAGCTTTCTTGTTGGCTAAGACCGATGCCGACAATGCAGAACTTACTCCCGACAAGGAGATGCAGATAATCCAGAAAATGGTAAAGCAACGCAGGGAAACAGCTGACTTGTACAAGTCGCAGAACCGTCCCGACCTTGCTGACAAGGAAATTGCTCAGGCAGATGTGATTGCTGGTTACCTTCCAAAGCAACTTTCAGAGGACGAGGTGAAGGCTGTTGTTGCAGAAATCATCAAAGAAACTGGCGCAAGTTCGATAAAGGACATGGGTAAGGTTATGGGTGCTGCAAGTGCAAAACTCGCAGGTCAGACCGACAACAAGACGCTTTCGGGAATAGTGAAGGCTATGCTAGGATAAGGCGTAGAACCTTTTTATACACTCGCAAACATATAAAGTCTCAGCTTCACTTATGCTTGACCATATAGGGAGGCTGAGAACTTTTTTTGTGACCATTTTAGCATTGCTGAGGTCGTGCTTTAGATATTTTCTTCCATCCAATATTTTTTGTTCTGATAGGAGAGTGGAATAATGAATTTTTGTTTCTATTCCGTTTTCTTTTAAGAAAATACGGAGTTCATCACGTTTTTCTGCTTTTATTACAAATTTGTGGAAGTTAGGGTGGAAGCAATGTTGTGGAAGAGTTATATCATCTATTCCATCGAGCAATGAATAGTATCTTTTTGCAACTTCTGTCATCCTTGATATTGTCTGATGAAATTTTTCTAATTGTGCCAGCAACATTGCTGCCTGAGTTTCCGAAATTTTGCTGTTATATCCTGCAATTTGCGGAATTCCATCCTCAAAGCCGTGGTTTACAAGTTTTTTCAACATGGCATATTCGGCTTCATCATCAGTTAGGACTGCTCCGCCTGTTCCGTATGCGGAAACTATTTTTGTCGGGTCAAAGCTGATGCAACTTAGGTTGCCTATTTTCCCTGCAGGAATGTTTTGTTCTTTCGTTCCAAGTGCTTGTGCTGCATCTTCGATTAGCGGAATGTCATGTCTTTGGGCTATGTCGCGGATTTGTGCCTGTTGTGGATGGCAGTTTCCGAAAAGCTGTACAAGGACTATTGCTTTTGTGCGTGGCGTAACTGCTTTTTCAAGGCTATCTGCATCGAGCATGAAGTGTTCTGCCGAAATGTCAACGAATACGGGTGTTGCTCCGCAACGCAGTATTGAGTCAAGTGTTGCCACAAACGAAAACGGTGGAAGTATCACTTCGTCGCCTTGCTTTATGCCAGCAGTTTGCAAGGCAAAAAACAAAGCATCGGTGCAAGAACCAGTCGCGACAGCATATTTTCTGTCGCATATTTCAGCAAGTTTTTGCTCTATTTTTCTGGTATATTCTCCATTTACATATTGTCCCGACGACATTATGGCGTCGAGTTCCGCCATCATTTCATCGCGGTTTTCTTCGAAAAACCAGTCGTATCTGAAGAATGGGACTTTCATTATTCCTTATCACCGACTGTTTCTATGGCAACTTTTTCTTCCTTCTTAGGCATGAGTTTCTTGTAGAAGATAATCATAAGGAATACCGAAATTGTAATTGCTGAGTCGGCTACATTGAAAATAGGACGGAAGAAAATATATTGATCTGGTGGAGTTCCCCATCTGATTATAGGGCAGTAGAACATGTCTACGACATTTCCGGCAAGAAATCCAGCATATCCGCCTCCATCAGGGAACATTTGTGCTACTTCGCCAAAGCTTTCGTTGAAAATAAGCCCGTAGAAAGCACAATCGATTAGGTTCCCTGCTGCACCTGCTATAATTAGCGAAATGCAGGAAATGACAAACAGATTGCTTCCCTTGCGGATTAATGTCACCAAATACCAAATAAGTCCGCCAACAGCCAGTATTCGGAATATGCTAAGTGCAAGTTTGCCCCAGTTGCCACCGAATTCCATTCCGAATGCCATGCCGGGATTCTCGACGAACTTAAGCATTACTCGGTCTCCGAAAATATGAACTTCCTCACCGATTACCATGTGCGTCTTTACCCATATCTTGAGTATCTGGTCAATGAGCAATACGCCGATAATTATTATAATTGGAACTGTTACCTTCTTGTTTTTCATTCTATGTGAAATTTGTCGCAAAGTTACATTATTTATCGGTTTCGGCGAAATTAATGTCTATTTCACTTCGATTTTCCTGCTTGCCATTCCGTTTTTATCGCGGACAACGACAATGTATGTTCCCGCAGTGAGATGCTTGAGGTTCAGTTCTACATCGGTAGCCTTTACTTTTTTGTGCAACAATTCCTTTCCGTTCATGTCAACAATAGCCACATTGCCGTTGAAAACCGTACCGAATGAAATGTTCAGGATTTCATTGGCTGGGTTTGGATATACAGAGAACGATGATTCGCTGAGTTTGCCAATTCCATTGTAACCATTTCGAATTGCAAGGGCATATTCTCCATCAGGGAAATTTTCAATCGTAAATTGCTGTCCGGGTTTGCTGTATTGTGCAGGAATTATCCTCCAGTCTTCCGACCTGTCGCGACGATAAACCAGAGAAATTGAATCACGCATAGAGCTTTGAATGTATGGCTTTTCCCATCCCCCTGCACCAGTACAGTTGAATGTTATCTTAAGTTGTGATGAAAATACATTTGGTCTTATGCTTTCAACAAGCCAATATCTTCCAGGAACAATTTCCAATCCCTCGACTTGTTCTGCAAAATCATCGGGGGCAACATAGTTGCAGGTAATGCGAACCATTGCATCGCCTTCTATTTCATTGACAAACATTGTGCAGTCAGTCTTTGAGAATGTGTAATTGTCGCCAGAGTTTAATGTAAGAGCTTGGTCAATAGTGGCATCTGCAGTGTGCTCGAAGTAGTCGCACATTACAAGCGCCGGTTCAAACGGAATGGTAAATGTTTGGTTGCCAGTTTCGCCAGAAAATTCGAGCACTTTCGTTTCGGTTGTAAAGTCCGATTTCATGAATGTGATTTCAATCCTATTTGCATCGGTAAAATTCTCGCGTTCAAGCATTTTCTGACGTATATAAACGGTAACATCGTAGTTGCCTCCGTTGGGAGTAATTACTGCTGAATCAATCGAAAAATGAGGAAAACCTTTTGTGAAAACCCATGAATCAAAGAACGGTGTCATGTCGATGCCTGTATGCTGGGTAAGGAAATCGCGGAATTGGTAAGATGTTGCATTTTTGTACGAATATTCGGCAAGATAAGCTCTGATTGTTTCGAAAAACACATCATCGCCCAGATAATTGCGCAGAGTGTGAACAACAGATGCTCCTTTGTCATAAACTGTTGATGAATATGTATTATCAACTGGGAATGGTGTAAGAGGCATATATCCGTCATCGCGATAGGTTTTTGTGAGTACATTATAATGAGCTTTGTGACGGTAGGTGCGACCATCGTTTTCTCCGCATACAAACTCTTTCCATAAAGTTTCACAGTAGGTTGCCCAGCCTTCGTTGAGCCACATGTCCTCGGCTGTGGCACAGGTTACCAAGTCGCCAAACCAATGATGTGAAAGTTCATGATAATAAAGCGTTTCGTAAACATCTGGACCAGAAGTCACAAAAGACCTTCCGATGGAAATGTTACCGACATGTTCCATTGCTCCGCTTGAAAAGTTAACTAGTACATAGCCAACGCGTTGCCATGGATATTCTCCAAACAAATTTTCGTAAACGCGCAATGTGGTATCAAGGCGGTAGAACGAGCCTGTAATCTTTGCACTATCGTTAGGATAGCCGTAGATGTCAACTGGAATATCACGCGAAATTCCATGATATACATGATGGTGGTGATAATATGGTCCAACTGCCACAGATTGCAGATATGTTGGCACTTCCTGTGTCAGCTCCCAGCGGTAAGTGGTTTTGCCAGATTCTTCATCTGTCTGTACATCAACAAGTTCTCCGCTTGAGATGGCGGTGTTTTCCGCCTGCGTTGTGATGATTGTCGTATATTTTGCCTTATCGGTAAAGTTGTCGTTGCAGGGAAACCATACGCGACCATAATTGTGGGGCACATCCTGAAAACCGCATCCCATGTTGAAGGCGTAATCCCCAGAGAAATAGAAGCCACCCCAACCCGATGGGTCTTTTTTCGGAGCACCATTGTAGAATATATTCAGGTCGAATGGCTGGTTTGCTTCAGGTGCAGTTTCAAAATTTATGGTAATAATGGAATCATTGTACGAAAACGAAGAAATTTCGTAGTCGTTGCACACTATCGAATCAACATTCAGCTTAAGCAGATAAAGGTAAATTGTCGAAACATTGTCCTCGGTAGTGGCGAGGTTTAAAATAGTATTTCCCGAGATGGTCTTTCCTGTGAAGTCGCTGATGTCAAGATCTATTGTGTAGTGTTTTACATCGATAAGACCTTCGTAAGCGTGCTGTGCGAAAGAAAAAAGTGGCAACAGCACGATTATTAATATCCAAACAAATTTATTCATAGTAGTAATAATATCTAATATTGCAAAATTATGAATTATTTCCGTTTGTACAAAGTAGGAATAAACTTTATTGTTCTTCTTTATCGGAATACGGAAGATTCTTATTTACCACTTCGTACAATCCATTGATAAACTCTCTGCTAAAACCAAGATTGTATCGTAAGTGGGTTTTCTCGTAGAACTCGTCGTACTGCTCGGAGGGAACAAGAGCGAACTTTTTCATGTCGTAGTTGAGGTGGTTGACAATCAAATGGTTGGTAAGGTCGGAAAATTCCACCTTGCCGTTGTCGAGCCTAACTTTGAACTGCGACAGAAGTCCCACTTGGTAGGCGTTGTCGAAAGTTTCCTGACCTTTGGGTGTGCGGGCGATGTCATCGTCTTGTGAAGCAAAGTTGCCAAGCGAGTAGTAAACTAAAGTTTTGTGTTCGTCGCCGATAAATTCAACTGGTTGCATCGAATGTGAATGGCTACCGTAAACTATGTCGGCACCGTGTTCGTTGAGGAATTTTGCCATTTCCTTCTGCTCGCTGTTTGGCTCGAATGTAAATTCAGTTCCCCAATGCATCATTACAATAAGCACGTCAACCTGCGGTCGAAGTGCTGACATTTCGCTGGCAATCAGATTTTTGTATTCATCAGTGACTTTGCGGGTTTCGGGATTTCTGTAAAGTCCTACAAGGTTTCGGTATTGTGTTGAGACAATTTGGTTTGTGCTTAATGTGTAAGCCAGAAAGCCGAATTTTATGCCGTTTTTTTCAACTATGCGCGGTGTTTCCCTGTCTTGCTGGTTTCTATATGTTCCAACGGTTACAATGTCGGTGCCGTCGAAGAAGTCGAGAGTGGAGTTGATACCTTCGAGACCTCTGTCGAAAGTATGGTTGTTGGCGGTTGACATTACCTGCATGTCGAGCGAAGCCACCAGTTCTCCAATGTAGCGCGGGGCGCAGAAGTTGTAGTTGTCGCCGCTGACCTTCATCTGGTCGTTGCCAATTACGACTTCCATGTTGCCAACAGAAAGGTCATCGTCTTCAAAGTATTTTTTTACAAGTTTGAAATACGAATTCTTGTCGTAACCATTGTCAACTGCGGCGAAAAACGGTGCTTCGAAAAGGAAATCGCCAACAAATGTCAATTTTGCTTCGCGTGTAGATGTTGTAATTGTATCTTCGGCAATGGGCTCTGTAATTGTTTCTTTTTGTTGTGTATTAGATTTGCAACTGCATGATAGCAATGCTATTACAATATATAATAATATGTTCGTGCTTTTCGTCATTATGGTTCTAACTAAATGGCTGCGTTGTCACAATTTTTGCATTGCTATCGCCGCAAAAAATATGCGCCAACGCTACTTATATTTATTTTCTTCTATAAAATATGTAACCTCTCCGAGGTTATGCCTCCATACGAAAAAATTATCGTTTTCCTGCAATTCGGTTCAGACCTTCGATTGCTGGTTCGTAGTTGGTTTCGAGTTTCAAGGCTTTGCGGTAGTCGGTTTCGGCAAGCTGGTATTGCTTGTTTTGTGCGTATGCATCACCGCGCTTGACAAAAGTCTCGAAAGCGGTTGTGTCGCAAGCTATTGCGCTGGAGTAGTAGTTTATGGCAGTGTTGTAACGGTCAGGTTCGAGACTTATGTTGCTGTACATATCGCCCAAATCGCTGTACGCCATGAATGTCCAGTACGATGCGCTGTCCATTTGTGCGGCTTCGATGTAGGTGTCCTTTGCTTCCTCATAGTGCCCGAAGTTGCGAAGCGACCATCCGTTCCAATACTTAATTTCTTGATTGTCGGGGAATTTTGATGTTGCAGTCTTGAAATATTCTAGCGCAATGGAATCGCCAAGTTCTGTAAGGCTTACGCCGATGAGGTTGTATGCCTCCCAGTTTTCGTTGTCGTATTCAACGGCTTTCTTGAAAGCAGACAGGGCATCTTGTTTCCACTTGCGTGTACTTGCTGTGTCTGATTCGGTTTCCGATGCCTTGCGAAGAATCATGCCACGAACGAAGTACGAATCTCCGTTTTGCAAGTTGTTGAGTTCAAGGAATTGGATTTCCTGCATAGCTTCTTGGAACATACCGACATACAAGAAAATCTTTGCAAGGTCGATGTGTGCCTGTGGGTAAGATGGATAGCGGTTGATGCACTTGTTGAGCACTTCCTTTGCTTTCTCCGAACCATTTGCCTTGAACATATAAAGACTTGCCAACTTACTATAGTATGGAGGCTTTGTGGAATCGACCTTCATTGCAATTTCCATGTCGTTTATGGCTTCGTCGAGGTCGCCATTAATGAACTGCAAGTCGGAGCGCTGTACAAACAATTCGGCATCATGAGGATTTTGCCGAATCTTGTCCGACAACATCTGTATGCTGTCGGACAATGTTTTCGGTTCGGTTTGTTCTCCGCCTTCGCCATTTCCGCTTTTTTTGCACGAATATGCAAGTAGCGAAACAGCAAGCATCAGAGTTAGATAAAGATAATGTTTCATTATTTTGCTGAAATCTTTTCTCTGATTTTGTTCTCGATTTCCTCTTTCATTTCGGGATTGTCCTCGATGAGTTGCTTTACGGTGTCGCGTCCCTGTCCGAGTTTGGTTTCACCGTAGCTGAACCATGAACCGCTCTTCTTGATGATTTCAAGATCAACGGCCATGTCGATTATTTCACCAGTCTTGGAGATGCCTTCTCCGTAGAGAATGTCGAATTCTGCCTGCTTGAATGGCGGAGCAACTTTGTTCTTTACAACCTTAACTTTGGTGCGGTTGCCGATAACGGTGTCGCCATCTTTGAGCTGACCTGTACGACGGATGTCGAGGCGGATTGATGCGTAGAATTTCAGAGCGTTACCTCCGGTAGTTGTTTCCGGATTGCCGAACATAACACCGATTTTTTCACGCAACTGGTTGATGAAAATGCAGCAAGTCTGTGTCTTGTTGATAGTTGCGGTGAGTTTGCGCAATGCCTGTGACATCAGTCGTGCTTGGAGACCCATCTTAGAATCGCCCATTTCGCCTTCGATTTCGGCTTTCGGGGTAAGAGCTGCAACAGAGTCGATTACGATGATGTCGATTGCACCCGAGCGGATAAGGTTGTCGGCAATTTCGAGAGCCTGTTCGCCGTTGTCGGGTTGCGAAATGATAAGGTTGTCGATGTCAACGCCAAGTTTTTCGGCATAGAAGCGGTCGAATGCGTGTTCGGCATCGATTATTGCTGCGATACCTCCGTTTTTCTGTGCTTCGGCTATTGCATGGATTGCCAAAGTTGTCTTACCTGATGATTCTGGACCGTAGATTTCGATAACTCGTCCGCGTGGGTAACCGCCAACGCCGAGTGCAGCGTCGAGAGCAATCGAACCTGACTTTATTACTGGCACATTTTCAACTACTTGTGCGCCAAGCATCATTATAGAACCTTTACCATAGTCCTTTTCTATTTTTCCCATTGCAAGCTGAACTGCTTTCAGCTTTTCTTTTCTGATTTCTTCTGGTGTTTCTGCCATATCTGTAATTTTTTTGTTATTCTAATACTTTGGTTATCTGTTCTGTGTGATTTTTTGTGTCAACTTTTGTAAACACTTCGTCAATGATGCCATTTTCGTTAACAACGAAAGTAGTGCGCAAAATTCCGTAGTATTCGCGGCCAGCCATCTTCTTTTTGTCCCATACGCCGAAAGCGTTTACAATTTCCTTGTCGCTGTCGCTGATGAGGTCGAACGGAAGCGAATTTTTCTCGATGAACTTTTTGTGGCTTGCTGTTGAGTCGGTGCTGACGCCGATGATTGTATATCCGCGCTTCATCCAGAAATTGTGATTGTCGCGCAGGTTGCAGGCCTCGGCGGTGCAGCCTGGAGTGTTGTCCTTCGGGTAGAAGTAGAGGATGTATTTCTTTCCGGCAAGCTGTTCGCTGCCAATAATTTCATCGTTTTGGTTCTTTCCGCTGAACGATGGTGCTTTGTCGCCTTTTTTCAATGTTATCATTGCCGTGTGTGTTAAAATTACAAAGTTAATTTCAATTTTTTTGTCTTTGTACTCGTTGTTGCAAAAACTTGTTAACAAATTTCGGAAAGGAACGAAACTGCTGTAAATTGGCAGTCCCGTTCCGTGCAAGGTGCTATGCCACAGCAACTTCCTTTTGCTCAGTCTTCGACATGCAGACAATCTCGCTTGCAACCACCTCGGTGACATACCTTTTTACCTTGTTCTGGTCTTCGTAGCTGTGGCTTGTGAGTTTTCCGCAAACCATAACTTCGTTGCCCTTGTGGCACGACGATTCGATTTTCTCTGCGAGTTTTCTCCATGCAACTATGTTGTGCCATTGCGTGTTTGACCTCGATTGTCCTTCTTCAGCGAACTGTTCGTTGATTGCGATTGAGAACCTTGCGACTTTTCCGCTTTTTGTGTCTCTTACCATCGGCTCGCCACCCAGACGACCGATCAACTGTACATGATTTCTTGAATCCATAGTTTTAAAAATTTAAATTGTTAATATTTCGTGTTTAATTTTTTGTTATTTTTATAGTCGGTTTTCGATGATTGGCACCCGACACCTACTATATTGTAGTTCTTGCGTCTTACAGGCTGTCCGAAAACCTTTTTTTATATCTTGTCTGAATAATTATTTTTATTTTTTGTTGGATTCTTAAAATTTTTCACTATTTTTGTAGCGAGATTCAAATCCAGATAGGTAGGCTCAGAGTGATTGATACCCTGAATATCTATCAACTTTTGGATCTTTTTTTTATTTATGTATAGAGCCTTGCCTTGTACTATCCAGTTTAACCATTCGTGGTTGTCCTTGGGGAATAATCCTCTTATATTAGATACTGATATGCAATTGGCATTAAGTGTGTTAAAATGTACACCGGCAAGAAAATTCTTATTCCGATACTGTATTTCTACTATCACATTTTGGGATTTGCTTTTGTCTCCATAGGAAAATACTCCAATAGGATTTTGCAGAGCAATTACTAAATTTCTTACTGCCTCAATACTAAACGGATGATTTTTATCAACAGACTTCATAGTTAGCTGCCTTGCTGACAATTGTATAGGTTCGTATGGAAATCCTGTGCTTTGCAATATCTTGCCGGGCATACCCAGTTCGTAGATGTATCCAGCCATCAAAGTCCCGTTTACCTGATCTTCGAGCCTTGCATTGAAAACTTCGTTTATAATTTTGTATTCTTTGTTTTTCATATTCTTAATCTTCGCATTTTTGTTGATTTATTTTTTTGTTGGATTCTTAAAATTTTTCACTATTTTTGCAACGAGATTCAAATCCAGATAGGTAGGCTCAGAGAAATTCATTCCCTGAATACCTATCAATTTTTGGATCTTATTTTTGCTTAGGTATAATGTCTTCCCTTGTATTATCCAGTTTAACCATTCGTGATTGTCTTTTGGAAATATACCGCGTATGTTTGACACGGATATACAGTTGGCATTTTGCGTATTGAAATGTATGCCAACAAGAAAATTCTTTCCATCATATTGAAGTTCCGTAATTATGTTTTGTGCCTTGTTGGAATCTCCGTATGCGAATATGGCGATTGGATGTTGTATTGCAATTACCAAGTTATGTACTGATTCTAATTTAAAAGGGTGTCGTGTGTGCTGAGATTTTCTTAGAAGTTGTCTCGCCGACAACTGTATAGGCTCGTATGGAAATCCTGTGCTCTGCAATATCTTGCCGGGCATACCAAGTTCGTAGATGTATCCAGCCATCAAAGTGCCGTTTATCTGATCTTCGATCCTTGCATTGAAAACTTCGTTTATAATGTAGTTTTCATTGTTTCTCATACGCCTAATTTTTATTTGGGGGGTTAATTATTTGTTGTTATTTTTGCAGTCGAAGTACCGCCGCCACGGACGGTAGGCTGGCTTCCATGTGCAATGCTGGCGGGTGTTGATAGCATGGTCGCCGATTTAATGTAAACCAGCTTACCACTTTTTATCAATCGTTTTATTCTCCCTAACGTTTTTTCTTGATTTATGCCAAATATGTCTATCATTTTTCGCTATTCGTTAAATTCCTAATTGCTGTTTTTGTTTGCCATTACATAATTTTGTAGTACTTTTGCAATCTCTCCTTGAGGACGGGTGACGAGATTTTTATCTCCATGAACTGCGTTGGAATCGGCAACATCCGCTAGGAGTTTTTTGTTTAAATTTTTATTTGCACTTACATAATTTTGCAATACCTTTGCAGTTTCTCCTTGAGGTTGCCGTGAAGTAATTTTATTGTTATCATGGACGGGGCTAGTCGCAACAATCTCCTGGAGGTTTTTTATTAAAAAAGCTTCGTGTAGGTATAGTCTTTGCGTACTCTTGTTTGCAATTACCTCAACAACACAAGCATACCTTTCTTCATTTATTTTTATCGGAGCCGCTATCATACCGGTTAACTGCTTCTTATTATTAGTATGATAAAAGTCTAACGGCAGAACAATAATCCCAAATTCCAATACATCTTTGATTGCGGCAAAGGATGCTCTTTTAATAGAACTCATCCCATGATGAAAATCATTTCTTATTCCTTTTTTGTCAAGTATTACATCTCCAAATGCCGAATGTGCAACACCGCCTTGACTTTGAAAGAATTCCTCGACTTGCTGGACAAAAGTTTTCCCCTCAATAGGCAAAAACTCCTTACCACTAAGTTCAATAATCGGTTCTCCGTTAAGCAAATCCATAAAATTCAATTTTCTTACGCCACATTAAACTCCTTTGCCAAAGCTTTCGATCCGCTAGCAACATCTTCCGCCAAAATCTCGCAACTGTAGTTGCCATTGTCTGTCACTTCGCTGTTCCCGTCGATTAACCACTGTCCGCTGATGCAGATTGTGTCGCAGATGCGCATGTCCGACTTAAGTATAGTTTCGGCAGTATCGCCTAGTGCGTTTACCGTGTACCAGCGAGTGTGCTGCGAGTATTTATTGTTTTTTATGTATTTGTCGGTGACTGCGATTACAAAGCGCACGAGCTTGTGCCCGCACATTTCGTTTACCAATTCTGGAACCGACCCGATTCTTCCTTCAATTTCTATGTGTCCGCCTAGTTTCATTGCGTGAAAATTTTTATTGTTAAACATTTCGTTCGGACTTCGTTTTGAAATCCGCTGCAAAGGTCTGGCAACCTCGAAACACGAGTCGGTTTTTAAACGTTTACTTTCGTTTATTAGTCGTTTCTTGTCGTTTATACACGACTAAATCGTTTGTCTACAGTCTATTACGGTCTATTATTAATATAATTAAATTTTAATATGACATATTGTGTTTACCTTCCTTTTTTTTCGTCTTACCAATAAGGAGTGTCCATACGTTTTATTAGCCCATATATGTATTTTTTGAAATAAATACAAAAAACATTGTTATTTAATTGAATATTAGTATATTTGCAATTTATTATAATGTGATTATACATATAGTTTAATTAGTCTTATGTAAATATTGTATAGTTATGAGATATAAATTTATACTATTATGTGCTTTAGCGCAGATTTTGTGTGCAGCAAACGCTTTTTCACAGAGCGCTTGGGATGGTGTATCAACGGATATTTCGTGGTACACTGGCAATGAGAGTGCAACGGAGTATACTATAAGTACTGCAGATGAACTTGCAGGTTTGTCGTGGTTGGTGAAGGATGGTGGGGTTGATTTTGCTGAAAAAACTATCAATATTGGTAGTGACCCGTCTAATCCAGTAGAAATAGATCTTGGAGGAAACACTTGGATTCCAATCGGTTACTGGACAAGTTCGTCCGTGATAACACCTTTCCGAGGAAGTGTGAACGGTAATAATTGTACAATCAAGAATTTCCGCACGAGCGGTTCGTACAGAGGTCTGTTTGGTTATGTAAGGTCAAATAAGGATGCTGAAGGTGATGACATCGTTATTCGTGACATAAATGTTGAGTCGAATGTCTCTGGTACGCAGTATGTTGGTGGTGTGTGCGGATATATCTGCGGATATTCCAGCAGTTCCACATATCATAGGAATGCCAAGATTGTCAATTGTACATTTAATGGTAATGTTTCAGCATCTTCGGCTGATTCGTATGCTGGAGGTATTGCGGGTATAGCATCTTATGTGACTATTGACATGTGCGGTACAGCAGGTAGTGTTTCCGGCGCCAACTATGTGGGTGGCATTGTCGGAGCTCTTTCATGCACAAGCAGTAGTTCTATTCACAAGCCGATTTTGCAAAATTGTGTAAACTCTGCGAAGGTTGTAGGACGAAACTTATATGTGGGCGGTATCGCTGGCAATATAAAGTATTCTACTTTGCAATATAATGTCAACGGAGGTAATGTTTCTGGAACAAGCCAGTATACAGGAGGTATAGTCGGCCATTGTACTTCTACATGCAGTGTCAGATATTGCCTTAACAGCGGTACGGTAAATCAAGGTGGAGCGATTTCTGGCGGAGGCGGAACATTGAAGAACTGCTATTACGACAAACAAAGGCAATATGAAGACTTTCCTGGGTTGTTTGGTAGTGATGATGATGTCGTCGGTGATTATGAAGGCAAGTTGACAAGAGAGCTTACTGGCATATCTCCGAGTGGAATTTCAGGAACGAACTGGAATGCTGACTATTGGTCGTTTGCAGACGGATATTATCCTGTACCGAAGGCACTTGAAATTTCTAATTTTGCAAAATTGGCTTCGGCATCTGTGACATTCTCAAATACAAGTAGTGATTATTATTACTATAATATAGTCGATGAATTTAATTTATGCGGAGGAGTTTCTTGGACAAGTGGGGATCCAAGTTTCATAACAATATCAGGAAGTGTTGCCACTCTTGTAACACCTAATGGTTATACAGAACTTACAGCTACGATAGGATCCTTGACAAAAATTGTCGTTGTAAATACTCGTATTGTGGAATATCCGTTGACAATTAACGATTTTGCTGAACTACAGGCTTTCCGCGATGCAATAAATGGTGTAGTACCTGATTATAAGGGCGCTGTTTCAAGTAATGGATTTGCCGAATATAGATTTAAAATCACTGCAGATATTGTTATGGATGATGCTGACTGGACGCCAATTGGAACATCTTTGCATCCTTTCAGCGGGTTTGTTGATGGACAAGACAATAAAATATCAGGACTTAATATATCGTCAAGTGAGTCGTATCGTGGTTTATTTGGATACATTTTGTCTGGAACAATAAGGAATCTTACAGTGGAAGGAAATGTGCAAGGTTTATCTTATGTAGGAGGAATTTGCGGTTATTTGAAAGGTAGCAATGGGGATCTGGTAGCGACAATTCAAAATTGCCATTTCCTTGGTAATGTCAGAACAACGTCCACGGGTTCCGCTTATGTCGGTGGTGTATGTGGATATGCCGCATCATATTCGGATATAAAAAATAGCTCGGCAACAGGTGCCGTTGAGTCTCCCAATCAGAAAGCAAGCTATTTGGGCGGTATAGCTGGATATGTATATGGTGGAGGTTCCTCTTCAATGTCTCAGATAATTAAATGCGTCAATTTGGCAGATGTCTATGGAAATGGTTATGTTGGCGGTATTGCCGGCTATGTGTATAGATATACAGATTTTGAAAACAACCTTAACGCAGGAAACATTTATGGTAAAACTTCTACGGTCGGTGGTCTTATCGGAAATTGTGCTAATAACCAAGCATCAGTGATAAGTTACAACATAAATGCAGCAACGGTAAATTCTGGTTCGAGTGTAATAGGTGTATTTACAGATAATGGTACTATTGATGATAATAATCCTCCTGAATATAATTACTACGATAAGCAGCGTTCTGTTCTCGGTGGTATGAATGCTGCAGATGTTAGCGGTAGGGCAGAGGGATTGACAACTGCGGAAATCAGTGGAACATCTTTGGACCTAGATGCATTGCATTTGGGAGATTGGACGATAACCGATGGTTATCCTATACCTGCTGATTTTTCAAACGAGCAAGTAAAGGTTATTGCAAAGTCAACTGCTAAATTTTATGGAGATGAAACATACAAAATCGTAGGACATAATATTAGTCAACTTACAACTGATGGGGTTTCTTGGGAATCTGATAATAGAGACATCATACTGGATAATGGCGAATTGGGCGAGGGTGGATATGGTAATGCTGCATTCACTATTTCAAAGGCAGGTTATAGTAAGAAGGTGCTTGTAAATGTTGCTATAAATCAGAATCCGTTGGAGATTGCAAATTATGCTGAACTTGTCATGTTCCGCAATGCTGTAAATGCTGGTCTCGAAGGAAGCTATAAAGGACATGCCAACGAAAATGGTTTTGCTGGCGTAAACTTCAAGGTGACAGACAATATAGATATGACCGATGCGGAAAACTCTTGGGTCGCAATAGGTACTTCTACAAATCCATTCCGTGGTAACTTCGATGGCGGTAGTGCAGAAGGACATACAATTTCCAACATGACAATTTCTGCATCTGGCAGTTATACGGGATTGTTCGGATATGTGTATCCAACAACAACATGTTCGACAATACAAAACATTGAATTGAGCGGTACAATAAGTGCAAAATCGTATTCTGGTGCTATAGTCGGTTATGCAAAGGGAACGAATAGTACACGAAATGTTGTAATTAACAACTGCCACTTCAATGGAACTTTGGCGGCTGCTCAATATGTAGGAGGTATTTGCGGATACGCAGGTGTATATACTACTATAAGCAATTGTACTTCTGCGGGGACAAAGATTACTGGTTCTTCGACAAATGTGGGCGGTATATGTGGATATTCTACTGGTAATGCAACAACGAAAAATGTAATTTCCGGTTGTGCAAGCATGTCGAAGAATTTGCGTGGTACAGGAACTGTCGGTGGTATAGTCGGTTACGCACAAAATACAGATGTAAATTATAATGTAAATGCTGCAATAGTAACAGCAAACAATAGTGTAGTCGGAGGTATTGCTGGTAATGTGCTCGATGGTGCTAGTTTGAACGAATGCCTCAACTTTATCACAGTATTTGATATTGGTAAAATATATGGAACTAATGCTGGTACCGTAACCAACTGCTTCTACGATTCAAAGCACTGTGTACTCGGAACCAACAATGGTGTAGCAAAGACAACTGCCGAAATGAAGGCTCTTACATCATCTACATTGAATGGCAGTGAATGGAGTTTTGTTTCAGGCTCATATCCTATACCTATTAATATAGCATCTCATTCATCAGCGAAAGTGGCATGTGCTCCTGTAACATTGGGTGGAACAGATGACAACCAGCATGTACGAAGTAATTATAGTATATGTATTATTGGTGACATAGCATGGAATCTTACTACAACACCTGCATCTGCCGCTGAATCCATTACTATTTCTGGTAGCGATGTTACAGTTGGTACTGATGCTTTTAGTAAGATTGTAATGATTGCTTCTCTTAACGGATGGGAAAAGCAGGTTACTTTGACTAATAGTGATTTTGGTTCGGAACTTTTGATTTCCTCATACGCTGAATTGGGAGATTTCCGTACAGCAGTAAATAACGGTTCGTCTGGTGAATATCAGGGAGTCGCTAATGTCGACGGGTTCTCAGGAAAGACAATAAAACTGACGGCAAATTTATCCATAACAGCCAACTGGACTCCTATTGGTACAGCGGCAAATCCTTTCAAGGGTACATTCGATGGTCAGGGTTACACTATATCGAATTTGCGTCATACATCGAGCAGTACGCCACGCGGTTTGTTCGGTTATGTTGAAAATGCAACAATTAAAAATCTGAATGTAAAGACAGGAACAGGTAGCACAATTCTAAAGGCTACAACCTATTGCGGTGGTATAGTCAGCTGCGCAACAAAGTCAACAATACAGGACTGCTCGTTTAATGGAGATATAACTGCTACTTCTACTTGGATTGGCGGTATTGTCGGTAAGATGGTTTCCTCTACAGTAAGGCGTTGTGTAACTGCAGGAACAATAAAGTCATCAACATCGAACTATGTTGGCGGTATCTGTGGACATGCTTCATTCGGTGATGCGGAATCTCTAATTGAAGATTGTGCAAGCAACATGGATATTTCTGGTGTATCGTCGATAGGTGGTATTGCAGGCTATATTTCAAACTCGAAAGTACAGCGTTGTATCAATGCTGGTAATGTTTCTGGTGCAACCAATAATGTAGGTGGTATAGTTGGATATGAAACCGACGATATGGCTCAGGTATTGAATAACCTCAATGCTGGTACGGTATATGCAGGTGGTGGTGTCGTCGGTTTCAAGCATCCGGATGCAACTGTAACCAACAACTATTTCGACAATCAGCGTAGCGACCTTCACGGTATTGCCGAAGTTGGTGAGGATGGCGAACCATCTGATACCGATGCTACTGGCAAGCAAACAGTTAATTTAATAGGAACACAAAGCCTATTTGCTTCGGGTTGGACAGAGACAACTGATATGTATCCTGTTCCTTCGGCAATAAGGACGCTTGATGCTACCAAGCTGGCTGCTGTTCCTGTAAAACTTGGTACTCAAAAATATAATTTGGTAACAGAGAACTTTAATGTTGGTGTTATGGCTGATTTGATATGGGAAAGTAGCGACGATGTTTATGTGTCAATAAATCAAAGTACAGGCTTAGCTACTGTTACTACTAGTACATATAACATGACAACACTTACTGCCATATACAATGGTTGGAAGAAAACTGCCAAGATACTAAAACCGTGTACAGATAATCCATTGCCTATTCCAGATGTAGCATCATTGAAGGATTTCCGAGATGCAGTAAACGCTGGTCCTGCAGGTTCATATATGGGCGTTCCAAATGTCGGTGGATTTACAGGCAAGAATTTTATGCTGACATCAGCTAGTGCAAACTATGACTTGAGTGGCGAAGCAAACTGGGTGCCAATAGGAAAGTCGTCGAGTTATCCGTTCAATGGTAATTTTTATGGAGCAGGAAAGAACGTAATAGGTTTGAATGTAGATGCTCCGGAAGCTGACAATAAAGGTCTGTTCGGATATATTATCGGCGGAAGCATCAGCGACCTTAATGTTTCGGGTAATGTTTCGGGTAAGAGCAATGTCGGTGGTATCTGCGGTTACATTAAGGGAGCCAACAGCGATAACTATGCAGCGATAAACAATTGTACTTTCAATGGAAATGTCACAGCTGCTGTTTCGTATGCTGGTGGTATCGCTGGTTATAATTACTATTATTCAAACATTGATACATGTAGGGTTGCTGGAGCAATTTCGGCAGCAACATCGTATGCCGGAGGTATAACTGGTTATTCGTACGGAAACAGCACTTCTAACATCAACAGGGTGTCGAGTTGTACCAATGCGGCAACAGTTGGCTGTGACGGTGATTATGTAGGTGGTATTGTTGGTAAAAATACTAACTCGCGTATCGAATATTGCAACAACGGTGGTAATGTTACTGGTAGTCGTTATCTGACTGGCGGTATTACTGCAAATAATAGTACTTCAGGTGGTGGTGTTTTCTTCTGTATATCAACTTCACTTGTTAATGAAGGCGGTGCAATTGTTGGATACAACCAAGGTACGGCAACTGGCAACTTCTACGACAAGCAGAGAACTTCTGTGAAAGGTATTTCGACAACGGACGGTACAAGTTCCGACCAGAGTGGCAAGGCTGTAGGTCTTCTAACAGAAGCGATGACAGGAACTTCTCCAAGTGGGCTTACTGGTGACGGCTGGATTCCATTGCGTTGGACATTTGTCGATGGTTCGTATCCTATTCCTGCTGTTATTGCATCGGATGATGATTTCGCAGTAGTAACTTCTATTCCTGTATTCCTCATAGATAATTGGAATACGGTTAATACTACTAATTCTCCATTTACCATAGGAGACCAAACATCAACATGGGGTAATAATAACGAAGATTATATAAGTATTTCTGGTACTACAGCAACTGTTTCTCATCCGCAGGAATTGAATTCAGTAATACTTACCCCGAGCCTGAATGGTGTATCTAAAATGATTTTCCTGTGCGATTATTCGACCATTCCAGATTTGAATATTGATAATATTACCGATTTGATGAATTTCCGTGATGCTGTAAACAATAGAGGAACAGGAACATACAAGGGAGTTCTTAACAATGATGGTTATAAGGGCGTTACATTTATTTTGACAGCGACTATTGATTTGACAGGAGAAAACTGGGAGCCGATTGGAAATACCTCTGATAAGGGCTTCTCTGGAATCTTCAATGGAAACAGCAATGAGATACAAAACCTTACAATAGAAGATTATGCAAGCGACTATGCTGGTTTGTTCGGTTATGTTCATGGCGGAGAAATAAACGATTTAAAACTTACAAATGTTAACATTGCTACAACAGGTAGCTATGTTGGAGCATTGTGTGGACGAATTGCAGGAACGGCAGCTGCAAATTACTCGCCTATTAGCAATTGCGATGTATCTGGTGAAGTATCAAGTACTGGAGAAACAAACTATGTTGGTGGTATTGTCGGCGTTGTTGCTTCTTATGCAAATGTGGCTAATTGTACTGCTAATGTTGTTGTAAATGCTTATAGCAATGCTGGCGGTATTGCCGGTTATGTTAGTGCATCTAATTCAAGTAAGAATATAATCGAAAACTGTGTTAATAGGGGTGCTGTTACTGCTTCAAACAATTATGCTGGAGGTATTGTTGGATACTTCAAGAACGACGGTATAATATATGGTTGTGTAAATAGAGGTGCAGTTAAGGCTTTGGCATACGCTGGCGGTATTGTCGGTCGTATGGATGGTGCAGATTCTGGAAATCTATTCTGTGTAGTTGATTCTTGTAGAAACGACAATACAGTTAATGCAACGTCATCTACTTCGTATGCGGGCGGAATTGTCGGCTATATGTACACCTATAGTAAATTGAAGAAATCAGCTAACAGCGGTGCTGTAACAGCCAAGAAGTATGTTGGAGGAATTGTGGCTTCTTCGCCAATGACTTCGCATGCTACTAAGCGTAATACGATAACATATTGTACAAACAGTGCTACCGTTGTGGGAACATCAACATATGTTGGTGGAATTTGTGGCTATAGCACTTATACCGATGTTATATATAATAACAATGGCGGTAATGTAAAAACGACAAGCACGACAAGCACTTCAATAGGTGGAATTACTGGTCAGAATACAGAACATTCGACTATGTTGTATAATATTAGTACTGGTACTGTTGAATCAAAAGCTGTTACCGAAAATGTGTTGTATGGTAACAGCAGTACAGGCACTGCAAGCGAAAACTATTACGATAATCAGAGAACTAAACCTATTTCGGCTAACGGACAAAATACTTCGGATCTTATAGGTACTGCTCCTAGTGCGTTGACAGCAGAGGGATGGGCAGAAAACTTTATTTTCAATGAAAATATGTATCCAATGCCGAATGGTACCCAGAACTACAATGAAGCAAAATTAGCAGCTACACCAGTAATGTTCACCGATACTGAAGTTTATGACTCGGTTCTTAACAATATTACACTATACACAGAGAATTCTGTATCTTGGGCAAGTGGCGATGAAGATCATGTATCAACAAGTGGTGCTGTTACTCTTAAGTGTAGTGAACCTGCCAATATTGACCTTACAGCATCGCTTGCAGATGAAGACTTAACGCTTAATAAGATTGTAACGCTAAAATTGGCAAAAGTTAAGATTCTCCCTGTGGCAGAGATGTCGTTGCATACACCATATTATGTATGGACTGGCGTTGAATCGAGTTACGATTGGGGAACACCCGACAATTGGCTTCAGTATGATGGTACAAAATACAATTATATAAATGTATCTCCAGCTGATAATTCAAATGTAGTGCTTATTCATGAAGATGAAAGTGTTTGCGATTTTGTTTCGCCAGTAATTGTAGCAGATAAAACATTGAATAATGTACTTGTTGAAGATGAATTCGATTTTAATTTGGGCGGATATTCGCTTGCATTAGCAGGAGAAGCGATTGTTAATGGTGCAATAATTGGTAATGTATCGTTTGAAGACGGGGCTTCATGCACTGGGGATGGTTATATTGATGGTATAATAAAAAAGAGCGGTGCAGGTCTTTTTAAATTTGTAACAGGACACTATGATTCTGATCGTAGCATATTATTGAAATCAGCATTTGAGTTTAGTGTTGAAGATGATGATGCAGAGGTTTCTGTTCACTATACGACCAATCATGATACATATTCAATGCCTGATAGTTACTCGCATGGTGGAAATATGGGCGGTGAGCTTGACCATGTTTCAGACCGCGATTTCTGGCACATAAAAACAAATAAGGCTATGTCAAATGTGAGATTGTACTGGAGAGATAGGGAAACCCCTGTCATAAATTTGATGGCAGAAAATAATGATGATTGCGAACTGTCCCTTATGAGGATTGCGTATGTAACGGCTGGCGGTTCAAGATGGAATGAGGTGGAAGGAGAAACATCAGGATCATGTATGGAAGGCTATATAGAGATACCTTCATTTGGTGGCAGCTCTCGTTCCAGCGAACAGGAGTATGATATTACTCTTGGCTCTATTGATGGAGAAGGAAAACTTGTTCTTCCAATCGAACTCACAGGCTTTACTGCATCGTGCAATGGAAATTCAGTTGATGTAAAATGGACAACAGCTTCGGAAAGGAATAATGACTATTTCATTCTTGAAAGGTCGTATGATGCTGTTCATTTCAGTGAGGCTGTTCGTATTACAGGTGCAGGAACATCAATCGAAGAACACGATTATGCTTTCACCGATTACGAATACTATGGTGGTGCCATGTACTATCGTTTGCAGCAGGTTGACTATGATGGCAAGCGCAGTACATCGGAATTGATAGTAGTAAGATGTTCAGACTACGAACTTGAACCGACTGTATCTGTATTCCCGAATCCTTTCAGAAGTGAGATTATGCTTTCGCTTGCCAACTTTGCCAATATGCCGGCAACAGTTGAGGTATTCGACATTATGGGAACACTTGTGATGACTATGGATATTGATGCGACTGGCAACGACTATGCTACAGTTCTTAATCTTGACAATCTTTCGGCAGCGACATACACTATACGAGTAAGTACGGCTGAATTTGTAATTAACAAGCGAATTGTAAAGCAATAAAGTCAAACACTCAGTCTAAGAGCCTTTTGCCCAAAAATAAAAATCCGCTTTAGCAATTGCCAAAGCGGATGTCTATTTTATGAAGATATATACTAACCGTTAATCTTCTGGTTTGCAATCTCCATTACTTCTTTTTCGATTGCTATGGCGCGTTTTTCAATTTCCTCGCCCTTTTTCAGGATGTCGGCAACAAACCCCTTGTCGTTGTACGACTTGCAGTTTATCTTAACATTTAGGAATGCTCCCTGAACAGCCGACCTTGCTGCCAATGCACCAACGCCTGCATCGCTTATCGAAGCCTCAAGACCGTTCTTCGCCATTTCGAGCATTACCTGCATGCTGTCGCAACTCAAACTCATGGTCTTGAAAGGAATTTCAATAGCGAACTTGGTAGCATCTTGGATTGCCTGTTTGCGACGTGCCTTTTCCTCGTCGTTCGACTTTGGCAGACCGAAAGCGTCCATAATCTTGTTGAATGCGTTGGTGTCCTCGTCAACCATCTTCAGAAGCTCGTCGTGGTAGTATTTACCTTTTTCTGCCCAGTCGCTGTAGGTTTTCCAAGTATCGTCGTTGCGGTGCTTGAGGGCGGTAAGGTTTGCTACCATGGTTCCCAATGCTGCACCGAGTGAACCCATATATGCCGAAATTGAACCTCCGCCAGGAGCTGCTGCTTCCGATGCGGTTGTATGGCAGAATTTTACAAGGTCCATGTCGATGAGTTTCGGCTTGTTGTCCTCAAGCATGTATTCAATTACGTTCTTCTTTGGGTCAAATGGTTTAACGTCGTTCAAACCGAGTGAACGAACTGCTATCTTAATGAGTTCTTCATCCGAAACGCCGAGCGAGCGACCTTGTTTTTGTAGGAAGTAGCGACCTGCATCGAGCAAAGTCTTGAGAGGTGTTACACCAACAAGTTCCGAACCTGTAACGCGGATTCCGTGAGCTGCTGCGCGTTCGCAAACTGTGTCGAAAGCAACATGCAACGGAGTAACATCAATGTCAGTAAGGTTCATTGAAATCTGTGCTATTCCGTATTCCTCAATGTACCAGCCAATTGCTTTTACTGATTTCAAGAGACCGGGAACATATACCTTGTTGCCGTTTTCATCGAGAACTGGCTTGCCGGTTACAGGGTGTCCTTCGCGTTTTACACGACCGCGTTCGCGAACGTCGTATGCGATGGAGTTTGCCTTATTTACCGAAGTGGTATTAAGGTTTACATTGAAAGCAACAAGGAAGTTACGAGCACCAACGGCTGTTGCGCCAGTGTGCATTACGCAGTCGTTCCATTCGCGCGGACCAAAATCTGGATGCCATTCTTCGCTGCCGATGCGTTTTGAAAGAGCTTCGTATTCGCCCGAGCGGCAGTTTGCAAGGTTACGTCGCTTAGGTTCGAAAGCAGCACTTTCGTAGCAGTAAACTGGAATCGAAAGTTCTTCACCGATGCGCTTTGCAAGTTTGCGAGCATATTCTACGGTTTGTTCCATAGTGATGTTCGATACTGGGATAAGCGGGCAAACGTCGGTGGCACCGAAACGCGGATGTGCGCCGTGGTGTTTGCTCATGTCGATGAGTTCCGAAGCCTTCTTTACGGCAAGGAATGCTGCTGTGCATACATTTTCGGGTTCACCTACAAAGGTTACAACTGTACGGTTGGTGGCTGCACCTGGGTCAACGTCGAGGAGTTTTATTCCTTCAACCGATTCGATTACATCGGTAATCTGTTTGATGACAGCCATATTGCGTCCTTCGCTGAAATTAGGAACGCATTCAATTATCTGTTTCATTTGCAATAAGTTTTTAAATTTGCGCAAAGATAAGTATTATTTACGATTTACGATTTACGATTTTGGATCTGGATTTACGATTTTAGAAATGAATAATGGACTAAAAGCGGAACTGCATGACAGTGAGCTGCAAATAGAGAGATAGTAAAACAGCAAGACTGTTTTGGTTGTTAGCATGCAAGCCGGTTTGCTCACAAAAACTTAGTAACGCCGAATACAAAAAAATAACAAATCCCAATCATTCGGTTGGGATTTGCGTTTCTATGAAAAAGCATATTTATTTTATTATCGAAGCAATTTTTTCATGGAGCTTGGCAGCGGCTACAGCCTTTGTCTGAAGAATCATATTCTTGATAGCTTTGCCGTTGCTTTTACCATGACCGATAATAACTGTTCCGTTTACACCGAGTGCGGGTGTGCCGCCGACATTCTCGTAGTTGTAGTTCTCGAAGAACGGGTCGTTGATGCCTCTCTGCCTTAGTATGCTGTATATTGACTCTGCATGTTTGAGGTAGATATTGCCAACAAATCCGTCTGTAACAATAACATCAACTTTGTTGGTGTCGGAGCAGTCGCCTCCTTCAATGTTGCCAATGAAGTTGATGTTGTCAAGTTCCTTCAGCAACTTGAATGTAGCCTTAGCAGTAAGGTTTCCCTTGCCCTCTTCGGAGCCGATGTTCAATAGTCCGATTCTCGGGTTGTCTATCCCCATTACATATTTGGCATAAGCGCTACCAATTTGGGCATATTGAACCAGCACTTCGGGTTTGGGGTCTGCGTTAAGACCGACATCGAGAATGAGATTGTTTCCTCCCTTGTTGTTTGGGCAAATCGATGACAGGCAAGGTCTGATGATGCCTTCGAGAACGCCAATTACCTGTGTTGCGCCAACCATCATTGCACCTGTATTGCCTGCACTTGCAAATCCGTCGATTATTCCTTGCTTAAGGTAGAAAAAACCTTTTACGATTCCAGAATCCTTTTTTTCGCGGAAGGTTCTGACTGGGTCATCACCCATTGCAAATGTTTCGGAACAATTAACAATTTCAAAAACACCAGCATCGACGCTGCGATTGGCGAAATACTTACGAATGTACTCTTCGTTGCCGAAAAGAAACAACTTATCGTCCTTGTCCAAAAAATCTAAAGCAAGGGTTGCACCTTCCAGAACGGCATCTGGAGCGAAATCCCCGCCTTGTATGTCAACACCAATGTTCATAGTACATTATATTTTATTCGCCCTTTGGTTCGATAACGAGTTTACCTCTATAGTATCCGCAGTTCGGACAAACATGATGATATTGGATTGTAGTTCCGCAGTTTGTGCATGTTGCCAATGTCGGGAATTCTGCTACATAGTGGGTGCGGCGTTTGTTTCTTCTCTGTTTTGAGGTTTTTCTTTTAGGATGTGCCATTTTCTTAAACTTTTAGTTAGTTACTATTATTTTTTAATTCTCGCAACGCTTCCCATCTCGGGTCTATTGCGTCTTCTGTTTTTTCTGTCTCTTCAACCTTGTACTTGTCAATAAGTTCCATCATCTTTGCGTTGCAGGTTGGATTACCATTTGCATCATCCGGATGATAGTGCGCTATCGGCAGTGCAAAGTGCGAATATTCGTAAATGAACTCCGAAATGTCTATTTCGTTCGCATCACGGCTTAGGGTTACGGCATCGCTGTTTGTGTCGAAGTTGGTCTCATCGTCATAGTTGACCAGAATTTCATCGCTGATGGCGATTGGCTGATCGTAGAGCTCAAGACATCTGTCGCAAATAAGCTTTACCGTTCCAGACAAGTCGAAGTTCAATAGCATCGAGGTCTTTTTCTTTGTCAAGTTTACCTTCACATTGACCTCTCCGCCCTTTATTTCACCCTTGTCATACGACTGGAAAAACGCATCATCGGCTCTAAAACGGAATATATGTTCCGTTTCTCCGAGACCGTCAAGCGGGATAATATGTTGATTAACACTATCCATTCCAATCGAAAACATTAAAAATAAATTCGTGCAAAAATACAAAACAATTTGAAAAAGAAAAATAAAAATTATTCTTTGTTAAAATGTGTGAGAAAAATATGAGGATTCGTTGCGCGCAACGAACCTACATGTTTTTCTCTTTATCCTTTTTTTAGTGTTATCCTGAATGTTGTCCCCTTGCCAATTTCCGACGACTTGACAAAAATCTTTCCACCGTGGTATTCTTCCACTATTCGTTTTGCAAGGCTTAGTCCAAGTCCCCAACCGCGGTTTTTGGTCGTGTATCCAGGCTTGAACACATTCTTGAAATTCGATTTGCTAATGCCCTTGCCAGTGTCGGAAATTTCGATGCCGACATGTTTTTCCGAATCATCGAGGCTTATCCTTATGGTTCCGTTTGTGCCAATAGCATCGACGGCGTTTTTGCAGAGGTTTTCAATTACCCATTCAAACAATTCCACATTGAGGGGCAGGAAAATTAGTCCGTGCTCGTCGATGTTAGTTTCGATATGCACAGACGAAGGAATTCTTGTTCTTAGATATGCAACAGTATTGCGGATGCAGTCGGTAAGTTCTTTTTCGTTGAGGTTGGGTTTACTGCCGATTTTGGAGAAGCGAGCTGCAATTTTTTCGAGTCGTTTCACATCCTTTTCTATTTCGCGGAACATTTCTGTCTCACCGTGTTCCTCACGCATTATTTCGAGCCAAGCTAGGAGAGAAGATATTGGCGTGCCAAGTTGGTGCGCGGTCTCCTTTGACATTCCTAACCAAACATGGTTCTGTTCCGACCGGCGCGAAACATTGAATACCACATAGCCCATGATTATGAATATCGCTATGAGCACGAGTTGAACGAATGGGTAATATTGTAATTTTTTCAGTAGTAGTGAATCGGAATAATATATTGTGTTCATGACATTGCCGTCGGGGTCGGTGATGGCGAAGCTTTCCTTGCCGTTGCTTCTGAATTCATCAAGCATTTTTTCTGCATATTCGGTGTCTGCCATCTTCAGGGTGTCGAGGTTGCGGTACGATATTATTGTCTTGTTGTCGGCATCGACAAGGATTACGGGTATTGTCAGGTTGTTTTCGACCACCTCGAACAGAAATCCGATGTCGGCATCAGGTTCGGAGTTGATAAGTCCCTGCATTGCGTGCGACCACAATTCCATGCGCTTGTACTCTTCCTGCCTTATGTCCTGTATGAGATTGTTGGTGTAAAGCAGAGACAGTACGAAAATCAGTGCGGCGAATGCTAGCAGCAGTATCTTCCATTTCCGGTCGTATCTGAAAACCTTGTCCATTACCTATTGTTTAATATCAATTCTAATTTGTGTGTCTTGGTGCAGACCGAGCAGATTTTTTGCGCTTCCGCCATTTATTGCTATTTCGAGCAAACCTAGCGAGTTGAAAATACATACTATTTCCGATACTTCTATTTCCTTGTACGATTTGTATATCTGTGTAACCTTGTACGAATGTGTGTTCAGTAGAATTTCAAACTTGTTGTCGCCAATGGTATTTTCAAAAATCTCCCTGCTGATGTTTGATATTGCGTTTCCGTACGAATCGATGTATATGATGTTTCCCAGAAGTCCTCTTGGCGTTGTCTGCGGAGCAAGATCTGTATATCTTGTTACATCTTCTACTTCTTCTCCTAGTTGCCTGATGTCTTTTCCTCGGAGCATGAATTTTGCAATTTCTGCGAATACATTTTTTTCGATGAATACGCAGTCCTCGTTCCCGCTACCTACATCTATTGCTATTGCAAGTTCCGGTTCGTCCTTGAAAATTATGCCTAGAGTGCCGTTGTCGGTGCATATAAAATATTGCTTCAGGTACTTTGCAACTATGACTTTCATGTCGCCTTTGGGTTCGCTGTCTACACCTATAATATGTATGGCGCCAGCAGGAAAGTCGTTGATAACGCTTCCTAACACAAATCCTGCCTGTTGCCAGTTGAAATGCTCGATGTTGTGCGAAATGTCAACGAAAGTAGTGTCGGGTTCAGCCGAGAGTATAGATGCCTTTACAGCGCCTATGTAGTAGTCGCTGTTGTGCCAATCGGTAGTGAGAGTTACTATTTTCGTCATTTCTTCAGCAAAAAATCATAACTATGCAAAAAAATGCTTTTCTTTGCTCCGCAAAAATATCAAAATTTATCAATGACTGAAAAAAGTATTCTGATTGAAATAGAGGATTTGCAAAAATTCTTTGGTGTGCGCGATGAAAATCTCGGGTTGCTTGTGCGTCATTTTCCTACTTTGAAGATTGTGCAACGTGGTGATGTTGTGAAGGTTGTCGGCGACAAGGAGGTGATAAAGGAGTTTGAGCGCAAGTTGAACGCCATGCTTGAATTTTTCGGCAAGTACAACCGTTTGGGTGTTGAGGAAGTGCGCGAAATTCTAAGTAGTGAGACCAATTCGGTGAGCATTGCCGAGGACAAGGATGTGCTTTTGTACAGCATCAGTGGCAAGCCGATTCGTGCGCGTACCGCCAACCAAAAATTGCTTGTTGAATGTTTCCAGAAAAACGACCTGCTTTTTGCTACAGGACCTGCTGGAACAGGCAAGACATATACTGCGATAGCTTTGGCTGTGAAGTCGTTGAAGGAAATGCGAGTAAAAAAGATAATCCTTTCTCGTCCTGCAGTTGAAGCAGGCGAAAACCTTGGATTTCTCCCTGGCGATGTGCGTGAAAAACTCGACCCCTACCTGCAACCGCTCTACGATGCTCTGCTAGACATGATTCCATATCGCAAATTGGAAAAGTATCTTGAAGAAAAGACCATACAGATTGCTCCGCTGGCATTCATGCGCGGACGAACCTTGAGCGAAGCCTTTGTTATTCTCGATGAGGCGCAGAATGCTACATATACTCAACTGAAAATGTTCCTCACCCGTATGGGCGAAAATTCTAAATTCATTGTAACTGGCGACCTTACGCAGATAGATTTGCCACGAAAGTCCGAGTCTGGTTTGCTTTCCGCACATCGTATTCTTGGCAGAATTCCGGAAATTTCGTTTGTCCAATTCGACAAGGGCGACATCATCCGTCACAAGGTTGTTGGCAGAATAGTAGATGCCTACGAGAAGAGTGAAAAGGAAAATGCTTCGGAAAAGGAGAATTAATTCTAAAAATTGTGTCCTCGCAACATATTTTTATTAACTTTGCTTCTTGTTTTGTATTAAATGGCGAGCCGGTTGGTCATATTGTTGTTGATTCTTGTCGCGGGACTTACTCGTGGCTATGCTCAGTTTGACAACGATTTTTGCAACGATATAGATGACAAGAAACTCATAAAGTCTTTCCAGAAAGGCGTGCAGTTGCTTAACGATGGCAAGATGAATGATGCCGAAGTCGTTTTTGCCAAGATACTTGACGAGGAACCGGAATTCACCGAAGCATGGGTTGCAAGTTCGGAAATAAACTACTCGAAATACAAAAGTGCAAGGGATTCAAAGACACAAAACAACTATTATTCTCGCTATGTAAAGTGTCTCGAAAGTGTTGCCAAAACTTGTCCTTCTTACCAAAATTATGAGGTGAACTACACGCTAGGCAAAATATTTTTCAGCCACGACAAACTGGATGTTGCAAAGAAGTATCTTTCAACATATACTGCCAATGCAAAAAAAGGTACTAAATATTACACGGATGCCGAAAGTACAATCCACTATATCGACCAGTATCTGAACCTTATTGAAAATCCAGTACCGTTCGAGCCTGTTGTCGTTGAGGGTGTTTCGAGTGCATACGACGACTATCTGCCTCTTATTTCCCCCGATGGTTCGCTTGCTCTTTTCACTAAGGCATATATGAAGAAGGAGGTGCAGTCCATTTATGGCGACAGGTTTGTTGAGGAGTTTACTGTGTCGAAGGCTGCCGATGATAAAGGTCTTGTATTCTCGCCAGGAGAACCTTTGCCTTATCCGTTTAACACGGGCAAGAATCAAGGTGCGGCATCAATTTCAATCGACAACAAGACTTTGTTCATTACGATTTGTGAGTTTGTCAGCAATAATTACGACAACTGCGACATATACATGTCGACGCGCGTGGGTGACGGTTGGTCGGAACTGACTTCTCTTGGTCCCAATATAAATGGACTATACACATGGGAAAGCCAGCCATCGATTTCTGCAGATGGAAAAACATTGTATTTTGCAAGCATACGTGAGGGCAACGTCGGTTTCAACCCCGACAATCCTACATCTGACCTATACTATTCAACAAAAGATGAAAAAGGCAACTGGAGCAAGGCAAAAAATCTTGGTTCAAAGATAAATACGCCAGGAAACGAGAAGTCTCCGTTTATACATTCCGACAGTCAGACGCTCTATTTCTCATCCGATGGACATTTAGGAATAGGCGGTTACGATATTTTCTTTACCAAGTTCAGGGATGGTGATTGGACTAAGCCTGTCAATATTGGTTATCCGATAAACACCAAGAATAACGATTTGGGATTTGTTGTTAATACTCAAGGAACTAAGGCTTATTTTGCATCAAACAAGCTGAATGGAAAAGGCGGTTGGGACATTTATGCCATTGACTTGTACAAGGAGGCTCGTCCCGAAAAAGTTTTCCTAGTGAAAGGCCAACTTGTGGATGACAATGGCAGTTCGCTTGGTGATGCAAGGCTTGAAGTGAAGAATACTCGCACCGAGGAGGTTTCGGAAGGAATTGTTGACTCGGAAACTGGACAATATGCTGTTGCTGTTACGGCAACCGACGAAAAGGATGACTTTCTTATGGTTGTAAAAAAGGAAGATTATAGTTTCACATCTACGCTGATAGAACCTACCGAAGAAACCTTCGAAAAACCTATAGAGGTGAATTTTGAGGTAAAGCCTATCGCAGCAGGAAAGTCGGTGCAGATAAACGACATATACTATGCTACGGCATCGTATGAGATAAACAGCAAAAGTCTTGCTGTGCTTGACGAATTCGCCGATTTTCTGAAGACAAATCCTACCGTGAAGGTTGAGATTCGCGGTCATACTGATAACATAGGTAGTGCCCAGACAAACATAACCTTGTCGAATAATCGTGCAAAGGCGGTTTATGATTACCTTTTGACAAAGGGCGTTTCAAAGTCGAACATAAGCTACAAGGGTTTCGGTCCTAATATGCCAATTGCCGACAATAGCACCGAGGCTGGTCGCGCAAAGAACAGAAGGACAGAATTTTACATCGTGTCGAAATAGGTTGCCCGTCTAACCCTCTCAGTCATTCCGTAAGACAAAGCGAACAGCATAAGGGACGTTGCTTGTGAGCCTGTCTGTACGGAATCTCTTTCCGAAATGAAGTGACTAATACCTTATTTACAGTTCAATAGGAGATTGCTCGCAAGCGTCGCGAGGCTGCAAGCAGCGTTGCGGACAACCGTCTTTACACAGCTCTCCGTTCCGTATCGCAGGTTCAGTCAGGCTTCCGCAATGACAGTTTAGAGAGTAAAACTATACCTGTTTTTAGTTAACATGTATATAATTCCCTTTTTTTTGTAAATTTGTATCACTAAATTTTGACTTTTATGAAGTGTAAACTATTCATTTTTACCGTATTGGTAGCATTGTTGCTGTCATCATGTGCTAAGAATTACGAGGAAAAACCATACAACAAAGGTGTGAACATTATTCCTGTACCAAAGGAAATGTCGGTGGACGAAACCAAGCATTTTGTGCTCGACAAGAATACCGTTTTTGTTGTCAATTGTGATTCGGCAAGGAATGTTGCCGAGTTTTTTGCAAAAAAGTTGAGACTTTCGACAGGATACGATTTCAAAGTTGAGGAAAACGGAGAAAAGAATGTCATCGCACTCGAACTTGATGCCAATGCTCCGATTGTACGCGAAGGTTACGCACTTTCGGTTTGCGAAAATGGCGTTTTTGCAAAGGCGTCATCTGCTGCAGGACTGTTTTACGCCATGCAAACTATGATGCAAATGCTTCCTGCCGAAATTGAATCGAATGAAGTTGTAAAGAATATCGAATGGCGTATGCCTTATGCTGAAATTTCCGATGAACCTCGCTTTGCATATCGTGGCGTGCATCTTGATCCATCAAGACATTTTGTTGATATTGAGTTTATTAAGAAGCAAATCGATGTATGGGCTATGTACAAAATCAACACCATGCACTGGCATCTTACCGATGACCAAGGCTGGCGAATCGAGATAAAGAAATATCCCGAACTTACTACAGTTGGTGCAAAGCGCATCGAAGGTGAAGGCTATGAATATGGCGGATTCTATACTCAGGAACAGGCAAGGGAACTTGTTGCATACGCAGCCGAAAGGTTTATAACAATAATCCCAGAACTTGAGGTGCCAGGACACGAATTAGCAGCAATTTCTGCTTACCCTTGGCTGTCGTGCAACAACGACACCGTAAGTCCGCGCATTGTATGGGGAGTTGAGGATATTGTGATGTGTCCGGGAAAAGAATCTACTTTTGAGTTTCTACAAAATGTCATTGATGAATTGGTTGAAATTTTCCCTAGCGAATATTTTCATATCGGTGGCGATGAATGCCCTAAGGTTTTCTGGAAGAAATGCCCTTTGTGTCAGGCAAGGATAAAGGAGGAACACCTTGATGAAAATCCGAATCACTCGCCAGAGGATTGTCTGCAAAGCTATGTTGTAAAGCGCGTTGAGGCAATGCTTGCAAAGCATGGTCGCAAGATTATCGGCTGGGACGAAATCCTTGATGGTGAGATAAATCCATCGGCAACGGTAATGTCGTGGCGAGGCGAAACTGGTGGAATTGCCGCTGCACAGAAAGATCACGATGTTATAATGACGCCATACAATGGCGGTATGTACATCGATTATTATCAGGGAGATAGTAAGATAGAGCCTGTGACTATCGGTGGAAGTTCGCGTTTGGAAACCACATACGGTTACAATCCTATTCCCGACACTTTGGCAAAAATGGGGCAGGGCGGACATGTGTGCGGTGTGCAGTGCAATCTTTGGGCAGAATACCTATATAATGATACTCTGCGCGAATATCGCTACTATCCGCGTGTGATGGCACTGGCTGAGGTTGCGTGGTCGCCACTGGAGAAAAAGGATTATGCCGATTTTTGCCGTCGCTTGGACAATGCTTTTGTTCGCCTTGATATGCATAATATCACATACCATATTCCGTTGCCGGAACAACCACACGGCTCATGCAATTTCGTGGCATTTGTCGATTCTGCCGTGCTTGAGTTTACAACCTCACGACCAGTGAAAATGGTTTATTCCATTGATGGTTCCGACCTCACGCCAAACTCAAAGGAATATACCGAACCTATTGTGCTTAAGGGAAATACCTTGCTGAAGATTGCATCGGTATTGCCATCGGGTAAGATGAGCAAGGTGCGTGAAATTACCGTTGAAAAGCAGCAATATGCGCCAGCGGTTGAGGTTGAAAATGCAGTAGAGGGACTGAAAATGCACAATGTTGCAGGAATGTTCCTCAATGTTGCCGAGTTGGAAAAGGCGACTGGCAAGGCAGAACGCGATACTGTGATTTCAAAACTGATTGACATTCGCAGTGTGGCAAATTTTGGCGAACCTCTCAATGGTTACGACAATTATGCATCAATCGCAGAGGGATATTTGCGCATAGATGAGGACGGTGTTTACTATTTTTCCACCGACAACGAGGAATTTTGGATTGATGGACAGAAATTAATTGACAATTCAGGCGAGGTAAAGCGTTTTTCGCGTAACGACAAGTCGGTGGCTCTTGCAAAAGGTCTGCATCCGATAAAGATTGTCTATCTGGGACACATTATTGGCGGTTGGCCATCGGTTTGGAACGATGGAAAGGTCGAAATGCGCAAATCTGGTGATGAGAAATTCGAAAAGATTGATGGAAGGATATATGTTGAAATGGAATAAAAATAATAATTGTTTGTAGGGGTTTGGTTTTAAACCAACCCCTACAAATATAATTATCAATCAATCAGAAATAATCCTAATCCTTCAATGTCTTCAAATATTTCTTTTGTTCATCCGTAATCCTGTAGCTTTCGATTGCCTTCTGGATTGACTTGTTGTGTGTCCATTTTTCAAGGCGTTTCTGATCGATTATTGGCAAGGTTGCATCATATTGCTTGGCTAGTGCGGTGGCAAAGTACCATGCGACCATCATCTTCACATAGTATTCATCGTTGCGGATGTTGGCAACCCATTCAAGGTATTCGGGACGGAAATCCTCATCAAGAAAATGAGTCATTAGCATTTCTATGCCAAATCGAATTGTGTAGGTTTTGTCCGATTTCATCCATCGGCGGATGTCTTTTAGAAGTTTGTCATGATTTTTCTTGAAAGATTTTGGACTAAGCAGGTCGCAGGTAGCCCAGTTGTCGACGTAGGGCAGGAGACGGTCAATTTCGGCAATGCTCTGGTCGTAGTCCTTGATTTCGGAAATTATGAAGCCATGCATGTTGTTTTCGTCGTAGTACTGGTGCGGAAAGTTCGACAGAAAATCATCGATTTCTGCATCTTTGGCAAATTCCTTTGCCAGTTTGCGTAGTTGCGGTGTGCGCACGCCGATTATCCGTTCCTTGTCGATTGTGGGCATGAGCTTTGAGTGAAAATCTCGGTATCCCAAATCCTGATTGGCGAACAAACTTTCGCGAATCCTGACGGTTACTGGCTTGTAATTCTTCGCGTATGCGAAAAGTTCAATTGGCAGATGGCAGTAGCCTGTCGGATTCTTGTCGAGGTAGTCCTGATGGTAGTCGTCGGCAGGGTAGAAATTCTTCAATGGTGCGACTTCAACTTGCAATGGAGCATTGTATTTCTTTGCTTCCAATGCCATAACATTTTGTATGACTGGTAAATCCGTTTTGTCGGTGTAGTAGATTCCAGTGCGGTAGCGTGTGCCAAAATCGTGTCCCTGACGGTTGAGGCTTGTCGGGTCGATGGCTTTGAAATACAGGCGCAGGATTGTCCGCAATGCAATAATGTACGAATCGTATTTTACTTCTACGGTCTCGGCATAGCCTGTGAGGTCGGTGTAAACCTGTTCGTAAGTCGGATTTTGGGTGTTGCCGTTTGCAAATCCTACCTGTGTGAAAGTAATACCATCAATTTGTTTGAGGTAATGTTCTGCGCCCCAGAAGCATCCGCCTGCAAGGTATATTTGTTTTTCCATGTTATTTTAGAATTCCGTTGTTATTGAATAAATCGCAGATGTCGGTTGGCTTTTGCAACCAGATTGTGTTGAGTCCGATTTCCTTTGCACCGAGGCAGTGTTTTTCGCAATCATCGATGAAAAGTGTTTCGGAAGCGATGAGGTTATGCTTGTCGAGTATATGTTGGAATATTTTCGGACTGGGTTTGCGTTCTCCAATTTTGTAGGAGAAGAAAATCTCGTCGAAACCTTGACCAACAAAGTCGAAACCTGATTCGAAGTTGAGATATTCGGTAAAGTATTCGGCATTTACCACATCGCTGTTGCTAAGGATGAATGTGTGGTAGTGTTTGTGAACCTTTGGGAACAGCAGTTGGTGTTCGCGTTTGAAATCGACAATCAGCGAGTTCCACGCATCGCAAATTTGTTCGTTGGGGATGTTAGTGTTGAGTATTTTACGGAATTCGTTGCAGAATTCAGTGATTGTTATTTCGTTTGCCTCGAAGCGTTTTGTGAGAGCGAGGTCGTATACTTTGCGGTAGGGTTGTTCTTCGGAGATGCCGAATTCGTGCAATCGTTTGTCTATGAGGTTGACATCGATTGTGATGATTGGTCCGCAGAGGTCGAAAATTATGTTTTTGATGTTGGACATAGTTATTCTATCCATTCAAATGAGTATGCTTCGTTGTATTCAATTTGAAATTCCTCCATGAATTTAAGGAATTCCTCTTTGAATGTTTGTTTATGGTGATGTTCCTTCTGGTTGTTTATGTATTTTATGACATTACCGATGTCGGAAATGCTATATGTAAATGCGCCATATCCGTTTTGCCATTCGAATTTGAAATTGGATAGTTTTTTTTCGTTAATGTACGCGTTTGAAGATTTTTTTATTTCTCTGACAAGGTCGGATAGGCAGCAACTGGGTTTTATGTTTATAAAGATGTGGATATGATTACGGGTGCCGTTTATTGCTAGCAATTTCTGCCCTTTGTTTTTTATTATTCCTGTTATGTATTTGTAAACCTCATCTTCCCATTCGGGCATAATTAGGGCTTGTCTGTTTTTTACAGCGAAGACAATTTGAACATACATTTGAGAAAAGCAGTCTGCCATAATTTTTTTGTGACAAATTTATAACAATTTTTGGATGTGTGCTGTATTCAAATTTGAGGTTTGGTGGGATATTAATATGCGACCTCTCTGAGGTCGTCGTTTCTATATTGCATTGTTCTATATATGTATGACCCCTCTGGGGTCGCGGATGTTGTCATTATATATGTTTGACCTCTCTGAGGTCGCGGATGTTGTCATTATATATATGCGACCTCTCCGAGGTCGTCGTTTCTCGTTTGTATTATTCTATACATGTTTGACCTCTCCGAGGTCATTGTTCCCCATTTGTATTGATCTATAAATGTTTGACCCCTCTGGGGTCTGCGGATGACGTCACTAAATGCGTGGTTCGTGGATGACATCGTTTATTATGGTTGCCTCTCTTCTGGGTTTATAGATTTGCTAAATTTGTGTCTATGTTCGCATTAACCATTAATTTATATGACCTCAGCGAGGTCATATAAATATAGCTAGAAATCGTGTTGTGTTTTTCGACCTCGGAGAGGTCGTATATTTTCCTACAAATTCTCGTATCTTGGGGAGAACGTGTCGCCATCGTCCATGTTGCCGGTGGAAATGCCTTTCTTGAGCCAGCGGGAGCGCTGTGCCGAGGTGCCATGGTTGAACGATTCGGGGACGGTGTAGCCTTTGGCGCGTTTTTGCAGATAGTCGTCACCAATGCGGGCGGCAATAGCCAGACCTTCCTCGATGTCGCCATCCTCGAGCGAATTGAACATTGCATTATCCCTATTTGCCCACACGCCTGCATAGAAATCAGCCTGCAGTTCGAGGCGCACGCTTACCTTGTTGCTTTCGGTTTCGCTGAGACGGCTCATCTTTTCGTGGGCATCGCCGAGGGTGCCGAGCAGATATTGCACATGATGTCCAACCTCGTGGGCAATGACATACGCGTATGCAAAGTCGCCAGCCGTGCCAAATTGCTGTTTCATGTTTGTGAAAAACGACAGGTCAATGTAAACCGTCTGGTCGGCAGAGCAGTAGAACGGACCGGATGATGATGAGGCACCACCGCATCCAGATTGTACCGAGCTGGTGAACAGCACTAGTTTCGGAGCGACATATCTTTTGCCTCTCTTGCTGAATTCTGCAGTCCATACATCTTCGGTTCCTGCCAGGATTTTCTTTGTGAACGATGCCAGTTCCTCTTCTTCGGCTGTCGGCGTGTATGCCGATTCTGTTTCGGTGCCGATGTTCAGGTTTTGTATTGCATCCGATGGGTCTTTGCCAAGCAACAGGGCGATGATGCCTACTATAATAGCACCACCAATGCCAAGTCCTGCACCCATTTTCTTACCACGTCTGTCGTCTACATTTGTGCTTTCGCGTCTTCCGTCAAGTCTCATAATTTTATGATTTAAAGTTTTAATGATTCAATAATTCAATGATTTGATAATTTTACCTAATTATAATTCTGCAAAGTTAAGGAAAAAACGCGATAACAAAATATTTGTTATTAATACAATGAGAAGTATCTTTGTCGGCAAAACATATAGTATGGCTGGAATTATATATAGAGAGGAATCGTACGAGATAACAGGCGCAATCTATGAAGTATATAATACATTGGGGTCCGGATTTCTTGAATGTGTGTATCAAGAGGCGTTGGAGTATGAATTGGACCAAAGGGGGATTCCGTTTGTGTCTCATCCCGAGATAAGAATTAAATACCATGACATAGTTCTGTCTCATAAATTTATACCAGATATTGTATGTTATGACAAGATAATAGTTGAACTAAAGTCAGTGTCGGAGATTTGCGATGCCAACTATGCACAACTAATAAACTACTTGAAGGCCAGCGGTATGAAGTTGGGTTTGCTAGTGAATTTCGGAGCAACACCAAAGATTGACATTCGAAGGTTTGCTTTGTAGGTTTTTCGCGTTGCTCAAAAAAAAGATAGAACCACGAATTGCACGAATTGACACGAATAGAGGTTTTCGCGTTGCTCAAAAAAGTGAAACCACGAATTGCACGAATTGACACGAATAGAGGTTTTCGCGTTGCTCAAAAAAGTGAAACCACGAATTGCACGAATTGACACGAATAGAGGTTTTCGCGTTGCTCAAAAAAGTGAAACCACGAATTGCACGAATTGAC
>JAFZLK010000100.1 GCA_017551515.1 Bacteroidales bacterium | reverse complement strand
GAAAATGACCTGTCATCGCCGTCCGCCCATATAAAAAATATAACGCAATGAAAAAGAAACACTTACGATAGCGTTTCCGCGCTATCGTGCGCGTAATCTTCTCCATCTGTGCGCAAAATTACAAAAATGAAAAATAGTGTCTAAATGAAAGAGCCGTGATATAAATATAAATGAAGAATAATTCAAAAGTTTGAAATATTTGCCATATAAAAAAAATCGACTACATTTGCAATGAAAACAACAACATTGAATATGCAAACAAATACCTCACAAAATATTTCAGCGGCAGATGCACTTTGGACTCTATATATGCAACAGAATGAGCAAATAAGAAAAGCATTCCTTATTCGAGTTCGTCAAACAGACAAAATTCTCGACATGCCAGGAATTTATTCTCGCGAGGACATTGTTAAGGAATCTAAAAAAAGGATGCAAGATATTATTGATGGTAAAGAAAAAACATTATCCCACGAAGAAGTGTTGCAAATGATTGACAAGGCAATAAAGCAAGCATAATGGATATAAGGTGGTCGGAAAAAGCTGCGACAGAATTCGCAGACACTATTAGTTATGTTTCACAAGAATTTGGACAACACACAGCACAAAAAATACGCAATTCAATAGTCAATTCCATAGGAATTATTTCACAATTCCCAAATGCCGGAAAAGTAAGTTTCATTGACGAGAAAAAAAACGTTGAGTTCCACGAACTACCATCAAAATTCAATAGTATTATTTATTCAATTTATAACGACAACATCTACATAGTTAGCATTTGGAGCAATCGCAGAAACAGAGCAAAACTATATGCATTGCTTAAGTCAGAAGCCAATAATCTCTAACTACAATATTCATCCACAAAACTTTTTCCTACGACACATTTTGTCGTACATATACATTTTCTTTGCACCAAAATTATAATAAACAATGCACTGATAAGTGAGTTTGTTAAACTATCTTTGCAGTCCGAAAATTGAAACACGAAACGAAATGGCGACTAACATTAACACAAAGGAACTGAAGGAGATTCTGGAAATAATGCCCGACAGACAAAACATCATGCTAGTTGGTAAACATGGTATTGGCAAGTCGGAAATTCTCACCGATTTCTTCGAGAAGAAAGGCATGAAGGTTACCGCGCTTTTCCTCGGACAGATGAGCGACCCAGGCGACCTCATCGGACTTCCACGCTTGGACGAAACCACTGGAAAAACAATGTTCATGCCCCCATACTGGTTCCCAACCGACGGCAAACCTATAGTTCTTTTCCTTGATGAACTCAACCGCGCCCGTCCAGAAGTGTTGCAGACCATAATGGACTTGGCTCTCAACCGCAAACTTGCAGGCAGAAGTCTTCCTGAAGGCAGCAGAATAGTCTCGGCAGTAAACGAAGGCGAGGAATACCAGCTTACCGACCTCGACCCAGCTTTGGTTTCGCGTTTCAATATATACAATTTCCGTCCTACAGTTGCAGAATGGCTGCTATGGGCGGCTGAGCAAAAAGTTGACGAGCGTGTGATAACCTTCATTCAGGAAAATCCGCGGTTCCTCGATACCTGCGACCGCGCCGCCGATGAAACGGGTCTCGATAAAACTCCTGACCGCCGTGCATGGAAAAAAGTTTCCGACAACATAAAAGATTTCGCAGAACTGAAGCCAGTACACAAAAAAATAATCTCTGGAATTGTCGGAGCACAAGCCACTACCGCTTTCATGTCATCAATTTCGCAAAACCGCATACTTAGCGCAAAGGAAATTCTGATGGACTACGAAAAGCACAAGACAAAAATCGAAAAATACATGCTTCACGAGACCGCAGTCGTAAACGAATCCATATTCCGATTCCTTGAAACCCACGAGTTTACTGACGATGAAAAACCTACAATCGCACAAAATCTGGCATTGTATGTTAAAGGTCTGCAATCTCCCAAGAAAAAAGAGGAATTTGCACACTTCGTGTCTATTTATGAGAAAGGCGCATACACGCAAGCGATAGTTTTCATTCTTACCGAAACACCAGAACTTTACACTCAGATGACCAGTTTCATCAAAAATCTGTAGTAATGGACGAGCGCATCCAAAAAATAAGCGAACGCTGGTTTCTTGTCGAACCTGCATTGTTCTCGATTTACTGCACACACCAGTTATCTCCCAACACGCTGATGGACTGCCCTATCCGTTGCGGACAGGGAATGGTGGAATACAATCCGAACATTATGCAAACTTTCAACGATGCCGAACTTGAAGAGGCACTGCGTTCCGAAATGATTCGCCTTTTCCTGAAGCACCCTTACGAGCGTCAGCCCGAAAATTCGCTTCCAGAGGCACTTTCGTTCGGTAGCGACATGGTTCTCGGCCAGCACTACCATTTCAAGACCCTGCATTTTATTTCTGCAGACAATTTTCAACTTCCGGCAGGCGAATGCTTTGAATGGTATGTCGATAAGCTCAACGAAATATTACGCAACAGTTCGCAGTCGCCAGAAAAAAGCGAAGACGATAGCGACGAGCAAAGCCCCGAAAACGAAGACAACGATTCTGACTCGCAAAACGATGACAACAACGATGTCGGCGGAAATTCGGGCAATGATAACAGCGAAGGCGAAAATTCCAATGACGGGAACAGCGAAAACGACAGTTCCGACAATGGCAACGGCGATGGCAACGGTGAAGGCGAAGAAAAAGACCAAGAAGCATCTGTCGGCGACGATTCGCAAAACGAATTTGGCAATGGTCTTGGCGATAGCAAGGACAAAAACGGTTTCTCCCAGCAGGACTTGAAATCGGCCCGCGACCACTCGGCACTTTGGGAGGAAGACGAACTAAAACAGCAGGAAATAAACGAAATCATAGCAAGCACCACCAACTGGGGAAGCATCCCTGGCGATATGGTAGAGCAGATAAAGGCTTCGCTGATAGTAAAGCTCGATTACCGCAAAGTGCTTTCCAGTTTCCACACTAGCATACTGTCGAGCCACAGGCACCTGACGAGAATGCGCCCAAACCGCCGAAGTGGATTCGACCAGATGGGAAGCATCTACGAATTGGCATCAAAATTACTAGTTGCTGTCGATGTCAGTGGTTCGGTAACAAGTAAAACCTTACAGGCGTTTTATTCAGTAATTGCTCGTTTTTTCAAATACGGCATCGTAACGATCGACACCATTCAGTTCGACACAACCCTTAAGGGACTTGAATCCTTCAAAAAGGCATCAAAAGAAGTAAAAGTCACGGGTCGTGGCGGAACCAACTTCCAGCCAATTTTCGACTACATCCGCGAACATCGCCAGTACGACGGACTTATCATATTAACCGACGGTTACGCCGCTGCCCCGAAGGTTGATTTTCCAATGCGCACAAAAGTACTCTGGATATGTCAGGGCGAAGATGAATACAACCGCCACAAGGAATGGATGAAAAAAACAGGGAAAGCCTGCTGGATAAAGTTTTGAATCTTTATTCTTTTGAATATTTGAAATTCATAAAAATCTCTTATATTTGCACTTGTTTTGAATTTGAATAACGCTAAATAAATAAAGATATGGCAGAATATGATGAAACTCAAAATGTTGCCGATGAGTACAACGAGTTCAAGGAACCAGAGCTGTCGGAAAAGAAAGAGTTCAAATGTAAGAATTGTGGCGCTTCTTTGGTTTTTGAGCCGGGAACGACATCTATGAAATGTCCGTACTGCGGTGCTGAAAATGAAATCGAGATAAGCGAGGAGGCAATAGAGGAACTCGATCTCGATGAATACCTTGCAAAATTGGAGTCGGGTGGAGAAACCAACGATGGCAACAAACTTGAGGAGGTTTCAACTGTGGCTTGTAGCTCGTGTGGCGCGGTTGTTACTTTGGATGCAAACATAGTTTCGGATGAATGTCCGTTCTGTGGCACTAAGTTAGTGGTATCAAACGAATCGACAAAGAAGATGATTAAGCCGAAGTCGGTATTGCCTTTCAAGGTGAAGGACTCCGAGGCAATAGAGGCTTACCGCAAATGGATAAAGGGTTTGTGGTTCGCACCGCCAAAACTGAAAAAGTATGCTACGCAGTGCGAAAAGATAGCAGGAATGTATATGCCGTACTGGACTTATGATGCTCAGACTGAATCGGATTATCGTGGCTTGCGCGGTGATGACTACACCGAAACAGTTACGGTAACAATAAATGGCAAAACAGAAACTCGTACAATTGTCAAGACTCGTTGGACTCCAGTTTCCGGTCACATTGGATTGTTTTTCGACGATGTGCTTATTCCTGCTTCAAAGACTTTGGAACGCAAAAAGATGGATCAGCTTGAACCTTGGGATTTGGAACAACTTGTGCCTTATGAGGAAAAGTTTTTGTCGGGTTTCCGTACCGAGACTTATCAGGTTGGACTGAAAGAAGGTTTTGATGATGCAAAAGGCATTATGGAACAGGGCATTAGGGCAGAGGTTCGTCGCGACATCGGTGGTGATCACCAGAAGATTACAAGCCTGAGCATACAGTTCTCCGACACTACTTTTAAGCACACATTGCTACCTATTTGGATTAGTGCCTACAGATTCAACGCCAAGGTTTACCGCTTTATCGTAAACGGACGTACTGGCAAGGTTGCAGGCGACCGCCCGTGGTGCTGGTGGAAGATTACATTGTTTGTATTGGCAATAATAGCAATTATTGTTGGTATTGTGTATATTTATCAATATTTCCAATCGTAAAACGTAATTAAAATTAAATATCATGAAAGCAAAAATCAGTATTTTGATTGTAACTGCTGCATTGTTCGCTTGCTCGTGCAGCAACAAGGAAGAGAAAAAGGAAGATCCTAAGCAGGAGGAGATTTCCGAAATGCAGGCTTTGGTAAACAATTATGCCGAGGTTGATTTGACATCGGATTTGGTTGCAGAATTGTCCGACAACCAGAAGCAGATGCTTAAGAAGCTTATCGAGGTTGCCGACATTATGGAAGAAGTTTTCTGGAAGGAAGCAATAGGTGAAAAGCAGGCATTCTTGTCGTCTATTAAGGATGACGCTGCTCGCAGGTATGCAGAAATCAACTATGGTCCGTGGGACAGACTTGATGGAAATAAGGCATTCATCGAAGGTTATGGCGAAAAGCCCAAGGGAGCTTGCTTCTATCCGGCAGACATGACCGATGAGGAATTCCAAGCACTTTCAGAGGAAGTTCGCAATGGCTGGTATTCGGTTATCCGTCGCAACGACGATGGTTCGCTCAAGGAAGTTCCTTACCATGAGGAATATCCCGAACTGCTCAAGGCTGCAGACCTTCTTGACGAAGCTGCTGAACTTGCAGAAGACGAAGGTTTCAAGAACTACCTTAAACTTCGTGCCGAGGCTTTCCGTACTGACAAGTATTTCGAGAGCGACTGCGCATGGATGGACATGAAGACCAATTTGATTGACTTTGTTGTTGGTCCTATCGAAAGCTACGAAGACGAAGTTAACGGTTCGCGTGCAGCACATTCGGGACAGATTCTTATCAAGAATATGGAATGGACTCGCAAAATCGAACACTACAACGCAATTCTTCAGACTTTGCAGTCGAATTTGCCTGTTGAACCGCAGTACAAGGCTGAAAGCGCAACCAACTCTGGCGATATGAATGTTTACGATGTAGTTTATTCTGCAGGTGACTGCAACTCGGCAAGCAAGAACATTGCTATCAACCTTCCAAACGACCCGAATGTACACGCAACAAAGGGTTCGCGCAAGTTGCAGTTGAAGAACGCCATGAAGTTGAAATTCGACCAGATTCTTGTTCCGATTGCTAAAATTCTCATCGCTGATGACCAGCAGAAGAACATCGATTTTGAAAATGCTTTCTTCCAGAACGTTATGTTCCATGAAGTTGCTCACGGACTTGGTGTTAAGTTCACGATTAACCCTGACAAGAAGTCGGTTCGCGATGCTCTTGGTGATTCGTACAGCACAATCGAGGAGGCTAAGGCCGATATGCTTGGTCTTTACCTTGTCACAATGCTTCACGAAATGGGCGAAATCAAAGATCAGGACTTGATGAACAACTATGTAACCTTCCTTGCGGGCATTTTCCGTTCTGTTCGTTTCGGTGCTGCCGAGGCTCACGGAAAGGCTAACATGATGGAATTTGCTTACATCAAGGAAAACGGCGGTTTCAATTTCGATGAGGCAACAGGAAAGTATTCTGTTAACCTTGAAAAGATGCAGGAAGCTGTTAAGTCGTTTGTAACCAAGGTTATCGTTCTCCAAGGCGATGGCAACAAGGCTGAGGTTGACAAGTGGATTAAGGAAAAGAGCGTTGTTACCGAGGATTTGCAGAAGAGCCTCGACAAGATTGCAGGCGCTGGCATTCCGAAGGATATTGTTTACCATCAGGGTGCAGAAGTACTTGGTTTGTAATCGTTATTTGAATTTTAATATGGTGGACATTGGTATTTTCGATGTCCACTTTTTTTGAAACATACTGTAGCCTTCAATGATGAATAGAAGTTTTTTGCACAGACCAGTTCCCTCGTTGTTGTTGCGAATGGCAGCGGCGATGGTTTTGTATTCATTGTTGAGGCTTGTATTTTATATCTATAATAGTTCCGCATTTCCATCGGCATCGGCAATGTCGTTTGTGTACGGACTCAGATTCGATGTCGTTGCGCTGTTGTACACGAATATTGCTGTGATATTGCTGTCTGTTGTTCCCTCGAAAGTGCTTGCGCGGAAAGACTACGGGATTGTGGTGGCATCGCTTTATGTACTGTGTAATGCATTACCTTTTGCCCTTAATCTTCTCGATGTAGGGTATTTCCCGTTCACAGGTAAGCGTTCTACATTCGGATTGTTCGCTTTTATCGCCGATGTGCCTAACATGGGCGACCTTATTGGCGTATTTGCAATGGAATACTGGATTCTTCTTCTCATTTTTGTTGCGGTTGTTGTGGCTTTGATATTTGTCGCCAAGCATACGATGGTGAGGGATGTGCCGGATTTCTTTTCGACTACAAGGAATACACTGTCGTGCGTTGGCGTTCGTATTGTTATTCTAGGATTGGTTGTTGTTGGCGTGAGGGGAGGGGTTCAGTTGAAGCCGATTTCCAATTCCACGGCCGCTGCGTATCAGAATGGAAACAACACTGCGCTGATTCTCAACACTCCGTTTTCGGTAATAAGAACAATTGGTTTGAGTGAACTTGAGGAAAAGAAATTTTTTGAAACAGATTCGCTAGCAAATGAATATTTTTGTCCGAAAAAAAAGTTCTCTCAGTCAAACATGCTTTCGTTTCCGCCAACCGATAATGTTGTGATTGTGATTCTGGAAGGCATATCTAGCGAATATTCCGATTTGCTTGCTGTTCCGCCTAAGTCGTTGGCGGGATATACGCCGTTTATCGACAGTTTGGCTCAGCGTTCCATTGTGTTTAAAGGTTTTTCCAATGGTTATCAGTCGATTGAGGCGTTGCCGTCGATATTGGCATCTATGCCATCGTTGTCGGGTGTGCCGTTTTCCAAGTCAATGTATGTTACAAACAGAATCGACTATCCGACTAAACTTTTTGCGGAAAATGGTTATAAAATGGCTTTTTTTCATGGTGCTGCCAATGGCACAATGGGATTTTCCTGTTTGTGCAGCATCTTGGGCGTGAATGACTATTATGGTCTGGACGAATATCCAAATGAGTCGGATTATGATGGTACTTGGGGAATCCCAGACTATCAGTATCTTCAGTATGTCGCCGATGTGCTTGATGGTTACAGCGATAAGTTTATGGCTACTGTTTTTACGCTTACTTCACATCATCCGTTTGTTGTTCCGCCTGAGTTTGATACAGTACTTCCGCAAGGTGATTTTCCGATGCAACATACTGTGGCTTACACCGATATGGCATTGCAGAAATTTTTCGACCGTGTGTCAAAATCGCTGTGGTACGATAGAACTTTGTTTGTAATTACAGCCGACCATACTAATTTTAGCGGATGCAAGAAGATTGATTACGACAGACAGTTTGATATTCCAATGATATTTTATCACCCCAAAGCCGACACATCATTTATTTCAAACAGGATTATGCAGCAGACCGACATTATGCCGTCTGTTGTTTCGTATCTTGGGCTTGACGGTAATTATACTGCGTTTGGCGGCAATGTGTTCGATACTTTGCAAGAAAGGTTTGCCGTGTCGCGCAACAATGACTATTACCGATTTGTTATTAATGGAAAGGTTGTGAAAATGTTTGATAATGACGAATTTACCGTTGTCGATTCTGATGATGGTAGTTCGGTTTTGTCTGATTATGAGAGAAATTTTATTCGAGCGTTTGTGCAGTGTTACAATAATGGAATGAGAAATAACTCGCTCTACTCGGAGTGATTAAAATGATTACCTTTGCGGAAAATTTTGTCAAAATGACATTCGGAACAACAATATGCGCCATATCAACGGCATCAGGGACGGGTGCGATAGGCATTGTGAGGATCAGCGGTGCTGATTCGTATGCGGTTGTGGAGAAAATTGTAGGCAACAAGTCTGCTTTTCGCAATGCAGAACCGCGCAAGATGCTTTTTGTCAATTTGCTTGATGAGCAAGGCAATATTCTTGATGAAGTTATGGTTGCCAAATTTGCCGCACCTGCATCGTTTTCGGGTGAGGATATGGTCGAAATTTATTGCCACGGTTCCGAATACATTGAGCAGCGCATATTGGCTTGCCTAACGCGCAATGGAGCAGTCCTGGCTCGTCCTGGCGAATTTACGCAGAGGGCTTTTCTTAATGGAAAGATGGATTTGTCACAGTCTGAGGCTGTTGCCGATTTGATTTCAAGCAGTTCTGCGGAATCACACCGCGTGGCAATGTCGCAATTGAAAGGGCAGGTTTCTTCGAAAATTGCTGATTTGCGAGGAAAAATGCTGGAGCTCACTTCGCTGTTGGAACTCGAACTCGACTTCTCGGAGGAAGATGTCGAATTTGCCGACCGCACAAAACTTGTCGCGCTTATTGACGAGGTTTGTGCCGAAACAGAAAAACTTATCCGAAGTTTCGAGTATGGTAATGCGGTAAAATCTGGTGTTCCTGTAGCAATTGTTGGCGAACCGAATGCTGGCAAATCAACACTTCTGAATGCTATTCTTCACGATGACAGGGCTATCGTTTCGTCAATTGCTGGAACAACTCGCGACACGATAGAGGAGGAGTTTGTCCTCGACGGCATACGCTTCCGCTTTATCGATACTGCTGGCATACGCAATGCCGATAACGAAGTCGAGGAACTTGGCATTAAGCGCACATATTCCAAACTGAAATCGGCGCGAATAGTTGTGCTTGTGCTTGATGCTTCGGCTGACAAACAGCATAATGACGGCATTGTTGCTTCTATTGGAAACGAGATTTCGGAGACGACAAAACTTATAGTTGTGCTCAACAAGTCGGACATTTGCACCGCCCAATATGGTTATGGCGACGATTCTTTGTCGATTTCGGCAATAAATGGTTCGAATGTTGATACTTTGTGCCGCAAGTTTGTAGAATATGTTTCTTCGCTTAAGTCCGAAACTGCCGATGTTGTCATCACCAATGTGCGCCATGTGGCATCGCTTACTGCCGCTCGCGACTTGTTACAATCGGCTCGTCGTTCGATAGGAGAGGGCGTTCCCTCCGATTTCATTGCGCAAGACTTGCGCGAAGCCAATTATCATCTTGGTGAAATCACAGGTGCAATTAGTACCGATGAGGTCTTGGGAAGCATTTTCTCAAAGTTCTGTATAGGAAAGTAGATTTTTTTTGTCTGCGAAATAAGCTTCAATACTGCAAAGAGGTATGTTTATCATCCATTCTTGGTCAATGTATTGTTTCATTGAACAGCGAAGTCCTTTGAAATGTTTGTCGGCATAGTCTGTATTTACAAATTGCGATAGCGATTTGCTCTTTACATTTTCTTCCGCTTTTACTTCAACAGGTGTTATATGGTCTGCTGTTTGAACTAGAAAATCTATCTCCAATGTTGATTTTTCTTTGCTGTAATAGTAAATGTCCAGATTGTCAATCGTTTTTAATTGCTGGAGAGCATAATTTTCAGTAAATGCGCCTTTGAATTCAACGAAAACATCATTGCTTACAAGCATTAGTTTGGGAGATGCGTTTACCAATGCGCCCAACAAACCGACATCCATGAGATACAACTTGAAAGAGTTAAAATCTTCATAGAACTTAAGGGGCATATCTGGTGTTTTGCAATTGTGTATCTTGTACACCAATCCTGTTTTTACTAACCACTGTATGGCAATCTCAAAGTCTCGAGCACGACCGCCATCCTTTACGGCTCCATATATGAATTTTTTATTTTCTTTGGCAAGTTGGGCAGGAATGCTTTGCCATACCATGCGAATTCGTTCTGTTTCCTTGCCGGCATGTTTTGCAAAGTCGTTGTCGTAGGTTTTGATGATTTCGTTTTGAATTTTGCGGACCTTGTTGATGTCGCCTTTTAGAGTGTATTGCAAGACGGCTTCGGGCATTCCACCTACATAGTAATATTGCCTAAGACATTCCTGAAGTTTCGTTTCCAAAACCCTCATCATTTCCCAGTCGAGACGCGAAATTGCATCAGCAAGAATTTCTTCACCCTTCGCCCATAGGAATTCTTCAAATGACATCGGATACAGGTATAGCAAGTTTACCTTGCCGACTGGATACGATTCGCCTTGTCTATGTGTGATTCCTAACAATGAGCCAGCCACTACTACATCTTGGTTTCTTGCATCTTCACAGAAATATTTAAGACTGTTCAAACCATTGGGCGCTTCCTGTATTTCATCCATAAATATCAGAGTTTTGCCAGCGATGATTCTTTTGCCGGTGTATGCTTCCAGTGATCCGATTATACGTTTTATGTTTAGGTTTTGTGTGAATATGGATTGAGCATCGGGAGAGTCTTGGAAATTAATATATACCAGATTGTCGTATTCGCTTTTTCCGAACTCCTTTAGCAACCAAGTCTTGCCAACTTGGCGCGCTCCTTCTAGTATTAGTGGTTTATGGTCGGGATCGTTTTTCCACGCTAGAAGCGAATTATATAGCTTTCTTCTCATTGCTAAATTTGTAAAAAATGTTTTTCGTTGCAAAAATACTAATTATAAATAATATACAAAAATTTTTGCCACTTTTTCAGGGGAATATCTTGATGTTTTTGCCACTTTTTCGGGGGAATAATTGATGATTTCTGCCACTTTTTCGGGGTAATAATTGATGGTTTCTGCCACTTTTTCGGGGGAATGTTTTTTGAGAAGAATAGTAAGGTTTGTCAGATTGTGCGATTTGCTTTCGCGAGCTAAAGGTTAACTTCGTTGAGGGCTACGCCGTTCTCGCGTAGCGACTCCTTTTAGTACAAGCGCAGCGCAGAACTCCCATTCGTGCAATTCATGGTCATCCCTTCCCTTCGAGCCCCGCGAGCCCGCTATTCGTGTTATTCGTGTAATTCGAGGTTCCTCCCATCGAGCATCGCGAGCCCTCCATTCGTGCTATTCGTGTAATTCGAGGTTCCCTACCTTTCGAGCATCGCGAGAACCCATACGTGCAATTCGTGCAATTCGTGGTCATCCCAACGTTTGAGCATCGCGAAAAATATTCGTGTAATTCGAGGTTCCTTCTCTTCGAGCCCCGCGAGAAGTGTAAAAAAAGAGCGGAAACAAATCCGCCCTTCCATTTTGCTATTTTGTAAGTAGATTTACTTTACAATGTTCAGCTTTGAGGTTGCGATAGCACCGTCCTTAACGATTCTTACAACGTAGTTGCCGTTAGCAACACCTGAAAGGTCGATAGAAGCGTTTTCGCTTGCATTGCTCATGCTAGCAACAACCTGACCCATCATGTTGTAAATTTCGATAGTAGCATTTTCAACATTGCTGAAGTTTACAATGCCAGTTGAAGGATTCGGGTACATGTTGATGCCGTCTGAAAGGTTTTGTGCAACATTAGAGCCAGGATCTGTTTCTCCGTTAACACCTTCGCCAGTGTGGAATGTAATGGCGATATCCTGTCCTCCGTAGTACCAGTTGGGTTCTCCGTTATCATCAACGTCGGATCCGTGACGTATGTATGAGTTATGGCTTCTGGTTGTCAATACGTCGCTTGCGCCTAAATAAATGTCGTCGCCAGAATTGTCCCACATGCCTTTTATCATAACATATACTAATCTGTAGCTTTCGCCTTCCTGGAATTCGAATGGATACTCGTTTTCAAAAGTAAGGTTAATCCAAGTCTCCTTGTCTTCAGCGGCTATTTCGTATGGCTCGGATTGCCTCTTGAAATCTATGCTTGATCCGTCAGCCGAACGTTCGTACAAACTAGCGAGGACTGCTGTTCCGGCTTTTGTCAGTCTGTTGATATAAATGTCAACCGACATAATGTCGTCCGGTGAGTAGAGATATAGGAATTCGGTTCCGTATTCATCTTCCCCCGATGTACTGTTGACATTGCAGTTGATACATGCCGAGAATGTAGGCTCGAAGTATGACTTCGAGTAGTTGTTGTCGGTGATGTCAAAGTACTGAGTAAGAGTATTGTTTACATCGTAGTCGTCGGTAATTCCATCTGCGAAAACGGTGTATGTTATAGTGTATCGTCCAAGTTCAATATCTTCTTCGCTGGCAACGTTGAAAAAGAGTACTGTCGAATTGGCCATATTGGCTTCATCGATTGTAGCAATGTCAAGAGTGTCGCCTTCGGATGTTGCGATGCTGTGTCCTGTCGCTGTTTTATTGTATATTTCTTCGCCCGATGGAGAAACAACTTTAACATTTACCTTGGGAACTGCTGCATCGACACCCCAGTTTGCGACTTCTATGTTGAATGCACCGTAGCTTGAGTTTGTAACCCAGTTCTGACGAGGTGACTGTGCGTACGGGTCGTAGAATTGGTATGCCCTGTCGCGACGGAACTCATCATTGGTCATTCCTTGTTGTGATGCAGCAGAAGATACCGATGCATCTGTCCATATCTCAGCCAAGTAATTTGTGTCTCTGTAGTCAAGGTATCCGAACATGCTCATTCTTCCGTTTACGATTGCGAGGTCGTTTCTAGGAGTTTCAACAATCTTGATGTCGTCAATTTGCCAACCGTAGTGCCACGACTCGTTTGTGCATACATATCTGAAGCGGATGCTTACTTCGCCCTGGTTGCCAGCTTCTGGGATAAGAATTTCCTTTATGCCGTTTACATACGTCTTTGCTTCTATGGTTTCATCGTTGACAAGGTGTTCTGTCCAATTGGCTCCGTTGTCGGTTGATACCATAACATAGATGGTTTCGCTGCTTTGGTTGAGCGATCTCCACGACTGTATGAACTGGAGTTTTGGTTTTGCACATGACGAAAGGTCGATTTCAGAGAATGTCAAACTTGCATCGATTGTCGGTTCGGCATGGTAGAGGTCTGAGCTTGCATCAAGAAATGCCCAGTGTTCTGGCGTTTCGCTGATTTGCTGGTTGGGGTCGGAGTTGCCAGGATGTCCTGTAAAGTTCATCGGCAGGAAGTAGCATCTGCCCGAAGATGTGTACATTTCATTTGGATAGTCGGCTTCGGTGATAATTTGCCAGTCGGTATCGGAATCGTCCGATTTGGTAAGTGTGTAAGCTGGACTTCCTTCTTCAAAGTTGCACGACCATAGTATGTCATTGTCTCTTTGGTGTGGAGCGGCAACGGTTGTTATTGTTTTAAAAGAATTGTAGCCAGCCACTTTCTTGTGAACAAAATTCTGTTGGGCCACTTGAGCCATCGATGTGCCGCATATCAGCAGACACAATACGCTAAGTAAGTAAAGTCTTCTCATGATATGATCATTTTAAATAATTAGAATACAAATATAATAATATTTTTGATGTTGTATGATAAATGCTGTTTTTTTTGAGGTATTTTGGAGTGTGAGTGACCTGAAGGGCTTCGCCGTTCTCGCGATAGCGACTTCTTTTTAGTTCGAGCCCCGCGAGAACCCCATTCGTGCAATTCGTGTAATTCGTGGTCATCCCTTCCCATCGAGCCCAGCGAGCCCGCTATTCGTGTTATTCGTGTAATTCGTGGTAAGAAAATGCTCGAGCCCAGCGAGCAAAAGGTTAACTTCGTTGAGGGCTTCGCCGTTCTCGCGTTAGCGACTCCTTTTAGTACAAGCGCAGCGCAGAACTCCCATTCGTGCAATTCGTGTAATTCGTGGTCATCCCTTCCCATCGAGCCCAGCGAGCCCGCTATTCGTGTTATTCGTGTAATTCGTGGTAAGAAAATGCTCGAGCCCAGCGAGCAAAAG
>JAFZLK010000099.1 GCA_017551515.1 Bacteroidales bacterium | reverse complement strand
CGCGTTGCTCAAAAAAGTGAAACCACGAATTACACGAATTGACACGAATATGGTTTTTTCGCTACGCTCAAAAAAGTGAAACCACGAATTACACGAATTGACACGAATAGAGGTTTTCGCGTTGCTCAAAAAAGTGAAACCACGAATTACACGAATTGACACGAATATGGTTTTTTCGCTACGCTCAAAAAAGTGAAACCACGAATTACACGAATTGACACGAATAGAGGTTTTCGAGTTGCTCAAAAAAGTGAAACCACGAATTGCACGAATAATACGAATGTGAGTTCACGCTTGCGTGAACACTTCCTTGAGCGATAGCGAATATTATTCGTGTAGATTCGTGTTATTCGTGGTCAAAAAGATTGTGTCCGTGTATTCGTGGTATTAGTGTATAAAAAAAGACCCCGCACGAAGCGAGGCCTTTAAATTTAACGTTATCGTAAAATTACTTTACAACATTGATCTTTACTATCTTTTCGTTAACCTTTACGAAGTAGGTTCCAGTTGCGAGGCTGCTAGCGTCGATTGTCTGGTTCGAAGCTGCATTTTCGATGCTTGCTACAACCTGACCGAGTGAGTTAACAACTACGATGGTTGCACCTTCTGCGTTAGCAACGGTGAACATATCGTTTGCTGGGTTAGGATATACAGCGATTCCCGAGATGGTTTCATCGTCAACAGCACCGAGAGCTTGGAATACAGCAGTATAAGTTGCATCTGCATTAACGGTTATTGTACGTGGATTATCGGTATTTTCATCTTCAGCCCACTTTACGAATACATAGCCTTGATTTGCTGTTGCGGTAAGAGTTGCCTGTGCTCCAGCTGCGTATGAGCCGCCACCAGTTACTGTACCAAATGTATCGTTGTTTGCACGTACTGTAATTGTGTATATATCAGAACTGCTGCTTCTTGTTACAGTTACACATTTGGTGTTGTTTGCTGTGTTAGGATCGTTACCGCTATAGTTTGCAATGATGCATACTTCAAAGATTCCATTAGTAATGCCAAGTTGAGATAAAACTTGATCCATTTGTTCTGGAGTAAAAGACATAGCACCGCCCTGTATTATAGATATTGCCTCGTTAACTGGGATAGGTTGTGAAGCAAATGACTGTTGCTGAGCACCACCAATTATAGAAGTTCCATTTATAGTAACATCAATAGTTAAAGTACCTGCAGCCTCATTTGGTCCAGCATTGAGAATAGCAGGATAAACAGTAAAGCTATCGGTAAGAGAAATAGTTATTGCGGAGGCAACTTCAGTAGTTCCTTGTGCATCGGTGTAGAGTTTTGCCTGAATGTCGCATACAGCATTTGTACGGGTTACAGGAATGCAGTGGCTGTTGTTTGCTGTGTTAGGATCGTTGCCAGAGTAAGTAACGTTCAAGCAAACATCGAAAGTTTCTGGAAGGTTCATTGCATTCATTTCTTCTGCTGTAATAGTTAATGGAGTATTTTGCAACGTAGTCCACGCTTCACTAACAGGGAATGAACCTTGTTCTGTACCATTGAGGGTCATTGTTATAGGAGTTCCATATGCTTGTCCCCCAACGGTAACAGAAACAGTAACTGTACCTTCTACAGCATCTTCGGCGCCATTATTTTTTATAGTTGGAATCAAAGATAAAGATTCAGTTGTGCCTAAAGTATATGAAGCCTCTGCTGGAGTAAGCATGTTGTTGCTGTTGACACCGCCCCACCATCTAGCTTCGAAGTCAAATGTTGGAACATATACAGCACCATCGTCAACATATATAGCAATACCCACATTATATAATGTGTTTTGAATTGCTGGAGTTGTCCAAAAAGTGCCATAAGTGCCTACAGTATACTGAAAGTATGATTGTCCTTCAACAGCAGATGCAGAACCACCTAATGCAAGAGCTGCAGTATCATTGTTTGCTTTTATTGCTACCCAAAAGTCTTCACTGGGAACAGCAAATGCATTGGTCAATTCTACTTCTTGCCAACCTGGTTCGGTACCAGCTGTATAATCCTGAGTATAAGCCTCAGTTGCTGTAAGATTATAAAAACCCTGAGATGCCAAATTTCCACCTAATGAAGGATTAGTATAAATCTTAATAGTATAAGATGTGTTAGTTGTCCTACGTTCTACATCATATCCATGATAAAATTTAACTTTAGTAATATTGCCAGAAAGGTTTGCATTAAAAGCCTTGGGAGCAATTGCATACTCTAATCCCGGAGCAATTTTTATAGAACCATCCATTGCATTATTACCAACCCATGCACTTCTTTCTGCTCCATTAATTGGTGTATCCATCTTATGGAATTGAATGTTTAAATTCTGTGCGAAGCACACGCTACCTATTAACAAGGCAGCTAGAATCATGTAAAATTTCTTCATAACATTAAAATTTAAATTAATAATAAGTTTTCGTTTTTAAAATTAAAATGCAAGTATAGTAAAGATTTCAATACACGCAAGCATTTTTTTAAATTTTTATACCGATTGAAGAGGGAGGGTGGAGAAATGCAGTTTATGCATTCTGTCTGGCAGTAGGAAAATTTTGAGGCTGAAAGCCAGCATGACTTCCAGCCTGTTAACTTTTAGTTCCTATATTTCAGCCATTTCCACAATTCCTTGTAGTTGGTCTTCTTGCCGTACATCAGTATTCCAACGCGATAAATCTTGGCTGCAAGCCATGTCACTGCAATGAAAGTTGCAACAAGCAATACCATTGAAATGATGATGTCGGTAAATGGTACACCAAACGGAACCCTTACCAGCATCACTATCGGTGATGTGAAAGGAATTATCGAGAACCAGTAGGCAAGACTGCCATCAGGATTGTTGATTGCCGAAAGCATTACGAAAATGCCCAGTATGAGTGGTACTGTTATTGGCAACATAAATTGCTGTGTATCAGTTTCATTGTCAACAGCCGAACCAGCTATTGCAAACATTCCTGCATAAAGCAGATAACCACCGATGAAGTAGAACAGGAACATCAGCAGCAATCCAACATAATTCACCGAATTCATCGCCTTCATTATATCATCGAACTTTGCCATGTCATCGGTATTTACATCGGTAGCATCGGTTAGTGTCGAACCCATAATCTGTGTCTGAGGATTAAGGTCGGCGGTTGAGAAGTCCTTTTGCAACACGGCGTATGTTACGCTTACTATTCCGAGTGTCAACAGCACCCACAAGACAAATTGCGTAATTCCAACCAACGCCACGCCTATAATCTTGCCAAGCATAAGCTGGAATGGCTTTACAGATGAAACAATAACTTCCACAATTCGGTTTGACTTCTCCTCGATTACGCCGTTCATAACCATCGAACCGTACATGAAAATGAACATATAAATCAGGAATCCACAGATATAACCTATTATCATTGCCACAGTCGTAGATGATTCCTTTTCGGTTCCATCATCGTTCATTGTTGTGGTTATTACATTTATCGATGTGTTGGCAACCATTAGAATATTGTCGATTTCCTGCTGGGTGATTTCCAGCTCTTCCGCCTTTTTGCTAAGTTTCATTTCCTCGGCTTTCTTTTCTATGCCGTTGGAAATGTGCATCTTCAGTCCCATATTAGGCTGCTGATACGAGAAAAGTTGTACAGAACCATTGTTTGCCGACAAAGCATTTATCGGAATGTAAAGCAATGCGTAATGGTCTGAATCCTTCAGGTTTGCCTTTGCCTCCGAAAGGTCATAGTAGTTGCCGCGGAAATACTTTTCTGACACAAAGTCGAAGTTTATGCTCTTGGTGTTCTTCAGCGAATACTGGTCGAACAAGCCTGTTTCATCAATTACGGCAATGTTCTTGAAATCATCGTCTTCGAGGCGCATAAGAATTGCCGGAGCCACCATCAAGGCTGCGAACAAAATCGGGCCAAGAATTGTCATTACTATGAATGATTTTTTGCGAACACGGGTTTTGTATTCTCTTCCTATTATAAGTCCTATCTTGCTCATATCCTTAGTTTTGTGCTTGCGCTTGTTCTGAATTTGTGTTGCTTACCACTCTGATGAAAATGTCGTTCATGCTAGGCAGTGCCTTCTGGAACGATTCAATGTTGCCGAAATTTGTTAGGCGCGAGATGATGTCGTTGTTGGTCATCTCCTTGTTGAGCAGTTCGATGCTCATCTTGCTTCCACCTTCAAATTCCTTGACATCCAAAATCTTGTAGTCGGATGTCAGCGTTGCAATCATCTTGTTGAAATATCCCGAATACTGCACCTCGTAGATGTCGGGGGCATAGTCGCGACGGATGGCGTTTACTTCGCCTTCAAGAATCTTCTTCGACTTGTTTATCAATGCTATGTAGTCGCAAATTTCCTCAACAGATGACATATTGTGGGTGGAGAAGATTATTGTCGAACCGTTTTTCTTCAATTCAAGGATTTCCTGTTTTAGCAAGTTTGCGTTTATCGGGTCGAATCCGCTGAACGGCTCATCGAAGATGAGCAGTTTCGGTTTATGGAGAATGGTGGTGATAAACTGAACTTTCTGCTGCATACCTTTCGAAAGTTCCTCAACTTTTTTGTTCCACCAGTTTTCTATCTCAAACTTCTCGAACCACTTTTTCAGTTCGCGGAAAGCATCGGCTTTCTTCATTCCTTTGAGTTGGCAGAGGTACAATGCTTGTTCACCCACAGCCATTTTCTTGTACAATCCGCGTTCTTCGGGCAGGTAGCCAATCTGTGCGATGTGCTTTGCCGAAAGTTTTTCGCCATTGATATATACGGTTCCTTCATCGGGAGCGGTAATCTGGTTTATAATTCGTATCAGAGTCGTCTTGCCTGCGCCATTTGGACCCAGCAGACCGAAAATACAGCCTTCGGGAACAGAAATCGACACTTGGTCGAGTGCAAGATGGCTCGCATACTTCTTGACGACATTTTCTGCAACAAGTGTTTGATTCATAATTTGTTATTCGATTTATCTAAGTGAATATGTATAAATAATACCTTCAATGTTTCTAATTTTGTCGCGCACAGGCGCATTGGGCTCATACACAAAGCCCTCAACACACACCACGCGCTGGCGGGCTTCATCTATTTTGCTATAGCTTACAAACGGACCTCCCATAAAGTCGCCGTGCATCTTCCACATTCCATGCACTACAGCGGTTTTTGTGCCGTTGTGCATTATGGTTTCGATGCTCGGGTAGTCGAATTTGGTTTCAGTGGTCATATACGAGCCTTCGCGACCTCCGGGTACATTCTTCTGAAGTACTTTGTTGCGCATTGCAATTATCTGTTCCACAGAAAGATTAGTCGTATCTGTCAGCGGATATTCATAAACGAAGATGCCGTTTGTGGTCTTCTTGGTTTCGTACGAAATCCACGAGAAATTTTCAAGGAATTCATCTATGCGATACAATGACGGCAATGTTATGCTAATGTTGAAAGTGTCTGCCAACTGTTTCTCTGCTACTTCGTTACGACTTTTACCAAATGAATTTATGTAACGGTCGCGGTCGGCTGTTAGGAAAAGTTTCTGCAAGTAGTCGCGCTTTTCGCACAAAGCTTTCACAAAACTCGTCTGGTTAGCAGCCGTTATTCGCACGAAAACCTGATTTCTGGCGTACTTGTCGTTTTCGACATTTACCACACCTGTTTCCTGACCGGCAATTCTCTCGAAGAAAATTATATTGCGATGCAACTGGTTTATTTCCACAAACTTGTCGTATGGAATCTGATGCACATCCATTATCGGTTGCTCGTATGGCAGGTTTGGACAAAATTCGGAAAATATTGCTCTGATGCTATCTCCAGCTTCTGCCTGCCAGTTTTCGTTGCTCATTACCACTATTATGTCGCCCGGATTTCCGTGTGCAACAGGCATGACAGATGTCTTTGGCATACACGACTGCAACAAAGTGACTACCACGCATATAATTGAAAATATTACTGAGTTTCTCATACTGAGTACCTAATTTTTGCGCGAAATTAATAATAATTTCGTTGTCGGTGGAAAAATGGAGTGTAAAGTTTTGAAAAATTAGATTTTCTTTTCCAATTCATGGGTAGTATTTCGTTTTGCTCGGTCGTTCCTGCGAGTTTCACGCTCTTTACGGCGAGTATCTGCACGCATTTCGCGTTCTTTTCGGCGGTCGTCACGCTCGGCACGGCGTGCCATCACATTGCGGCGAATCTCGGACACTTTGTCGCCCACAACCAAAACTTGGAACTTTCCGTGGCGTGACTCGTCCTGCATTAGCAAGTTGAATTTGAATTGTCCGTCGCGCATACCGTCTTCGAGACAGGCAGTCTTGAAACGCGCGTAGGCATTCTTTTGCAGTCTGTGAGCCACAGGCGCGTTCAATCGGAAACTGGCTCGCTTCGATTCATATTCGATATTGATAGTCCGTAACTTATCGTCAACAATCTTGGCAAACATATCGGCTGTTTCCTGCGTGGTTTCCTGGTCGGCAAACTCGAAGTAGAAGTGGTATTCTGACTCGTTTACATCGGCAAAACCGACAAAGAACTTCGTTTTTATCTGGGTTTCCTCTTCTGCCTGGTGTACTGCATCGATGAACTGTGGCTCGTATAGTTTTTCGCCAGTCAGCGACACTATTCCGTTGACCTTGCTGATTATATGAATTGTCGGCGTTTTCTCGTACATTCCACCAACTTCTATAAGGTCGTTCATATTGTATCGGAACAAGCCCGAATAGGTTGTCACATAGACGCAATAACGCTTGCCTTGTTCCAATTCGTCAAGTTGCATGAATCGCTTGCGTGGCTTGTCCATATCTTCTTCTGGCACAAACTCATAGTAATGGAGATGCGGGAACAAAACAGATTCGTTGCTCATGTCTAGTGCAAATCCGAAACGGCATTCGGTGGCAATATATCCCAATTCCTGATAGCATGTCTGTTCCAAATCGAAGTAGTCCTGATACTTGTCCATATAGACTTTTGTGTTGCCACATTTCCAAGTGCTTAGAATCTGGAGTTTCGGCCAATAATGACGAGGTAGGATTCGTCCGCCGTTTTTGTCGCGCAGTTCGCGTAATTCTTTTGCACGCTTGGGACGAGGTCGCATATACGAAGCCAACTCCTTGCGGATGTCGCTGTCTATCTCAAACTTGTCGGACAAAGTTCCTTTCTCAACATCCTCAATCATTAAGTCAAGGTTCTCGTCCACAGTGCGTTGCAATTCCAATATTGTCGATGGGTTTGCCGTTGACCAAAGCGTAACATCCCAGTGCTGGATAGCCAGGCGCATGAGCGTGTAGTTGCGTGCTGCGTAATCGCTTATTGACATTACACTTGCAGGTGCGGTATAGCGTTTCTTGATAATATGGGGCAAGTCGCGAACCAAAACACCACTTACTGAGCCGTAAAGAGTGCCATCGGGAGCATAACCTTCACATTCCTTGCCAACAATGGCAAACACCTTGCCTGCCAATGCCATCTTGCGGTGTTTTATGAAGTTCCATACCCAAACATTCGACATTTTTCCATATACATCGCGCAGGTATTTGCGTGTCATAGGTATCCATTTGGGAGCGGAGGTAGTTCCAGAAGTTGTGGCGTACATTTCGGGACGACCGGGAAACAAAATTCCTGTTTCTCCATTTTTATGGCGGTCAACATATCCGCGCAGTGCTTCGTAGTCGTTTTCGGGAACCATGTGCCGGTACAATGCGAATAGTTCAGTAGCAGTGGAAGCAGACAAAATTTCTTCGAAATTATGCTCTTTGCCGTAAACGGTATCCTTGCTTATTGACAGAATGTCGCGCAGGGTGTTTTCTGATGCCAGGCGAGGGTGCTGCGAAGCGTGGTTCAACCTTGTAGTCTGGATGCCACCCTTGAAAAGAAGAGCCAAATTTAAAAGCAATGGGTAATGTAAATGTCTCGCCATAGGCATTAACTTTTATTATTTGAAATGACCGCAAATTTCCATCATCAACTTCTCCTACTCCTCAAGATAGATTTTTATTTCGTCGCCGACATGAATCACATGGTCTTCAGCCATATTGTTCCACTTTTTGATTTCATTAATCGAGCAACTGTATTTCATTGATATTCTGAACAGATTGTCGCCAGCGACCACCTTGTGGATTATTTCCTTGTCGCGCTTTATTGTTGCAGGAAGTTGCTCGGTGGCTATTATCGAGTCGGTTACCTGTGTAGGTACATTTGTCACTTCGTTCTGGTGTGCGATAAAAACGGTTGTCTTGTCGAATGGCATTGTAAGAGCATGATACTCACCATCGTTCGGAATGTATGCAAGTATGTACTGCGGGTTCAGTGATTTCAAGGTTTCGTATTCTACACCAGTCGCTTGCGCCACATTTTTCAGGTGTATCGGACCTTTGACATGAAGCGTGTCTGTTTTCATGTATTCGATGTAGCCTTTGTTTGGGAAAAGGTTATGCTCGGCATGATACTGCATCAGGTATTCCATTGCAATGAATGCTCCCACATAGTTTTTCATCTGTTCGGTGAAGAATGGCAGAAGTTCCCAGTGGTTTTTCTTTCCACCACTACGCTCGATGGCATTCTTTACAGTTCCTTGTCCGCCGTTGTATGCCACGAGTGCAAGTTGCCAGTCGCCGAAGGTTTCGTACAGGAAGCGCAGGTAGCGGCAGGCGGCATCAGTAGATTTGCGTACATCGCGGCGCTCATCGATGAAGGTGGTGACTTTCAGTCCCATGACATCGGCTGTTGGTTTCAGAAATTGCCATAGCCCAACTGCACCTGACTTGGATATTGCGTTCGGGTCGAGCGATGATTCCACGGCGGCAAGATATTTCAGTTCGAGTGGAAGTCCGTATTTTGCCATGTATTCCTCGAAAATCGGGAAGTAGTACGCCGACAGTCCGATGACTTTCTGCATCTTGGGACGGTTGCTAAGTCCGTAGGCTTTGATGTACTTAAGAACCACATCGTTGTATTCCAATTTGATGCTTGTGAGTTCGTCGAGGTTGGCGATGCGTTTTTCATAGACGATTTCGGGGTAGCTTGGTGCTTTTAGTTGCCTTATGCTATCGGGAATGGAGGATGGCGAGCGCCACCAGACATTCACCGAGTCGCACATCCTGCCTATTGAAGCGTTGATGTGGTCGATGTTGGCAGTGCTCGACTGAGACATCGCTGCGAATGAGATAGTTAAAGATAATATTGCGAAAAATATCCGTTTCATCTGTTAATACAATTTTGCGAATTTCGTTATAATTATTCAATTGGTTACATGCTTGTAGAACAAAGTATCAACAGATGGCTATTCATTATTTTTATCTAAAATGTTTTAACAAATTGTTTAGTGTCGCAAAAAAGTATTACCTTTGAAATTTGAATAAATGCAACTATTGATGATGCGAAATATATTGGCGTATATCGTTGGTTTACTTATTGTTACTGCTGTTTTAATATCATGCGGAGACAACAAGTCGGCCGTGTCGGATGTCTTCGATGCTGTTCCGGATAATTCTTCTTTTGTTGTAAGCACGGCAAATTTTGATTCAGTTGCTTCGTTGTTCAGCAACGAAAATGCTCTTTTGCGGATGTTTTATTCTCCGAAGTCGGATATTGGAATGCCGATTTGTTGTGTGGTTGACAGCCTTAAAGGAAGCGGAATGTTCGGCGAGCATTTGTTGCCCGAGGCAGTGGTTGCTGTTCGTAAGGATGGCAATAGCGGATTGTGCCAGTTGTTTGTTTGCCGAACCGACATGGGCGACAAGAGCACCATCTCGGAACTTTTGGACAGTTTGAAGCGGATGGATGGTGTGGAATCGCGTTTGTTCAATGAGATTGAAATTTTGAAGCTCAAGTCACAGACTTTCTCATCGTCACTTTCAATGGCATTTTCTGGCGGACTGGCAATGTTTTCTTCGTCGGCGAAATATATTGAAGATGCAATTTCCTGTCTTTCGGGAAGTGGCAAGAGGCTAAAAGATAACGAATGTTTTTCGAAGGCATGGGCATCGTCTGGCAAAAAAGAGTTAGCCAATGTGCTGTTTGATTCCAAAGCGGTTCTTGATATTTTCAAGAGTGAACTTTTCGACGACTGCAACGTTGTTGCCGATGCTGGAATAATAGACAGTTGGTTTACATTTGACGTGGTTAGCAAGAGCCCGTTGTCGCTGAACGGATTCGAGTTTGCTAAGTCTGATTCGTCGTGTTTTTCTGCGCTTGTAAAGTCGCAGCCCGACATCGAGTTTGCTGCGTTGTCGGTGATTCCCGACAAGTCGGCGGCGTATATGCTTGTGTCGTTTGCTGATGCGCAGAGATACGATGAAGCGTTGACATCGTTTATGGAATCCACTGGCAAGTCGGGCGAACGCAAGAAAAAGATTGACAAGATGAACGATGCTTTTGGATTCGATGCCAAGACGAAGTTCTATTCCATGATAAAGCGTGAGGTTGCATATATTGCATCAGAAAATAGTGAAAACCCCGAAAGCGGAGTCTTTGTCGCTTGCGGATTGCAGTCGCAGTCTTCAGTCGAGTTGGCGCTCGGTGAGATGGTGCCAGAAAACGAAGTTCGTAATCTTGATGATGCGCAGAGCATTAAGGTTTTCCACATGCCATACGATGATATTCCATACGCATTGTTCGGAGATTTGTTTGTAAATTGCCGTGGTGAGTATGTGTGTTGTGTCAACAATTACATGATATTTGCCAATTCGGTTGACGATATACGGATGCTTGTGCGCGAAGTGTCACTGAACAACACAATGAAAGCTAGTATTTCTCACCGGGAATTCATGGACAGGTTCTCAACGAGTTCGACGATATTCATGTATTATTCATTTGCTTGCGGCTCTGAAATCATGAAGAGGATTTTTTCTCGTCAATATGCCTCCGACATAGAGTCGAACCGTTCTGAAATTGCAGGCAACGGTGTTCTTGGAATACAGTTGAAGCGTCTTGACGATTTGGTTTACTGCAATGTCTCATTCGGCGCACCCGACAGCAAGTTGTCGGCAGGTTCTGAAATAATATGGGAAACGAATGTTGGAGCATCGCTAGCCACAAAACCATTTGTCGTCCGCAACCACGAGACTGGCGAAAAGGAGGTAATAGTGCAGGCGAAGAACAATATGCTGTATTTGTTCGATTCCTCGGGAAAGGAAATTTGGCATGTGCTGGTTGACGGTGCAATTACAAGCCAGATTGTCCAGGTAGATGCCTACAAGAATGGTAAGTTGCAGTATGTATTTTCTACAAAGGACAGGATATACATGGTTGACCGTCTAGGAAATTTCATAACGAAATACCCGTTGACGCTCAGGGAGACGGCAACGTCACCGCTGTCGGTATTCGACTATGAGAGCAGCCGCAACTACCGTATGTTTATCGCCTGTGGCGACAACAATGTGTATGTATATGATGTAACCGGTAACCTGCTGAAAGGGTGGGAGTTCTCGGGAACCGAGAATAAAGTGGAATCGGAGATTTCCCATTATGTCATATCTGGCGAGGACTTCATAGTTTTCCATGACAGTTACAAGGCGTACTTTGTGGCGCGTAACGGAAGTTCGAAGTTGGCGTTCCTTACTAATTTCAGATTCTCGGCGAACAACATTTACTGCGATGTGAGTGGTACGCCAAAATTTGTCGCAACAGATGAAAACGGAATTGTGCGCAGGTTCTTCAGGGACAAGCATCAGGATTCGTTGAAGTTGGGCGATTTTTCGGAAAACCATCGTTTTGCAATGAAGGACATTGATGCCGACGGTCGTCCCGACTATGTATTTGCCGATTCTACCAAGCTTATGGTGTTCTCTAATAATGCCAAGTTGCTGTTTGATCATGATTTTGGCTCGGAAATTTCGGCTATGTCATTCTACCAGTTTGGCGGACAGACGAGAATTGGCGTAACTACGGATAATAAAAAACTATACCTATTAAATATGAACGGAACGCTATACGAAGGTTTTCCGCTTGACGGTGAAACTCCGTTCAGCATCTTCGAGACAGAAGGAGGCGCTTCGTATAGTCTCATTACAGGAATGAAAGGTCGTTTACTAAATTATAAAATAACAAAATAAATATATCATGAGAAATTTGTTAAAACTATTTGTACTAGCAATAATCGCAGTGGGTTGCATTTTGCCATCGTGTACCAAGGATAATTTCGACATGGACAGGTTAAGTGGCGAAGTCGCCTACGATGGTAGCTTTGCAATTCCGTTGGCATACAGCGATGTGTCTTTTTATCAGATTCTAAACATCATGGATACATCTATTGCTTTGCAGGATAACGAAGACGGCTATCTTTCGATGTTCTATCATTCGTATGTCGAGTCGAGACGGGTGCAGGATTTGTTGAATCTTAGTCCTCAGCATTATGAGACAACCATTAATTTGTCGGATATGCAGACTAAAGGAGTTCGTGCCGGTTCGCAGCTTTATTATGATACGGAGGAAATAATATCGTTTACGCTTATGAACGAGGAAACGGAAAATAATGAAGCTGAGATAGATTCGTTAGCCTTAAATGCAGGAACTCTTGAATATACTATCGGCTCAACTTTCGGACTTGCGTCAAAGGTTGTCGTTGAGTTTCCGTCGATAAAGAGAGGAGGAAGACCGTTGAAGGATTCGATTGCCTTGTATTCGACAGACAGCTACGACCGTAGGACTCTTTCTCTGGCCGGATATACAATTGATTTGACAACAACGAGCAGACATTACAACGAGATACCTGTAAAAATAAGAACCTTGCTCGATTATGGAAGTTCGATGCCGACCATGGGAACATTTTCGGTTGGTATTGACATACGCGATTTCAACTATAAGGGAATGTATGGCTTTTTTGGAAAGAACAAGCTTTTGATACAGAGCGATACTATAGAGGTAACAATGTTTAAGGAGAATCCAAAATACGATTGGGAACATGCGCAATTCTTCTTTAAGAACCCGAAGATAACAGTGAAATATTGGAATTCATATGGAATACCATCAAGGTTGTATTTTACAGAGTTTGATGCTCATTTGCAACAAGGTGATATTATAAAGGATATGTCTTTTATAGCAGGAGATAATGGCAATTTTCCGTTTGCCCCGCCTAGTTACGAGAATCCCGAATTGGCAAGGTTAGGTCATCCTCTTGATCTTGTCAGTTCATCTGTTCCTGGACGTGAAGCAGAAGGCGAAGTATTTGCCGATGCAACAAATTCGAATATAAACAGAATTGTGCCAAGTCGTCCTACATGGATTCATTTTGCGGCGAAGGCAGAGACTAATCCCGAGCAGCATGGCTGGAACTTCATTGATGAAAATTCAAAGTTAAGGGCAAAAGTCGAGATAGAAATACCTTTGTACGGTCATTTGTACAATTTTACATACCGCGATACTGCCGATATTGACATTAGCAGTTATGTAGGCAACCTGCCGGTAAAGCGCATGGCGATATTGTTGAATGTTAGAAACAATATGCCAGTGAGAGCAAGCGCACAGTTTTATCTTGTAGATGAATATTACAATGTAATTGATTCCATAATAAAGACTCCTAATGCGATGGTTCTCGAAGCTGCTGAAGTCGATGCAAACGGTCGTCTTATGACCAACGAACCAGCATCTGCGATTACTAAGATAGAACTTACGCGAGAACAGATAAGCAGCCTGTCCAACAGTAGGCACTTACTTACAAAATTCACAGTAAATACGGCTGGAGATGCATCCGGTGGTCAGGATGTGAAGTTGTTCAGAGAGTATGGTTTCAAGGCAAATCTCGGTCTTGATTTCGATTTGGATGTTGAAGCTAATATAAATGGCAAATAAGCAGGAGGAATGAATATGAAGAATTATGTTTTAATATTGATTGCTGCTTTATTGTTGCTTCCTTTCGTGTCGAAAGCTCAGCAGGCCAATACATTGTATTATATGGACAGAGTGTTCCAGTCGCAGACTGTGAATATTGCCGAAATACCAGAAAACAGGATTCAAATCGGCGGACTTATTATTCCGCTTGTCGGTCAGTTGCCGCCTGCTTTCTATTTCAATTACGGAAACAATTCGTTCCACTATAACCACATATTGCATTTTGGTGAAGGAGCTAAAAAGGACAGCCTGGTTTTGGACCTGCCGCTGCTTATGAAGAAAGTGCGTAGAAATACCTGCATTCGCGGCGAGTTTAGGCTTGACTATTTTAATTTCTCGTACAAAACCAAGAATAATGCTGTTATTACCGTTAATCTGTCAGACCGGTTTATTTATGGCATGACAATTCCGAAATCCCTGTTCGATTTCTTTTTGAATGGAAATAGGGAGTATATGCTTGAAGGCAGGTCGCACGATATTTCAAAATTATCTTTTGGTGCATCTGCTTTCCATGAACTTGGAGTCGGTTTCACTACCGAAATCAGAGAGAAACTTTCGGTTGGCGGACGAATGAAACTTCTTTTTGGTATAGCTGATGTTAGTACCAAGGTGTCAAATCTTGAATTGAGTACCGATCCTGATATGTATTTTATTACGGCAAGCGCCGACATGCAGATACGAAAATCTACAGGCTTGTTCGAGTACAATGACGATGGGTTCTCTTTCTCTGATCTAGGACAGTTGACTGGTGATCTTGCTGCGTTGGGAAATGTGGGACTTGCTCTCGACTTGGGTGCTAGATACAAAATTACCGACAAGATTGCGGTTTCTCTATCGGTAACAGACCTTGGTTTTATAAACTGGCTTCAAAATTCGCAGATTGCATCGGCAAAGGGTGAATATACTTTCGAGGGTATAGAACTCGGATTCAAGGAAAACGAAGAAGGAAAACTTTCTTTCGGTATTGATGAGAACAGGTACAATCTTGAACATGTAATGGACACCATTGTTGAGTTGTTCGAAATGGACATACGCGACAAAAGCTACATGACTTGGTTGCCTTCGAACATCTATGTCGGTGCAACTTACCAGTTCCACGAAAAACTTGGATTCGGATTCCTTTATCGTGGTGAAATTTACAGGAAAACGTATAATCAGCAAGTGACGCTTTCGGTTAACTCTAATTTGACACACTGGCTGTCGTTGCACGCAAGCTGGTCGTTGCTAAACAATACCATACTGAACTTGGGTGCAGGATTATCGGCAAGGTTGGGATTTGTTACATGGTTTATTGTAACCGACGATGTTATTGGCTTGGTTTTCCCACAGAGAGCAAAGACGATAAATATGCGTATGGGATGCAATCTTACTATTGGTCATAAAAAGAAGGTTCTGAAATCTGCAACAAGGCTATAGTTAAGTTGTGAAAAGGCAACAGGTTCATACTGCTATATTTCATATAGGATTGCTGCTGATGGCTTTTTTTATGCCGCTGTCTATTTTTATGACCAATGCATCAATGATTATGATTGCAGTAAATTGGATGCTGGAAGGAAAATACAAGCAAAAGTGGGAGCGTATAAAGGGCAATTGGAGCATTCTTGTTTTCTGTACCATATACATTGTTCATCTGGTCTGGTTGGCAAACACATCCAATTTTGCGTATGCTGCGAATGACTTGCGTGTAAAGTTGCCCTTGTTGGTCTTGCCAATAGTTATGGGGACATCGGATTTTCTTTCGGCAAAGCGGCTGAATCAGATATTGTTGGCTTTTGTAAGTGGCGTTTTTGTATCCTCTTGTATTGGTATGTCGGCCAGATGGTTAGGCTTCGGCGACAATTTCAGGGATTTGGCATTATTTGTGAGCAACATAAGGCTTTCGCTAATGGCTTGTCTTTCCATATTCATTCTGGTTTATTTTGTGGCAAAAGGCATATTTTTTAGGAGGTGGGTGATTGCTGTGGCTGTCCTTATAATCTTGCAAATGCTGTTTTTCATGTCGCTTATCCAGTCCATTACCGGATATGTATGCTTGTTTGTTACACTTATGGCAGTGTTGATTTATGTTTCGGTAAGGTCAAAGCGTAAATTGTATTCCCGCATTTGTTTGTCGCTGGCTATTGTGGTTCCGCTGGCGATAATCGGACTACTGGCATATTGCATCCACGATTTTTATGAGCCTACATGCGAAAATGTGCAATTGGAAAAGACTGCTCGTGGGATTCAGTACGATGAGGTTATGCAGGATGGAACAATAGAGAATGGCAATGTTGTGTGTATGAATATTTCGAGGCAGGAACTTGAGCAGGCATGGCCGGAAAGAAGTAAGATTCCGATTGATAGTCTTGACCATCGCGGTCAGTACATTTATTATACGCTCTTGCGGTATATGACATCGCTTGGATTGACTAAAGATGCAGAAGGAGTGGCGGAATTGTCGCAAAACGACATTAAAAACATTGAGAGCGGCGAGACAAATTACAGGTTTGTGAGAAATGGCGGTTTGTTAAATCGTATTTATGTGATAATATGGGAATTCGATGTTTATCGTAAGACAGGAGACTGCAATGGGCATTCGGTGACTCAGAGAGTTGAGTTTTTGAGGTACGGATTGAAGTTGATTGGCAGGAATTTCTTCTTGGGTACAGGCGAAGGCGATGTGAATGATGAATATCAAGCGTTATACGAGGAGGAAAATTTCCCATTAATGCGTGAATATTGGCATCGTGCGCACAATCAGTTTGTCACATTCTTTATTGCCTTTGGCGTGTTCGGGTTCCTGATATGTGTTTTTGCTTGGTTCTATCCGGCTTTGTCGGGTTTTAGGTCTCGCAATTATTACTTCTTGATATTCTTCCTGATAGCCACCATATCAATGTTTTCGGACGATACGCTAGAAACATCTACGGGCGCTGTATTCGTTGCGTATTTTTATTCACTTTTAAGATGGACAACAGATGAAAAACAAAGAATTAATGACGGACAATGAGAAATATATGAGATTGGCAATCGAGAAGTCGATTGAAAGCGTTGAAAATGGTGGTGGTCCGTTTGGTGCTGTTATAGTGAAGGATGGCGAGGTTGTTGCTGTCGCTTCTAATTCGGTTACTATCGACAACGACCCTACTGCTCATGCCGAAGTTAATGCTATAAGGCAGGCATGTCGAAAACTTGGTTCATTCAATCTTTCTGGCTGCGAAATTTATGCATCGTGCGAGCCGTGTCCAATGTGTCTTGCCTCAATATACTGGGCAAGAATCGACAAGTTATACTATGCAAACACCAAGTCCGATGCCGACAAGATTGGTTTCAGCGACAGCTTCATATACGAAGAATTTGCAAAGCCGGAATCTAAGCGTAGTATCAAGGTTGTTTCCTTGTTGCGAGATGAAGCTTTGGAAGCCTTCAAGAGGTGGGAGGCAAAAACAGACAAAACAGAATATTAGCGATAACTTGTATAGTTTTGCAACGTCGAATAAATAAACAATGGTAACATTCAGAGAGTTGGCTTTAAATCGCCAGAGTACTAGAAGTTTTTCCGACAAGGAAGTTGAACTTGATAAGTTGAAAAGAATATGTGAGGTGGCAAGTCTGTCGCCCTCGTCGTGCAATTCGCAGCCATGGAAAATGCACATAGTAAGACCGATTTATCCAAAGATTGCCGATTTGCGCAAGGCTTGCCAGGCCGTCGGACTGAATCCTTTCCTAGACAAAGTTTCAAATTTCATTGTAGTAGAGCAGACTTTCGGAAATATGAAGTCCAAGGCAGGAGGCTTTTTCTCAAACAACGACCTTAATTCAATCGACTTGGGCATTCTGGCTGCACATATTTGTTTGGCAGCCGAAGAAGAAGGTCTTGGAACTTGCATGATAGGCTCGTTCAGGAACAAGATTGTCAACAAAGCTATGAATTTCGGAGCATTCCGAAGGGTAAGGCTAATTGTAGCTGTAGGATATGCTGCCGATGGCTATGAAATCCGCAAAAAGACAAGAAAGAACGCCGAAGATATAATTGATGTAATTGAGTAGCGTGGAAAAGGCAAATTGGAGTGGAAAAACTGGTGGCGGTCGCTTCGGGCAGAGAGCTATGTTCAAGATTCTACGTTCGGTAGATGTCAGGTTTACCTATGTAGTATTGTATTTGGTTATACCTTTCAGTATAGCATTCCGTCCGAAACAATTTCGTGCCATATACTATATGCAGAGGAAGCGCTTGCAAAGAAATCCTATTGTGGCGTTTTTCCTGACAATCCATAATTTCTTGTTGTTCGGCAAGGTAGTTCTCGACAAATTTGCAATGTTTGCTGGCAATACAGAGCAATTCAAGGTTAGTGTTCGTGACCAAGATTTGTTTTCGCAAATGCTTAGCAGGGAATGCGGTTTCATAACGGTGGGGGCGCACGTTGGAAACTTTGAGATTGCAGGGTGTACATTGCAGCAGTACAGCAAGAAGTTTAATTTTATCTCTTGGGGTGGCGAAAGCGAGGAAATGATAAGTCATCGTTTGAAAGCGTTCAAGAAAGTCAACCCTGATGCCAAATTAATTACAATAGGAAACAATATTTCTTATCTTTTCGATATAAAATCGGCTATTGACAACGGGGAGACTATTGTTACTTCTTGCGACAGACTATGTGGTAGCCCAAAGCACTACGATGCTGATTTTCTTGGTGAAACAGCATCTTTCCCACTCGGAATTTTCTTGATAGCGACAAAACTTAAAGTGCCAGTATTGGTTGTGCACGTATTCAAGTACAGAGGTTTGAGGTACGAAGGTTTTGTAAAGGAACTGAAATACGACCAATCGATAAAGTCGGATGTGGAACAAGCCAAGTCGTTGGCTAGGCAGTATGTTGAAATACTGGAAGATTCTGTCATCAAGCATCCGCTTCAATGGTTCAATTACTACAATTTCTGGCAACCAGTTGTGTAGTTGCTGAGTCAAATCATAAAATTAGCATTAACTTTGCGAAATACAACTTTTACACTATGGAAAAGACTTTAAACGAATTTAAGCGACTGATTGAGATACTTGACGAGTTGCGAGAGAAATGTCCATGGGATCGCAAGCAGACAAACGAAAGTTTACGCATACAGACGATAGAGGAAGTTTACGAACTTTCTGATGCTTTGTTGAACAACGATGCCGACGAAGTGAAAAAAGAGCTTGGCGATGTGCTTCTGCATGTGGCTTTTTATGCCAAGATAGGCAAGGAGCAGGGACAGTTCGAGTTGTACGATGTCATTCATGGCATTTGCGAGAAGCTCATTTTCCGTCATCCGCACATCTTCGGCGATGTGAAAGCCGAAACAGCCGAACAGGTAAAGGAAAACTGGGAGCGCATAAAGTTGCAGGAAGCACCGAAGAAGACCGTTCTTGGCGGTGTGCCTGAGTCGTTGCCGTCTATAATCAAGGCCTACCGTATGCAGGACAAGGCGCGTGGTGTCGGCTTCGACTGGGACAAGCGCGAGCAGGTGTGGGACAAACTTAACGAGGAATACAACGAGGTGCTTCTCGAAACCGCTATTTCCGACAATCAGGATAGAATCGAAGCCGAATTTGGCGACCTGCTGTTTTCGGTAATAAATGCAGCTCGTCTCTATGGTGTTAATCCCGACACCGCCCTCGAACGCACCAACCGCAAGTTTAAGAACCGTTTCGGCTACCTTGAGCAAAAAACCATACAGCAAGGCCGCGACCTCAAGGATATGACATTGGCGGAAATGGATGAAATCTGGAACGAAGCGAAGACATTGTATAACTAATGAATGTGCACTTTGCCCGCATCTTTGCGGGCACTAAAACATAATAAATGCCAAACAAAACAGAACAACCCGAGCATGGTTATCGCCACCCAGTAGATACCAATCGTCATCATCGTGAAAACGGTTGGGATTATTGCGGGCGTGCCATCTATCATATCACGCTTGTTGTTGCAGAGCGACAACATTTGTTTGGAGAATTAGTAGGTGATAGTGCCGAAAAAGCACAAATAGAACTCAATGAATTCGGGTGCAAAGTTAATCGCTTACTTCGCGACACACCAGAGTTTTACGAGTCCAAAGGCTATTCGCTTAGAATACTTGCACTCAAGATTATGCCAGATCATATACATGTGCTTATTCATGTCCTAGACCATCTCCCTAAACCAATAGGAAATGTAATTCGGGGTTTTAAAAGTGCATGTACTAGCTTGTTTAAACGTACATATATTGGCGGTGATGACACTGCCAATATGCACAATCCTACAGCAACTATTCCTTCCGTGATTGTGCACTTTGCCCGCATCTTTGCGGGCACTGGTAGCATTTGGGAGAAAACCCCTGCCGGTTATCATGAGCGCATCCTTCATGCCGATGGTCAACTTAACAATATGATTTCCTATGTTCGTGACAATCCTCGCCGTCTTTGGTTGAAGAAAAAGCGTCCAGAATATTTTGCTGTTCAACGTAATGTGCTGTGGAACGGACACTGCTTTTCTGCTGTCGGCAATATTTTGCTTTTGGATAGTCCTATGTGTGCTGTACATGTTCGCAGTCGTTTTTCTGAAGATGAATCTCGCAATTATATGAACGAATGCATAACTTCAGCAAGAAAGGGTACTGTTTTGGTAGGTGCGTTCATCAGTCCCAAAGAAAAGCAGGTGCTAGAAATAGCAATAACAGAAGGTCTTCCTATTATCCTTTTGGTTCCATATAGTTTTTCGGAATATTACAAACCAGCAGGCAATCTTATTGAGATGTGTACCAGTGGGAAAATACTTTTTTTGACAGAAGTCTCTACGGAAGTAAGTCCGCGAAGGAGCATATCAAGGGAGGAATGTAATATTCTCAATGCTCTTGCCGAAGAATTAATGCAAAATTCAATATCAAAATAAAATGATCCTTATCATCCTCTCTTCGGCTCTCTTGTTTTTCCTCCTAATTCAGGCGGTTTTCTACATATTGCCAATGCTAGGAGTGAGAAAAAGAAATGAAGAGAAGGATTTTGTCCACGATTTGCCACCTGTTTCTGTGGTTATCGCTTGCCACAACGAACAGAAAAACCTTCAAACGTACTTACAATACATAGTCAATCAGCAATATCCCGAATTTGAAATCGTAATTGTCGATGACAATTCCACAGATGGGACAAGCGAATATGTTTCCGAATTGGCGAAAGCAAAATCGTGCCCAATAAAACTTGTCAGAAATGACGGGCAAGGCAAAAAATCGGCTCTTTCGTGCGGAATACGCGCTGCTACATACGAATATCTGATTTTCACAGATGCCGATTGCCGTCCTGATTCCGAAAGGTGGATTTCGGGCATGATGTCGTATTTCGATGAGGCAAATCCGCTAGTTATTGCTTATGGAGAGCTTTCTGGAAAAACTTTTGCCGCTCGTTTCGCTTCGTATGATGCCGCATTAATAGCTATGCAGTATATGGGATTTGCATCTCTTGGGCATGCATATATGGGTGTTGGGCGCAACATTGCATATTCACGCAAACTTTGGGACACTTTGGGCGGATTTGCTACTCATTCAGACATTGCCTCGGGCGACGACGATCTTTTTGTTTGTGAAGCGGCAAAACATATCCGTCCAACTGTATGCTTTATGCCTGAAACAAAGACCATTTCACTCGCAAAAACTAGTTTTGGAAAGCTGTTGCGACAAAAATCGCGACATGTTTCAACATCGGTAATGTATAGTTTGCTGGACAAGTTATTGTCGGGAGGAGAAATCGTTTCGCGGACATTGTTCTTTGCTATGGTTATTGCAATGCTGTTTGTAAACTGGAAAATTGCGCTTGCGTTTGTGGGAGTGCGAATAGTTATGGCAATGTCTTCGCTCGCTTGGTTTTGCCGTGCTACAAAAACCGGTTTCAATTTACTTATGTCGCTTATATTTGATATCTTTGCACCGATTTTTTATTTCGCATTGTTGGTTTACAGAATCTTTAATCGGAAAACGGAATGGTAAAAAAGGCAAGCAAACTTTCAAAAATGTCCGACTTGGAATTGCGGGAACTTGTTCTTGGCGGTGATGAACTTGCCAGCCTGTGTCTGTTCAAGAGATACCATGCGGAGATAAAGAAGTTTATCATTTCACGTGGGTGCGATGCCGATGATGCCGATGACATCACCTTGATTTCGTTGCAAAAAATCTGGAAATCGATGGAAACCTACGATGAGGGGAATGATGCTTCGTTCAATACTTGGGCATTGACCGTTGCCAAGAATACCTACATCGACTGGAGTAAGACATATAATTCGCAGATGTTGCAGTCTGCCGATGACTGGTCTCCGAATGCCGCTGACAATACTACGCCAGAAACTCTGATTGAGGAAAAGGAGCGCCAAGCGTATGTGGAGTCGTTGCTCGGTCAACTTTCCGAATTTGAACAGAAGTTGCTGTTGATGAGGGGCGCTGGTATGAAGTACGAGGAAATTGCCAACGAACTCGGAGTAACGCTTCAGGTGGTGAAAAACAGGATACATCAGGCGAAAATTAAACTTGTAAATTTGTCGAAGGATGCAAGAAAGGATTAGAAAATACTTTCCAGAACTCAGTGATAATCAGGTTTTAAAACTTGTAGAACTGGAGTTGCTTGTGCGCGAGTGGAACGAGAAAATCAATGTAATAAGCCGCAAGGACACCGACAATATTTTCGTTCATCACATACTGCATTCGATGGCTATTGCCAAGGTAAAGCAGTTCAAGCCGGATGAACTTGTTCTTGATGTAGGAACAGGCGGCGGATTTCCTGGCATTCCGCTAGCGATAATGTTTCCCGAGACCAAATTCACTTTGGTAGATAGTATCGAAAAGAAAATCAAGGTCGTGAAAGGTATTTCCGAAAGCCTAGGACTTGCCAATGTGGTAGCCATGAAGATTCGTGCCGAACTTTTGCCACCGAAGTACGATTGCATTGTTAGTCGCGCCGTGACAGCTTTCCCCGACTTCGTAAAGATGACACGCAATGTGTTGAATCCCAAATCAACCGAGCATTCGATAATATACCTCAAAGGCGGAGATTTTGATGATGAGTTGAAAGGCATGAGAAACTATTCTGTTACTAATATTTCCGACTTTTTCGCTGAGGAATTCTTCGAGACAAAGAAGATAATATACTTGAATTTGTAAAAAACTTCTCCTTTTTGTCATCTTGAACTTGTTTCAAGATCTGAAAAAGGAGAAACTATATGTGATTAATCAATAACATAGAACTAACCCTCTTTGTTTAAGTGATTGGTTTTTAGTGTGTTGTTTGAATTTTGTTATTAAATAGAAAAAAATGCTTTGAAATCAAAAAAATGTAGTACTTTTGCAATCCCAAAAGGCATACCGAATGCCCGGGTGGCGGAATCGGTAGACGCGCTGGTCTCAAACACCAGTTCCTTCACTGGAGTGCCGGTTCGACCCCGGCCCCGGGTACAAAAAGAGATTGCAATTGCAGTCTCTTTTTTTTTGTTTCTCTACCCAATATATTTTCTGTCGAAAATATGCTGATGTCGTATTGCATATTACGCACATATACATAACTTTGCAAAAAAATGTAATATGAAGAGACTTATCATAATTTTAGCGATAATACCTTTTTGCCTGCACTCGTTTTCGCAAATAGAAACAAAGTTGCAGAAGGCCAATTCGCTTGCATCAAAATGTCTTTCAAGCAAAGCCGACATTTATGCCGAATGCCTTGGCAAAGCAAACGAAATGTACAATTCCGCATACATCGAATACCTTACAGACTCCCATTCGCGTGAGAAAATCAGCGATTTGGACTATGCAAGGATGATGTTCCATGTTGGTTACTACATATATTTAAACGATAACATCTACGGCAACATTCCATTCTACGATTCGGCAATGAACGTATATGCAAAATTCGAGAAACTAAACAACGATGATGTATGGCGATGCTTCGAAATGCTTGAAATTCTGTATTACCACTATTACGCTAATAGTTCTGATTATGAAAAATCATTGAATTATGCGTTGATTCAAGCTGATTTTACAAAGAAATACCTTAATAAGCAATATCACGAACTTGCATCTGCCATGGAAGCTGTTTCCGACGCGTATGCACGGATAAAAGAATTCGACAATGCTGAAAATGCTATTGACGAGGCAATAACGTATGCCCATAAAGGCAACGAATCGGGAATGTACTCAACTCTTCAGCAAAAAAAAGACCTCATCACATTGGCAAGGGAATACGAAATCCCAGAAACATACTGCCCTGCAGTCAGTTATTTGATAGAAAATCCCACAAGTCGCCGCGATTCGCTCTACAATATGCTTTTGGACAGCTACAATGTCGAAGAAGCCATGCCTTTGTTTGAGGAATTGCAGGGCATGTTTGAAAAGGATGGAATGAAAAGTTCTGACGATAGTATTTTGTATGCCAAGTCGTTGTATCATATTGCAATGCAATGTTGGGAGAATGCACAAAGTACCGACGACGATGAAAATGCGACTCTTATGACTGCCCGTGCCACCCGTTACATGAAGTTGGCAGAAGAACTCTATGCACCTTCCAAGGAAGCAATTTCTGAACCCCATGCCGACATATTGTATATGCTTGGAATTATTTACTATAATGGGCGAAATGATAGGGAAACTGCAATGAAATATGTCGAGGCTTCGCTTGATGTCTTCAAGGTATTGCCAACCAACGATTATCGATTCACTCGCTGCATGTACTTGCTGGATGCGCTTGATAGTTATTATTGCGGTGACGAAATGCGTGACTGTGAGAAGGCTATACGCTACAACGAACTGATGATAGGAATGAGCCGTGGCACCGACATCGACTGGTATATTTCTGCCTTAATGCAGGCTGGCAACAACTACACCAAGATAGGAAACTACAACAAGGCGCTGGAATATTACATGCAAGCCTACGAAAACAATGATAATCCAAACGGTGGTGATGCTGAGATACTGCTGAAACTTGCAGACACATACAAGAATCTTGGCGACAGCAAGTCGGAAGAAAAATACCGCAAGATGTACGAGGATGCAATTGTTAACGAAATGCCGACTGACGATGATTATTACATTCCAACTTCCTATATGTCAATCTCCGATTTCTTGACAGTAGCAGTTGATGACGATGAGGTGGAATTGCTTTACGATAGTTCTTTCCGTCCGACAAAGGGAACACATTGTGATTCATTGCGCTACGATGCGGTTTGCGCCGTAATGAAACGCGGTTCGACAAATCCGAGCGAGCGCATAAACAACACCCGTCCGATAATGATTGCCTTCGAGGATTATTTTGCGAAGGGAAATGCCACTCACACCGACAGCATTTACTATGCTTATTCGCTTTACAATGTAGGAAAATACATTAGCGATGCAGCCAAGGGTTTCAAGGGTATGCAAATGTTGTTGGAAGCAAAGGAAATGTTCGAAGCCTTGTCGCTCAATGAGACACGCAACTATGCCAATACACTTTATCTTTTGGCGGAATACAATGTGCAAGACTTAAAATCAACATATACTAGCGAAACTAGGGATTATTATGTTGGAGCATATCAAATATACGATGCTTTGCCTTCCAATAGCTTCTTTAATAATCGATGCATGGAAATATTAGGGAATTTGTTGGAATATGGCGAAAAAAACTACGACAACAAGTATTCTATCGAAGTTCTCGAAGAAATCGAATCGTATATCGGACGGCATAGTGAATGGTTTGATGATGGGGATTTGGAATATTTAGACATTGAAATAAGCCTGAAAAAGGCGGATTTATATTACAAGCTTTTTGACTACGGCTCTTCTATACTTTGTTACAAGAAGGCACTTGAGCTGATGGATAAGGCAGGAATGAAGAAAACATACCGCTACTGCCGTACTGTTCATGAACTTGCAGATATTTGCAGGTATAATCACGACTATGCTGATGCCAAGAAGTACGCCAAGCAGTATGAAAAACTATCGAAGAAATACAATCAGGAGGAAAACGATGACAACGATTTTTGGGTTGGCGAAGACACTAGTGATACTGACATTTATGGCATGGCGGAGCCGAGCGAACTGGAAAGATTGTACCAATACCTATATATGATATATAGTAGCGTAAATTCCGATAATGTCAACGATAGCAGACCATTCGCTATTGAAACTTTCGTCAAGATAAAGGATTTGTTGGCTCGTGAAGGCTTTAATGCAAGTACCGACAGCACAGTTTATGAGTATTCGTTGCTTCATATTAGCTTTATCGAAGATTTAGCCGAAAAATACGATTCCGCTTTGGATTACCTTTCGGAACTTGATAGGTTCCTGCCTCAAAGCAATAGTATTTCAGGTGACAGATATACCGAAATACATTATTATTATCTGCTTACCAAGGCTCTTGCGTTAACAGGTAAGGAAGAAAATCGTGAAGCGTTGAAGAATTTTGACCTTATTCTGGATTATTACAAGCGTTTGGAATCCAAAGGCGAATATTTTGAGATTAATTATACTACGATGCTATATGTCGCCAATGTCTATACTTCGCTTCACGACTACGACAAGGCATTTGTGTATTACGATTATTTGATGTCGCATTTCGATGAATCTGAGATAAGCGATAATTATTTCAACACGAAAATGGCAATGGCGTCCACCTACGCCGACATGGGAGAATATGTTTCGGTTATCGGATGCCTTGAACCCGAATTCAAGCGCTTTGAATATACCGTTGTTGACAGCGATATTTGTGCTGGAATATGCAATCTGCTTGGCAATGCGTATGTGACCGTTGGTAATTACGACCGTGCATACAGGTGCTACATCATGGCGCAGGAGTCGATAAGGGTTTACAAAGGTGTCGATACTTATGCAGAAGTCCAGACGCTCAACAATCTTGGAAATTTCTGCAAGAAGATTGGGAAATATAGGGAAGCCATTGATTATTATGATGATGCAATTGCAATGCTATATAGACAGCAGGTTGAAGATTCCACAATTTATGCTCAGTTGTACGAGAGCAAGGGCATTGCATATTCCAAGTTGGGCAGAAATGATGAGGCAATGTCGCTTTTCAATAGGAGCCTTACCATAAATAAGTCAGGTTTTGGAGAAAACAGTTCACAATATGCAAACACGCTTTGCAATATCGCACTGGTATGCAAGTCAAAAGGCGACTACTACAAGGCTTTGGCAAACTATAGTGATGCGCTTGCCATTTTCCGCAACATTTACGATGACAAGCATCCGATTTATGCCGAAATCCTAAACGGCATCGGTGATGTCCATTTTGCAATGGGCGACTACGAAAAGTCTGCTGAAAGCTATTCGGAAGCAATGGAAATAAGCAGGAAGCATCTTGCAAACGACTTTTCGTTCCTTACATCAGCCGAACGCGAAATGTACTGGGAGAAAAACAAGGATATGAGCCAGCGAATACTTCGCTGTGGAAGCAAATTGTCTGGTAATGGCGTGATTTCTGGCGGAGCCTACAATGCAGAATTGATTACAAAGGGCTTGTTGCTTACATCCGACATAGAGTTTTCTCGTTCAATTTATGATAGTGGTGATTCTGAGTTGATTTCCGATTATGCGAACCTTATTTCCATGAAGAACAAGCTGGGCAAGGCTTACGAAATGCCAGTCGAGGATAGGTACATTGACTGTCGCGAACTGAAGGAAAAGATAAATACTGCTGAGCGCGAACTTGTTGCCAAGGTCGAGAAATACGGAGGCTTCAATGCTTCAATTGGGCTTACATGGAAGGATGTGCAGTCGGCAATGCGCAAGGGCGATGTTGCAGTTGAGTTTACTAGGTTTGAGGTTGATTCTACCGAAACACGCTATGCCGCACTTGTACTCAACAAGTTCATGAAGTCGCCGATATTTGTTCCGCTATGTGCCGAAAAGGATTTGCAGAGGCTTTTGCGCACAGGCGTTATGCCAGAAAAACCATCGGACGACCGCGGTGCAACCGTTTTGCGCGACAAGCGGATGGGCGTATATACTTCCACAGACTTGTACAATGCAATATGGAAGCCTCTGGAAAAATATTTCACACTAAACGCACGCATATATTTCGCACCGACAGGATTACTGCATCAGGTGGCAATAGAGTATGCAATGGTTAATTCTACAAAGTCGATTTCGGACATCTACGAAATTTACCGCGTATCTTCGACTCGCTTCCTTGCCATGGACTATTCGCCACGACCATTCGATGAGGCTGTACTATACGGAGGCATCAGCTACGATTCCGATACAGCATCCATGAAGCGCGAAAGCGAACGCTTTGGAACAAGAGCCGCTTCCTACAATTCATTTGCCGACATCAGCAAGGACGAGGAAAGGTCGAGTTTGATCTACCTGCCCGGTACCAAAACCGAGGTGGAATCCATTAATTCAAAATTGAAAGCAGGAAAAATAAAGGTTGACATGCACCTAGGCGAGTCTGCCAACGAAGAATCGTTCAAGGATTTGTCGGGGAAGAAAGTTTCGCTTCTGCATATTGCAACACACGGATTTTTTGTGCATGCCGATACTATTCTCAATTCCGAGCAGTCGCTCAATCTCTCGGGACTTTTGCTTGCAGGAGCCAACAACATCTGGACAAATCGACCAGTTCCCGAAGGTGTAGAGGACGGAGTGCTCACTGCAAAGGAAATAAGCAATATGGACTTGCGCAATGCCGACATGGTGGTTCTATCGGCCTGCCAGACCGGACTTGGCGAAATTACCGATGAAGGCGTTTTCGGACTTCAGCGCGGATTCAAGAAGGCAGGTGTGCATACGCTCATAATGAGCCTCTGGTCGGTTGACGACAATGCCACGCAGTTGATGATGACCGAGTTCTACTCAAATTTGATGGCAGGAATGTCGAAGCGGGAAGCCTTCCTGAAAGCACAGCGCACCTTGAAGACAACAAAAGGCTTCGAGAATCCGAGGTTCTGGGCTGCGTTTATAATGCTGGACGGAAACGAAAAATGATTTATGACATACGGAGTACGATTTACGATTTTTTTTATCATTAAATCTTCAAATTTTCGAATTATAAAATTATATTGGTGTCCGCTAAAAAAATGTACAAACGTTATAATTCAGTTGTTGCCATACTCTTATGTACGTATGCTGATTATAGGGCTTGTCATTCCGAAAACCAGATTGAACCTGCGATACGGAACGGGGAGCAGTGTGAAATCGGTTGTCCGGAATCTGCTAACGTATTGTTGTGGAACAGATTCCGTACAGACAGGTTCACAAGGCTCGTTCCTGCGCCTGTTCACTTTGTCTTACGGAATGACCTAATGGGTGGTTTAGCGGACAACAATAATAAAATTAGAAACCAGAACGGCGAAGCCCTCAAAGAATTTAAAATTGTAGTTGCACAATGCCTTGCACGAGAAAGCAGTGTTTTGCGCAAAATGAATGTGTTGCAGTGTTTTGCTCTCTGCAATGTGCTGTATTTCAGAGAATAAATAAATATTTTTAAAATATTGCAATATTTTCTTGTCAGTTCAAGAATGTTTTGCTATCTTTGTTAGCAAAAATTTTATCAGTTAAACAATGGAACAATTAGTAGGTGAAATAGTTCAGGTTATTGGTCCTGTAGTAGACGTAAGTTTCGAAAAATCAGGGTCAGACCTGCCAAAGATTTACGACGCTTTGGAAATTAAGCGTGAAAACGGAAAGCCTCTAATCGTTGAATGCCAGCAGCACATCGGAGAACATACTGTAAGAACCATCGCTATGGATTCTACAGATGGTTTGTGCAGAGGCATGGAGGTCGTCGATACTAAGAATCCTATCAAGATGCCGGTTGGCAATCAGGTAAAGGGTCGTCTTATGAACGTTATCGGTGACACCATCGACGGTATGGAACTGCTTCCAAAACAGGATGGTTATCCTATTCATCGCCAACCGCCAAAGTTTGAAGAACTCAGCACCGAGGTTGAAGTGCTGTTCACAGGTATCAAGGTTATCGACCTTATAGAGCCATATTCAAAGGGTGGTAAGATCGGTTTGTTTGGTGGTGCAGGTGTTGGTAAGACAGTTCTTATTCAGGAACTTATCAACAATATCGCTATCGGATACGACGGTTTGTCGGTGTTCGCAGGTGTTGGTGAACGTACCCGTGAAGGTAACGACCTCCTCCGCGAAATGATTGAGGCAAACATTGTAAAATATGGTGAGGGCTTCAAGGAATCCATGGAAAAAGGTTCGTGGGACTTGGAGAAGGTTGACAAGGAAAAACTTAATGACTCCAAGTTGAGCATGGTTTTCGGTCAGATGAACGAGCCCCCCGGAGCACGTGCACGTGTTGCTTTGTCGGGTTTGACAATCGCTGAAAGTTTCCGCGACGGAACTGGTGACAACACAACGTCAACAGGTCGTGATATTCTTTTCTTCGTTGACAATATCTTCCGTTTCACTCAGGCAGGTTCCGAAGTATCAGCACTTCTTGGACGTATGCCTTCGGCTGTAGGTTACCAGCCTACACTTGCTACCGAAATGGGTGAAATGCAGGAACGTATTACATCAACAAAGGGTGGTTCTATCACATCTGTTCAGGCAGTATATGTACCTGCCGACGACTTGACCGACCCCGCTCCGGCAACAACATTCTCGCACTTGGATGCAACAACCGTATTGAGCCGTAAGATCGCTGAGTTGGGTATCTACCCGGCAGTTGACCCGCTAGACTCTTCGTCACGTATCCTTACCGAGGCAGTTGTAGGAAAGGCTCACTACGAGACCGCTCAGAGAGTTATCAATATTCTCCAGAGATATCAGGAATTGCAGGACATCATTGCTATCCTTGGTATGGACGAATTGTCAGACGAAGACAAGCTCGTCGTACACAGAGCAAGACGTGTTCAGAGATTCCTCTCTCAGCCGTTCCATGTTGCTGAAGCATTTACCGGCTTGAAGGGTGAATTCGTAAAGATTGAAGATACAATCAAGGGATTCAACATGATTCTCGACGGTGAAGTTGACCAGTACCCAGAAGCAGCATTCAACCTTGTTGGTACAATCGAGCAGGCTATCGAGAAGGGTGAAAAGATGATGGCAGAAACTAAATAATAGTTGCTATGACAGTAGAAATCATCACACCCGAAAAGAAATTGTTCGAAGGCGAAACCTCAATGGTGAAAGTGCCTGGTGCTAAGGGTTCGTTCCAGATGCTGAACATGCACGCTCCAATAGTTTCCACTTTGGAAAAGGGCGAAGTCGTTATCCGTGAAATGAGCGGTAATGAACTTAAGTTCAGCGTCAATGGCGGACTTGTTGAATGCAAGAACAATAAGATTGTTATCCTCGTCGAGGAATAGTACAATAGGTAAAAATTCGCAAAAGGAAATTTCCATAGGAAGTTTCCTTTTTTTGTTTATAATAAATTTGACAACAAGGCACAGTAATTATTTTCAATGCCATGTGAAAAATCGTATATTTGCAAGATTATTTCAGAATATTATAGGTATGTTTGAGAAAAACACTGCGCAACGTCCGTTTTCGATTATTATTCCGACTTGGAACAACTTGGAGTTCCTTAAGATATGCATACGTAGCATACGGCAGAACTCAATGGCTGGTCATCAGATAATCGTTCATGTTAACGAAGGAACCGACGGCACATTGGATTGGGTGAAGTCCCAAAATCTCGACTATACTTATTCGGAACGTAACATTGGGGTATGTTTGGCGTGCAATGCTATGCGACGTAAGGTAAAAACCGATTACATCTTCTATCTTAACGATGATATGTATCTTCTGCCAGGCTGGGATTCTGCATTGAATCGAGAGTTGGACAAATTGCCAGACGATCGCTTTTTCTTATCAGGAACAATGATTCAGCCACACAATTACTTGGATGTAGGAATTACTGCAAATTATGGTGATTCTATTGATAGTTTTGATGAAGAACGCCTGTTGCGTGAATATATGAGTTTCAAAATGACTGACTGGCGTGGAGCAACTTGGCCTCCAAACCTAATACACCGCGATATGTGGGATCTTATTGGCGGATATAGTGTTGAGTTTTCTCCTGGAATGTATAGCGACCCTGATCTTACTGCTAAGCTGTATTTGGCTGGGGTTCGGTATTTTAAGGGGCTGTCAGATTGTCGGGTGTACCATTTTGAAACTAAAAGTACAAGTCGTGTCCTAAAGAATGACGGACACACTCAGTTTCTTTTTAAGTGGGGATTTCCAAACTCGAGGCTGCGAGGCAACTATACTGGATTAGGATTACCATTTGATGGTTCATCCTTTGTGCCTAAAAAGGCGAAACATGTATCACGGTTAAAGTTGCTATTTACATTGCTTCGTGGTAAGCGTGTTGGATGCCCGTCATTCGACAATGATTCTATAAGGATCGAGTAGCGTACATTTGTATTTTGCGTTGTCCGCGAAAATTTTTTTAGAATCCTGCTATTCAGGCATTTCCGAGTATAAATCCGAAACGACAAGGGTAAATGATTATTTTGTGAATCAACAATAATTCAGGATTATTTTTGTGTGCATATAATTGTAGGGGCAGGTTTGAAACCTACCCCTACAATATACCACAAATATATCGTTTATTCCTTGATGAATTTCTTCTGGGTAATCGATGCCATGTCCGTTCCGTGTATTCTTACGATATAAACGCCTGCCGTCAATCCTTCCACATCGCAAACCACGTTGTCGGCGTTTACCACTGTGCGATAAACCACCTGTCCCAATGCATTCACAATCTCTATTTCGGAAATTATTTCCGATGAGGTTATGTTGAGAATGTCGTTGGTTGGGTTCGGGAAGATGGAGATTTCCGGTAATGCGATGTTCGAAATGTCGGTGGCTGGAGCGAAGGTTGCAATGTACATTGCATCACCGGTTACTGTGATTTCACGCGGGTTGTCGGTGTTGCCGTCGCTCCATTGTACGAACTGATAGCCTTCGTTTGCTTCGGCGGTGAGTG
>JAFZLK010000098.1 GCA_017551515.1 Bacteroidales bacterium | reverse complement strand
GTTTTCCTGTCCCTTCTTTATTGTCTTATTTGACCCGCAATGAAAGCATTTTTTTTGCCATGAAACTTTTGACCGCCATAATACAAATAAAAATCAATAACTTACAAGGATTTTAGGTCTCTTTTTGAGCATTAAGCCCAAGTTTCTTTTGTTATTCCACAATAAGTTCTCCCTTCATGCAAGTGTGTTGTTGGAGAATCGGTGTGCCTTATTATGTTGTGGGTTCCATCAATAAATTTATTAAACCCTTTATCATTAAGGAATTTAATTACAATTCTAACAGTTTGTCTAAACAATTTTTGGTTTGGATTATAATGGTCTTCGTGCTTGGCTCGCGGAATAACACAAATTGTTAATGGCGAATTTTCTTGAGTGCGTAAAATTTCGCGGAAGTCTTTAATTAAAATGTTGGCTAGTTTTATCATTGCATCTTTTAAAGTTTCATCTGAATATGGCGTAATATCATTCTTAAATGTGCAAATCAGATTTTCAATAGTGCCTGCTATTTTCCAATTGCCACCACCATGATATTCTGCATGATAGAATGCATCTGTGTCATATCTTAGGCATTTCCTTCTTCTTCCATCTTTTGTGTCGCACCAACTGTCGTTGGCATAAATTGTAAATTGTTCCATAATTTTAATGTTAAAATTTAACTTTAATTATTTGATATTCACATATTCCGTTTTGTATTGCTTTTTGAATTTCATTTTCTTCATTTTCAAATAGCACAATAGAACTAAATGGTATGTTCTGTGTTTTTAAGTATTGATACTTGTCACTCGTCCCGAAATTCTCTTTATAGTATTGTTTGTTGAAAAATTGGGCTAAAGAATAATGTTCACAGACTTGTTTTGCTCTTAATTTATGACTTTCTGTTAGCAATATTGTTTCATTGCCAAGTTCTTTAAGAAATGAGAGAATTTTTACAAGTTGCTCGTTTAATATTGTTTCTTGAATGTGTTTGGAATAAAAATCCTCTTTTAACTTTATGATTTCAGAAATCTTGTCGGACGATAAATTGGGTATGGCATAAGACAAATCGGCACGCGTGAATCGCACTTGTTTGATTTGAATATCTATACCAGTAACTGCATGGATTGCATCTCTATAAGAATTATTGTTTGCTAGATCGGTCTTAACTAATGTGTTATCTAAGTCAAATATAAAGTATTTTTTCTTTACCATCGGCGTATGCTTTTTTAGCGTCAGCAACTTACCGATGACTACAGATTACACAAACACTGGAATACGAAAAGCGTGGATTTCACTTATCGTATTCTGAGGTGTTTGGCGTAACCTGCTCTCAAATAAGTTCCGTCCACGCTCGAGTCGTGAACGTTGCTGAACTTATTCTTATGAGAGCCTTCCTAAAAATCGCCAAACTTTCAGAATATCTCGAATAAATAGCAAACGCTATGATTAATAATATGTTAATTAAAATTCGTTACTTCATTTTATACTTATAATTCTTGTAATTTTTTGCAAATATCTTTTTATTTCAGTTTCACAATGCAATGATACGCATTATTTCTCATTCGGCAAAATGGCATTTCCGAAAAGATTATATGGTTGTTGCAGACAACGACGCACACAAATTGAATATTGGCATTGTTTTAGGATGGGTTAAAGATAATTATGTACCGTGACTTATTGCAAATCCTACACAATATGGTCGTCTTTACCATCCTTGTTGGTTTTCTTTTTTTTCCTCAGTTCCAATTCTGCTACTGTGCGGTCAACAACTTCCTGCAACTGGTATGTAGCCACTCCTAGTGGTTTTTGAATGTCTTGCAACGACCATTCAACAATGGTTTTTTCTGCCGATTTACATATAACTAGTCCTACAGATGGATTGTCGTCATCGCCACGTAGTAGTTTGTCGGCGGCTGTAACATAGAAATTAAGTTTGCCTGCAAATTCAGGAATGTATTTTACCGCTTTGAGTTCAATGATTACATACCGATGTTGTGGGATGTGATAGAACACCAAATCGGGAAAGAATGTCTGTCCTCCCGGCATCTGTAGTTCCATTTGACGGCCAATATACGAAAATCCTTTGCCCAACTCCAGTAAAAATCTTGTGACATTGTCAACAAGAGCATCCTCCAAGTCGTGTTCGTCATATTTCTCCTTCATCGACAAGAACCTAAAGTTGTATGGGTCTTTCAATATTTCTTTTGCCAATTGGTTTTGTGGGGACGGTAGCGCGCGTTCAAAATTAGTGACAGCAGAACCTTGATTTTTGTACAATCCTGATGCCATCTGGTTCTCCAACATAGGACGCGACCAATTATTCTCAATGATTTTGTTTACATAGAATAACGCTTCCTCTATTGATTTGCATTTGGAAAATAATTCAATATGCTGTCCCCATGGGATTCGTCCAAATATCTCTGGCATTTTCAAATCGTCAACGTGTCGTTGACGATTTACAACCAGACCATCTGTTTGCATAGAAGAATCGTCAACTTGCTGTCGTAATAATTGCCCAGAAACTTGCTGACAAAATTCGTCAACGGGTCGTTGACGATTTACAACTTGCTCATAATAAAACGCATACCAACGTTTCATATATTTTAGATTGGTCGCAGAAAAACCTGTTTCATCAGGGAACATAGTTCTCATATCAAGACTCAACTGCTTGAAGAAACCAGAACCCCATTTGCTTTCTGCTCTCAACCCTATAATATCACGTCCCATGCTCCAATAAAATTCAAGCATAGCGGTGTTGACACGGACAGCAGCCCTTATCTGACTTTGGTGGAAACGCGCTTTAAGTTCTTTCAACCACTCTACATATTCCTTGTCGGCTATCATTCCATCACGATGTACAAATGTCGGTTCGTCCATTGTTGTTTTCTGTTTTGAGCAAAAATACAAAAATATTTGAAATTTAGGATTTTGTTAAAATGAATTTCCGCAACCCAAGCCCCTGCCTGAATTGCGGAAATATGTGATATATGTGCGAATTGCCTTTTAATACAACGAATTTATCAAATCGTAACCTTAATTTCGGGATATTACATTTTCTTTCGTAAAACTAATTTCGCTCCATTCTGGAATAAAGTCATTGTATTCTTTTTCGGATTAAATTCAAATTTTGCACCTATCTGGTCGCACCTAAATTTGTCCTTGTCAACTGCCTCAAGCGGGATAGCATCATCTCCAATCTGCGCAATCAATGTGTTTCCTTCTTTTGTGACAATAAAATCCAAACCTATTTTCTTAGAAACATATACGCCCAAATAAATGTCCAAATCCTCCGAAGCCACATTATAGAATTCCGGGAGTTCGTAAGGTTTGCCGTAAACAGCGCTTAAGACCGCCTTTTTAATCGCTCCTATTTTAAAATTATTCCCGTTAGAAGTCATGGCATACGAAATATTACCGTCGGCAAAATGAGAATAAACAGTAACAAAACCATCTATTGCACCCGTGTGCCCTAAACCAATGTTATCGCCAAAAGGAATCTCGAACAGTCCGAGACCATAGTCGTCCTTAATGGTTTTCATTGTTTCCAGACTTTCATCAGACACAAGCCTTCCTCCAAACAAAGCATCAGCGAATTTTGTCAAGTCGGTAGGCGTTGACACTATTGCACCCGCACCCATCGGAACAGTCCAGTCTGTTTCGTTTTCTACCTTCCAAGAACCCAAGAAGCGGTATGACCTGCATTCGTTGTTGTTCGGGTTGGTTTTTCCAAAAATATATGTGTCGGTCAGACCAATTGGCTTGACAATGTATTCCTGCAACAAGTCGGAATATGGTTTCGAGAAAGTCTTTTCAAGCATGTAGGTCAACAACACATAGTTCGAATTGCTGTAGTCGGACTTGCTGTCGGGCTCAAAATCGCTGCCGCCTTTTTCGATAATCGCCAGCATTTCGTTTTCCGTCTTTGGTTGCGTACACCAATCCAGATAGTCATCGTCGTGTGTAAAATCGTGTATTCCGCTCCTATGGCTTAGCAAATGCCTTACAGTTATTTTCTGTGAATTTGCGATTGTAGGAAACCATTTGTCAATAGTTTGGTCAAGGTCTATTTTCTTTTCTTCGACAGCCTTCAAAACCAAAACCGCCGTAAACGATTTCGAGGCAGAACCGATTCTATATTTGGATTTTTCGGTTGCTTTAACCTTGTTTTCGACATCAGCATAGCCGATTGCTTTTGTGTAGATAATCTCCCCGTTCTTCGCGACGGCAACACTTCCCATAAACTTGTTGTTTTTTTCAAGTTTATCGAAATAATTGTCCAACTTTGCCCTATCGAAGAGATTTTGTGCAAATACACCTCCACTTAATATTAGAAGTGCAAACGCTATTAATATACGGACATATTGCTTCATAATGTATGTTTTAATTAGACAATCCTATCGTTCTATAAAAAGTTTTCGGCTGCACTTCCAAGCACAGCCGAAAACCAATATTGTTAATACAATGAGTTTATCAAATCATCGTCTGCCAGATTCGGAACAGTAACCTTCATTTCGGGATATTCCTCCATAGCGCGCTTGATGGCGAACATTGCGCCCTCGTTGCGTGCCCAGCTGCGGCGGCTGATTCCGTTGTTGACATCCCAGAGAAGCATAAGTTTCAAGCGGCGTTCTGCCTCGGCACTGCCATCGAGAACCATTCCGAAACCGCCATTGATAACTTCGCCCCAGCCAACTCCACCGCCATTGTGGATTGAAACCCAAGTTGCACCTCGGAACGAGTCGCCAATGACATTCTGAATTACCATATCGGCGGTAAACTTACTGCCATCGTAGATGTTTGATGTCTCGCGGAACGGAGAGTCAGTACCCGAAACATCGTGGTGGTCGCGGCCAAGAACAACAGGCTGTTTCAAACGACCATCGCGGATTGCATCGTTGAATGCCTTTGCAATCTTGATACGGCCCTCGGCATCGGCATAAAGGATACGAGCCTGCGAACCAACGACAAGCTTGTTTTTCTTTGCCTCGCTAATCCAACGAATGTTGTCGCGCATCTGTTGTGAAATTTCTGCAGGAGCATCCTTTGCGATGTCTTCCAATACCTGCATTGCAAGGTTGTCGGTTACTTCAAGGTCTTCAGGCAAACTCGATGTGCAAACCCAGCGGAACGGTCCGAAACCATAGTCGAAGCACATTGGTCCCATAATATCCTGAACATACGACGGATAGCGGAAATCTATTCCATTCGGAGCCATAATGTCGGCACCAGCGCGCGAACTTTCGAGCAGGAAGGCGTTTCCATAGTCGAAGAAATACATTCCCTTTGCTGTCAACTTGTTGATTGCATCAACCTGTCGCCTCAACGATGCCTGGACAGCCTCCTTGAACTTCTCGGGGTTGTGAGCCATCATGTCGATTGACTGTTCGTACGAAAGTCCAACAGGATAATAACCGCCTGCCCACGGATTGTGAAGCGAAGTCTGGTCGCTACCAAGGTCAACCTTTATGTCGCGAGTAGCAAGGCGTTCCCACAAGTCAACCACATTGCCAAGGTAAGCAATAGAGTGACGCTCTTTCTTCTTCTGCCATGCAAGTGCAGTGTCGATTGCCTTGTCAACATCATCAATTATTTCGTCCACCCAGCCCTGTTCGTAGCGCTTATTGGCTGCCTTTGGATTTATTTCGGCGCAAATGCTTACAACACCTGCGATGTTTGCTGCCTTTGGCTGAGCACCGCTCATACCGCCAAGACCAGCAGTAACGAACAAACGGCCTTCCGGACCTTCGCCGTGCTTTGCAATCTTACGGCAAGCGTTGAGCACTGTGATGGTTGTTCCATGAACGATTCCCTGTGGACCTATATACATATAAGAACCTGCTGTCATCTGTCCGTACTGCGAAACGCCCATTGCGTTGAACTTTTCCCAATGGTCTGGCTTCGAGTAGTTTGGAATTACCATACCGTTTGTAACGACCACGCGCGGAGCATCCTTGTGCGATGGATAAAGTCCCATCGGGTGACCGGAATACATAACCAACGTCTGCTCGTCGGTCATGTTGGCAAGGTACTGCATTGTAAGCAGGTACTGAGCCCAGTTCTGGAATACTGCGCCATTTCCACCGTAAGTGATAAGTTCGTGCGGATGCTGAGCCACTGCATAATCCAAGTTATTGGAAATCATAAGCATAATAGCGGCGGCCTGAGTGCTCTTGTGAGGGAACCAAGTAATATCGCGAGCGAACATCTTGTATTTCGGACGGAAACGATACATGTAGATTCTTCCGTATGTTTCCAATTCGTTCTTGAATTCCGGAGCAAGTGTCTTGTGGAATTTTGCAGGGAAATAGCGAAGCGCATTCCTTATTGCAAGTTTCTTTTCATCGTTAGTGAGAATCTGCTTCCTTATAGGAGCATGATTTATTTCGGGTTCATATACAGCAGGTTCCGGCAATTCATCGGGAATACCCTGCAAGATTAACTTCTGAAATTCTTCCTTTGTAATCATCGTGTTATACATTTAAAATTATTGGCGTAAAATTAGTAAAAAAAACAAGCATGGCGCAAAAAAAATACGCTATGAAAATGGTATTGCTCAGGTTATAATTTATATACGTTCAGAAACAAAAAATTCATCTACCATCTTATGAAGATATCGAAGTACTCGTCAACAGACATACGCTTGGCTGCAACACCATATTCAGCAACTGGTTCTGAAGCTACCGAAAGCGAATTGCTATCTTCTATGTGTTTTTTTTCTGGCATAATATTGAATACCTTTATGGCAACAAATATACAACTTTTTTTACGAAAAAGGAAGTCACTTGGGGACTTAATCTTGTATTATCGTTACAATTTCTATCGTAGCGAAGCCTTATTTCTGCATCGATATATCAACCCTTGTCGAATCTTCTTCGTAGCGTAGCTTGCAGTCGGACTTGCAGAGCGAAAGGATTTTCATATTGATATCTTCGGAATACGAATTTGTAGTGGCATCCAAAAAGTTTAACTTTATATACTCTTTCTTGCTGTCGAAAGCCCATTTGAAATCGGTTCCGTTCGAAAGCATAGATGAGAAATCTATATTTTCAAGTCCCTCGGAAATACTGTCCGCATTCATGGTTGAATCCTGCATTTCACTCATCAGTTCCTCCCAGTCAATATCAGATAAAATGTCACCAAGACCATTGTCCTTGAACTTGAGATTTCCGCTCTCGTCCTTTTCAAATGTCATCAAAAGTTCTCCAAACATAGCAAAATCAGACATTTTTATTATGGTGTCCGATTCTATCTGCGTGATTTTCCATGTGCCGACAAGACGACCTTTCGGAGTCTTAAGCATCAGCCCGTAATCCTCTTCATATTTCTTACATGAAGAAAAAAATAATCCAACTATCAATGTCAAAACGACAACTAAACAAATTCGGTTCTTCATGACTCTCGTTTTTATTCTTGTTTCTTTTCAAAATGGCGCTCGATAAGGTCATCGTAGCCCAAATATTCGTCGCTACCATTAACCAGCCACATTTCAGTACTCGACAACCTAGTTATCTTATAGTTATGCTCATTATTTCCATTCAACGAATCTACTTCAGTAAGAATCAATTCTGTCTTGTCCTCACCAAACGACCACATCCCTGACCTTTCATTCAAAGCCCTCACCATTTGCATTGAATAGGAGTATGTTCCGTTATTATTCAATATAAAAACAGTCGAAGCCTCTCTGTCGAACAGGGTTTGCTCGTGCTTGTCGTTAACCAATAAGTCCGCAAGATACCATTCTCCAACTATTCTAGTCATTGGCGACCTTAACGAAAAGGCAGGTCCGTTCTCATAGCTTGTACAAGAATCTAGAGAAATGCTTAACAGCGTATATACCAATAAAATAGCAACCAATTTTCGCATATACAACATATAAATTAACTTACAAAGATAGGCATTTTCAACCAGTTACGCAGTTTTTTAGAGAAAATGTTCAAACGCACGATGTTTAAAACATCATTATCGATTTGATTTTCAACAAAATACACAAAACAAAAAAAAAGACGGAATCCGTCTTTTTTCTGTGCCCGAGACAGGGCTCGAACCTGCACGTCCTTGCGAACACTGGTCCCTGAAACCAGCGCGTCTACCAATTCCGCCACTTGGGCATTTTGCGACCGCAAAGATACAACAAATTTTATTTGCCACAAAAAAAAGTTGCAAAGGCTAAAGCCGTTTTTATGCCTACGGCGTTTCTAATTGTTTCTAAGTTTAACTTCGTTGAGGACTACACCGTTCTATGCCTATGACGTTTATAATTGTCTCTAGGTTTCTACGGCTAAAGCAGTTTCTAATTGTTTATAGTTGTTTGATGTTGTTTAATTATTTGATGCTTTGAAACTTAGAAACTTTCAAACAGAGAAGCATATAAACCCAGAAACTTGAAACAGCGTAGCGAGAAACGGCGCAGGCATTCAAACAGCGAAGCGTTGAAACGGCGTCAGCCTCCTAGTTTCTACTATTAAACTTCGTGTAATTTATCAATCTATCGTACGATTCGCTGGGATTGCGGTGATACACAAACAACTGGTAGTCGTTTTCGGTCTGTTTGTGACTTCCTTCGAAGAAAAATCTATCCATTCCTGCACCTTCGCCCTCGGAAACAACTACATATCTATAATTGTAGTAACCCTGCTTCAAGAACATCAGCAATTCGTAGCAATGCGTCTCCATTTTGTACTTCATCTTGTACTGCGGAGAAATCTCATAATTGGTAAGTGCACCATACAAATAAACACTCGCACCGCCAAGCATCAAAGGATTGTTCAATCGGAAACGCACGATGGCATACTCCGACTGGATTTCGGGGAAATTATTGTTGTTGCGACGATTGGTCTTAATTATGTAACCACCATCTATGTCCTCGGCACTCGCATACGGCTCGAAATAATGGGACTTACCAGGAACAAGATCTATGTAATAGTACGGCTTGCGATACTCTATATGCTCAACATATTCCGAATTTAGTTCCAAATTGTTGAAATTGAAATATCTGTACTCGTTTGCAGCATTAAACAAATATTTGTCCTCCCAATCGAATCTATACGAATCATTGCCAACAAACGACGGTTGCATTTCGGTATAAGCCTCATCGCACTGATAATTCTGCATTAGCGTAACCTTCAACTCATCAAGCGGATTGTAAATGGGATAGTTTTTCGGAATTATTGCAAAATCTACCTTTTGGTATTCCTTTTTGAATTCGCCAAGCACATTAGAAATTACTCGACCTTCAACCGTAACAAGATTTTCGTAAACCATAAACCTTTTTGTGCAGACAATCCTTTCCACTGGCTCCTTCACAAAAACGATAAGCAAGTAATTCCCAGAAAGTTTCAGTTGCAAATCATCGTTTGGCAGGTTTAACGAAAAATGCGTGTATTGCACATAGGTACTCTGCGATTCATCGTAGTTGCGAATTTCATTCTCATCAAAACCGTCTGCATAATCGACAAACATCAGATTAGAAGGCTTCCAATCGTAAGTGCAATGCATAACGGTATAGAAATAATCCTGCGGCTGCGATTCTATCTGATCGAATGAAAATTCAAGTCCAACCTCGCCATAAAGCTCCATCACCGGATACGAAACTTCCCAGTCCTGCAAATGCAAGCGAACGGTTTTCAGGTTCTTTTCATAGACACGGTCAATGCAAGCCACAGTATCTCGTTCAAAATCAAACGCATATAAACCAGAGCAAAGCATCAGCAACGCAGACAATATGACGAGTTTGAAATTCATCGTTCAAAAATTTTTCACGAAATAACACATTATTATTTATATTTGAAAAATTTTTTTTCGCAAATGAACAGGATTTTTCTTGTCATATTATTTGTTATTGCAAGTTTAGCCGCTGTTTGTCAAGGCATTAACTCAAAAGCCATAGAAATCACAAACATCGATTCGAAAGATTACACCACTTTTGAAACCACAAAGTTAAAAATAAAACTTCCCAAAGGGTTCACTCGCCGCAACGCTACCACTTACGAGCACACTTTAGCCGAAAGTTACATTTCTGTACAGGCTCTCGAAGGCGATGTAAACCGCAATTTCTACACTTTCGACAAAAAATCAATGTTTCAGGCAGGCATAGTTGTTATGAAAGAAACATTCTTCAAAATCAACGGCTTCGATGCCATGATGATTGACGGTGACCAATATATCAACGAAAAGGAATTTGCCGTATCTATATTGATAATAGGAAACTGCACACAAACCTACCTCATCATGGGTTCAACGCCCAAGCCTGTCCAAAATAACATGAACATCGAAATCACCAACTCTCTGCTAAGCATAATCTTTGACCCCAAAATGGAAACGACACCGATACAAGATGCGTTTTCATACTCTGTAGATACTTCGGGAACTGGCCTTATCGAATGTCCACCCATGGGTGACACACGAACCTTCACCGACGACGGCAACATTCCATCGAAAACCAACGACATGACATCGCTCACGATACATGAAGCCCATAGCGGAATTCAGTTCACCGAAGCACAGAAAAAAGACATCTGCAATCACCGTATCAAGCTATATCCCATTACTTGGGAAGAAAACAGCAACCTTGAACCGCAAAAGTACAGCACAGGCAAACTTTCAGGCTACGAAATCTACGCTAGCGGAATCAGCAAATTCCTCAAAACCGAATTCGTATATCAACTTGTGCTATTCGATAACGACAGATACTTTGTTGTTACCGGCATTTCGTACGGTGACGAGAAAAAATGTCTGGAAAATTTCAGAAAACTGGCTAATTCAATTGATTTTTAGCCTTTCAATTCAGCATGCCATTTAACGCATCCTTCAACTTCCCAAATTGTAAAAATCCGAAGAAAAGTTGATTTTCTAGTTCTTCTGTAAGTGGCGCTTCCTTCAACGACGACTTGTCGTTTCCCACCTTGCAAATTGTATGGAATTGCACACCTTTGTCGTAATAGGCACGAATCTCGACACACTTTTCCACATAATGTCCTCCATCTTCCATATAAGTCGTGAAAAACGTATAATAGAATGCAGGAAGACCGGCATCGTCATATAAGAACTCCTCGTAAGACTTGCCTTCGGCAATTATATAGACAGTAGTTTTGCGCACAAAATCCAGATACGACACATCTTTGCCGACCTCCTCATCAAAATCATCATTGAAAAAAAACTCTATCGTTTCCTCCGCCTGACCTGTGCCAGCAAGGTTATGCCTTACCTTAGCAGTAATGTAATCATCGGGAATCGTTTCGTCTCCAAGCATGATGTTTATCCATTCCATCTCGCTGTCGTACATCTTGCGTATTTCCGCAATCTTAGCATTCTCACTGGCGTTCTGCGCAAAGCAACCAGCAGAAACTGCAACCATAAAACATATATAAACAATTCTTCTCATCAAAAATCCTCCATATTTTTTCAATATTTGACAGCTACAATATGTAAAGACACAGGGCATTGCGTATCAACAACATCAAACAACCTGAAACTTAGAAACCCATAAACCAAAAACAATTAGAAACGGCGAAGCCATAGAAACCTAGAAACATATAAACAGGCGCAGCCCTAAAATTTCAAATGTTTCACCGACGAACCACCCCTCTTTATAATCCTCAACGAATCTATACCTATCTTTAAATGGTCGTGCACAAATTGCTGAGTTACCTTCTTGTCGCTTGCCTCAGTCTTTACTCCCGAAGAAACCATAGGCTGGTCGCTGACAAGCAACAATGCACCGCACGGAATTTCATTAGCAAAACCTACGATGAATATTGTCGCCGTTTCCATATCAACAGCCATAGCGCGAGTTTTAATAAGGTACTTCTTGAAACGCTCGTCATATTCCCATACCCTGCGGTTTGTTGTAAACACCGTTCCTGTCCAGTAGTCGTGTCCATTATCCCTAATGGAAGTCGACACCGCACGCTGAAGCATAAATGCCGGCAATGCAGGCACTTCAGGCGGCAGATAATCGTTTGATGTACCTTCGCTACGTATTGCTGCAATCGGCAGAATCAAATCACCGAGCTTATTCTTCGCTTTCAGTCCGCCACATTTGCCGAGAAATAGCACAGCCTTAGGTGCTATCGCGCTAAGCAAGTCCATTATTATTGCTGCATTGGGACTTCCCATGCCAAAATTTATTATGGTTATCCCATCAACGGTGGCACTTGGCATATTTCTGTCAAGTCCATCTACAGGAACATTGTTCCATTCGGCAAACAAATCAACATACAGCTGAAAATTTGTCAGCAGGATATATTCACCAAAACTTTCCAATGTCTTTCCTGTATATCGCGGAAGCCAGTCGCTTACAATTTCTTCTTTTGTCTTCATGATTAAACTTTTCACAAAAATACAATAATATTTTAGATTGACGATTTTTACAAATTTTTAATTAGTCAATCCTTCTTCGTACTTCGTAAATATTATATATCTTTGCCGAACTTTAAAATCAGAACATTAATAAAAATTTTAAACACAAGATTGAAATGAAAAAGGTTTTAGTAGCAACCGACAAACCGTTTGCAAAAGAAGCAGTTGACGGCATCCAGGCAAAAGCAAAAGCTGCTGGATACGAGGTAATTTTACTTGAAAAGTACGGAACCAAAGACAAACTTTTGGCTGCTGTAGCAGATGTTGACGCAATGATCATCAGAAGCGATGTTGCAGACAAGGAAGTTATCGAAGCAGGCAAGAACCTCAAGATTATCGTTAGAGCAGGTGCAGGTTTCGACAACATCGACCTCAACGCAGCAACAGCCTGCAATGTAGTTGCAATGAACACCCCAGGTCAGAACTCAAATGCAGTTGCTGAACTTGCTATAGGTCTTATGATTATGGCTGCAAGAAACAACTACAATGGAAAGTCGGGTTCGGAAATCCACGGAAAGAAACTCGGAATCTACGGCTACGGAAACGTTGGTCGCCTCCTCGGAAAGTACGCTATGGGATTCGGCATGGAAGTAGTTGCATACGACCCATTCCTCACAAAGGAACAGATTGAATCGACTGGCGCAAAGCAGTGCACCAACCTCGATGACCTGTTTGGCACCTGCCACTACATTTCGCTCCACTGCCCGGCTAACGACGAAACAAAGAAGTCGATTAACATGAGCAAAATCGGTAAGATGCCTAAGGGTGCAACCCTCATCAATACCGCTCGTAAGGAAGTCATCGATGAAGACGACCTCAAGAAGATACTCGCCGAAAGGCCAGACTTCAAGTATATGGCAGATGTTGCTCCAGAATGCGCTGCTGAACTCAAGGAAAACTACGCTGACCGCGTATTCTTCACCCCGAAGAAACTTGGTGCTCAGACTGAAGAAGCAAACGTTAACGCAGGTATCGCAGCAATCAACCAGATTGTTGACTACTTCGAGAACGGCAACGAAAGATTCAGACTTAACAAGTAATCTTGTTTTGTTGACAATAAAAAAGCCACTTACGAGTGGCTTTTTTTGTTACATTTGCACGCTACCATTACATTTGCCGATGAAACTCATAGACTACGGAAAAATAAATGCAAAAGGGTACTTGATTGCTGCGACCTTCATAATTGCATTGGGCTTCGGAATACAATTCAAGTATCTGAACGAATTTCCCGCATTTATTCACGCATGGGCGCAAGACGACAGATATGCACTTGCAATCGGATTTCTTGACAACGGCTTCGACCTGTTCCATCCCGAAACCATGATTTACAACAAGCAGTTCCCCGGATGGTGGGAAGAAGCCTACGACACAACCATTACTTCAGTCGATTTTCCAATACACGAGTACATTGTCGCATTACTAATGAAACTATTCGGAACGACATCGCCATGGGTTTTCCGATTATGGACAATGATTTGCAGCTTCATCGGACTATTTTTCCTGTATAAAATGTCGTTCCTAATAACGGAAGATTTCCAGAAGTCATTGTTCGTCACCGCAATAGCAATGACCGCTCCTGTTTACGCCTACTATTTCAACGGATTCCTGCCCGGAATACCAGCATTTGCAATAGGTGTTGTCGGAATGTGGGCATACATAAAATATGTAAAGGATGGCAAAAAGAAATTTTTCCACTTGGGGATACTACTCATGGCAATTGCCACACTTATGCGTACAAGTTTCGCCATCGAACTTATTGCCGTACTGGGATTTGAACTCTTAAGGATTTTCCGCAAGGAAAGCACTTTTGCAGACAAACTGCCGAGCGTAATAATATCGTTTGCACTCATCATCGCATATATGCTCTGGAACTCGCATCTTCGAAGCGAATACGGCTCACTATTCCTCAACGAACTTATGCCAGCCGACAACCTTGACGACTTCCGTGATTTTCTCAACGATGCAAAAAACAACTGGGAATACCAATATTTCCAGAAATTACATTATCGCATTTTCGAAGTGCTTGCCGGATTGGCAGTAATTGCAGGTATTGTCAAGTTAATAATGAAACTTAGGGGCAACAAAGACGGAAAAGCAAAGAAAAAGCAACTCACAATATGGCTCATACCTATTATATATCTGTTCGGATGCCTGCTATTCTTAGTTGCCATGATAAGGCAGTTTCCAAACCACGACTACTATTTCGTTGATACATTCTTCTTGCCAATAATGATGCTCTTTGCATTTATGCTTGGCGCATTGCCTCGTATAAATAATTATGTGACGGGAGGAATCTGCCTTGTTGCCTTGTGTGTGTTGTGTTTCTTCATGATTTCCAATGTGAATGAAACTCAATCTAGCCGCCGCTGGATAGAAGACGGTGCATACAAGACCTACCTTAACTTTGATGGTGCAGACCAATTCCTTGATTCGCTGAACATTCCACGCAATACAAAGATTCTATCGCTATATGCTTATCCGCAGAATGGTTCTTTCATACAAATGAAACGCAAGGGATTTTCGGTAATGTGGCACAAGGAAAAGATTGTAAAACCAGCACTCACTTGGGATTTTGACTATATTGTTGTTGAAAACCAAGTTTTCCGTGATAAATTTGACGAACGCAAGGATGTGCTTGGTCGTCTGAATAGGATTGCCGACAATGGTAGAATTTCGGTTTGCACACTATCGGACACAATAGTATGCGCAAATCCAGAAGAATTCTTTGCTGAAAAGCAATAAAAAAGCCGCCACGAGGACGGCTTTATTTAGCAATGATATGATTCTTACATTGTTCTGCCCGGATATACTTCCAAAGCATGCTTTAAAACCTCGATTGCATTCTTGAGGTCTTCAATCTTGAGGACATACGCAACGCGGACTTCGTTCTTGCCAAGTCCCGGAGTGTTGTAGAAGCCAGTTGCTGGTGCAACCATTACAGTCTGTCCGTTGTACTGGAATTCTTCAAGCATCCACTTTGCAAACTTGTCGGAATCGTCGATTGGAAGCTTAACTACTGTGTAGAAAGCACCCTTAGGATTCGGGCAATATACACCTGGTATTTCGTTCAAGCCCTTAACCATAAAGTTACGACGAGCAATGTATTCTTCGTAAACTTCGTGGAAGTACTGGTCGGGAGTATCGATAGCAGCTTCAGCAGCTACCTGACCGAATGACGGCGGACAAAGACGAGCCTGAGCAAACTTGGTAGCAGTTGCAATAACTTCCTTGTTCTTTGTTACCATGCAACCAACGCGTACACCGCACATGCTGTAACGTTTCGAAACCGAGTCCATCATGATTACATTCTGCTCGATTCCTGGAATGTGCATTGTCGAGAAGTGCTTGTGACCATCATAGCAGAATTCACGGTAAACCTCATCAGCATATAGGTAAAGGTCGTGCTTCTTAACGATTTCTGCCAACTGCAGGAGTTCTTCCTTTGAATAAAGGTAACCAGTCGGGTTGTTAGGATTGCAGATTACAATACCTTTGGTCTTAGGTGTAATAACCTTCTCGAACTCGTCAATTGATGGAAGTGCAAAATCGTTCTTTATGCTTGAAGTGATAGGCTTAATAACAACACCAGCCTGCATTGCAAAACCGTTGTAGTTTGCGTAGAAAGGTTCTGGAACAATAACCTCATCACCGAGGTTTAGTGTTGTCATAAATGCAAAGACTATAGCTTCGGAACCACCAGTTGTAATGAGCATATCGTTTTCAGTAACGTTGATACCGATTTTCTGGTAGAATGCAGCCAATTTCTTTCTGTAAGAAATGTTTCCTGCAGTATGGCTGTATGCTATAACCTTGTCGGTCATATTCTTTACTGCCTCCAAAGCGACTTCTGGAGTCTTAATGTCGGGCTGACCGATGTTAAGATGATAAACCTTTACACCTCTTGCTTTTGCTGCGTCTGCGTAAGGAACGAGCTTACGAATTGGCGACGACGGCATGTTTTTTCCTTTTTCTGATATCTGTGGCATATCTTTTAATTATATTTATTGTGTTAAAACTTTTTTACTTCTTATCGGACTTGACTTCTTCCCTCTTAATTTCATTTAGCTGGGGATTAGCCTTTTCCACTTTCTTATCAACAGCTTCAATCTTTTTTTCTACAGGGGCAGCCTTCACATCATTTGCATTTGTAGAAACTATTGTACCTTTTATTTCTAGCTGGATAGGATTTTCTTCCCCATCAATATAAACCTTTATGGTTTTTGTGAACTTACCAATCCTATTGCTGTCATATTTAACCCTGATTGAACCTTTTTTCTTCTTTGCTATCGGTTCTTTTGGCCAATCGGCAGCAGTACAACCGCACGAAGTCTTTACATTCGTCAACGTAACAGGTTTCTTGGTCACATTCTTGAAGGTGAAAACACAGCTTGCATCTCCGCCCTTTTCCATTGTACCGAAATCGTGAACCAACTTGTCAAACAGAATGCTTGAACGCTTCTCAACTTTTTCTGTCTGGGCCTTTTCTTTTTTTTCTTTCTTCGGAGCATTCTCCTGTGAAAATGCCATACCTGCAATCAACATAATTGCAACAACAAAAAATATCCTTTTCATGACTATAATTTTTTTACAAAGGTAGAGTAAATTTTGATTCAATGATTCAAAAATTTGAAAAGTTTCTAGTTGTTTGAAATGGTTTCATATTGTTTGATGCTGTTCAAAATTGTTTTGAAAAATACTAACCTAAAAACTTTGAAACGCCGAAGTCATAGAAACAGGCGAAGCCATTGAAACTTTGAAACGCCGAAGGCATAGAAACAGGCGAAGCCATTGAAACTTTAAAACGCCACAGGCATAGAAACGGCGAAGCCATTGAAACATAGAAATATTTTTACCTCAGTCTTACCTTGGAACCTTCGACTGGCTGAACGCCTTGCTCCCAACCGTTCTTCTTGTACAGCTTGTTGATCTTGACTGCATACTTCTGCGAAATGTCACGCATTGTTTCGCCACGCTGGACAACATGAACCGTATATTTCTTCTCCGCCTTGTTACGCTTTGGCTTCAGATATATAATCTCGCCAGGCTGAATTGTATATTTTTTAGGCAAGTCGTTATACTTGGACAACTCCCACGGAGCCATTCCCAATTTGCGCGACAAAACCTGAATGTCCATTGCATACTTCAATACTATATAGTCAGTATTGTTATTCGTTCCCAATGAATATTCCGACATGCTAAGTTCGAAGCCGTTGGATGTATAATACCTTTCCGGCTTCTTGTCAGTAGCCGTGCCATACGCTGGATTTTCGGCTGACGCAATAACCTCTGATGTCACCGAAACTGGCACAAATGTTCCAGAATCGTACTGCGCCAAGTTGTATTTCTCGATGATTTCTACAAGACGGGTAGCGTATGTCGGACTTGTGGCGTAGCCTGCTTTCTTCAGCCCTGTAGCCCAACCCTTGTAATCCTTCGGATTCAGTTTGAACAGCGATGCATAGCGTTGATTGTTGCGCAGAAAGTCGGAATGGTCGCGAAACGACTCCGATGCATTGTGATACATACGGAAACATTCGTTCTTGGCATCATCATCGACATACATTTTTCCGCCAGTCCAGTCGGAATGACACTTTATTCCAAAATGGTTGTTGCCCTTTATCGAAAGCTGAGATGTTCCACTGCCCGACTCCAAAATGCCCTGAGCCAATGTGATGCTTGCCGGCACTCCTGTCCTGCCCATCTCCTCCACAGCAATCTGACAATACTTATTTATGTACTCCTCCTGTACCGACTGCGAAAAACACATCGGCACGAACATAAACATTATCACTATCATCAGCAGACTTCTCATCTCGCAGTTTTTAGGATTGTAAAAGTAAAGATGCAATATGTTCCACAATCCCCCAACACAAATAAAATATCAACAATTAAAAGTTGAAACCAAATCTTTTTGTAAACTTGCACTATGAAATTGTCACTCAACATATCGCTTTTTATAATCTGTGTGCTTGCTCTGTCATCATGCAACAGCAATAAGAGCATGATTACAAGCGATATACCAACTGCAGAAATAACAACGCCATGCTCCGAACACGGAGAATCTGACAATATTTTTTTCCGTGCAAGCGCAAGTGCGACATCCAGTAGCATAAGCCTTTCACGCGACAAAGCCATCAACCAAGCAAGGACACAATTAGCTCAAAAGATTATTGACAAGACAAAATCGGCGGGTGTCAAATATTCTGAAAAATACAGAAATACAGACATAAAAACCTTCGAATCGGTTGCCAACGATGCAATTGAAACTCTTCTCAAAGACTTGTCCCCGACTTGTGAAAAGTATAGCGAAACAAATGGCAGATACACAACATACATAGCAGTTGAAATCGAAAGAAGCAAAGTATTAGACAAAATAAACTCATTGTTATACAGCAGAATACAAGGTTTCAATGCTGAAACATTCGCGACATTCTTCAACGAATAGGATTTCGCAACAATATTTTGCTCATTTCAAGTCAAAAAACTACTTTTGTATTGTCTAATTAAAAACGGCACAACCATGATAGTACTGACACTCGATGCAGGCGGAAGCAAATTCGCATTTTCCACGATAAAAGACGGAAAGTTTATTTGTGAAACAAAAAAAATTCCATCCAACAGTCACGATTTGGACTTATGCCTAAAAGGCATGATAGATGGTTTCAAGCAACAGCAAGAACTTGCTGGCGAACCTATTGACGCCATAAGCTTTGCGTTCCCCGGTCCTGCCGACTACCGTCAGGGCATCATCGGCGACACCGAAAACCTGAAGGGTTTCCGAGGTGGCGTTCCGCTAAAGGCAATGCTCGAGGAAATTTTCAAGGTGCCGGTTTTCATCAACAACGATGGCGACCTGTACGCCTACGGTGAATCACTTGCAGGCTCACTGCCTCTCATCAACGTTCAGTTGCAAAAGGCGGGGAACAAAATGCAATACAGAAATGTCGTGGGATTGACAATCGGTTCTGGCTTCGGCGGAGGATTCGTTCACGACAAGATTCTAGTAAGAGGCGACAATGTCACCGCATGTGAAGTCTGGAAAATGTCGAACCGACTTGACCCCGATCGCAACTGCGAAGAATTGATTGCAATACGCTCTTTGAGAAGGTTTTATGCAGAATACGCAAGGATTCCTTTCGATGATACTCCTATGCCTCGCGAGATTTACCTTATTGGCATCGGAAAGGAAAAGGGCGACCAGCAAGCTGCAAAAAAGGCCTTCTACCACATGGGCGAATGTTTAGGAGATGCCGTTGCAAACATGATAACCATCTTCGATGGTATAGTTGTAATAGGAGGCGGTGTTTCGGGAGCAAGGGAACTCATTATCCCCGGTGTAGAAAACGAACTGAAGCACAACTTCGCTACTCTATCGCGCGTTACGCAGAAAGTCTATTGTCTCAACGATGAACGACAACTGGCAGAATTCTTAAAACCAGAAAGCAAAACGCTGAATGTGCCATTTTCGGACAAAACTGTCGAATATTCGTACATGCCAAAGTGCGGATACATTTTCTCATCATTCGACACCAGCATGATGATTAATATAGGTGCATATCACTTTGCAAAGGAAATGATGAAGAGGTAGGAATAGGGCTTGAAGGCTCAAAGGCTTGAAGTCGGCTTTTAGACTTTTCTTCTTTTAGACTTTTAGCCTTTCAGCCTGCTAGCCTTTTAGTCAATTATCAATTACTTCAGCCCCGCATAGTACTCTGCCACTTTCTGGCAATATGACTTGGTCTTGCGTTTGCACTCATTCGAAACATTTTCAGGATAAAAAGAATCGGAATCGCCGGCATACCATACGCTTTCGGCAGAATTAACAAACGAAAAGCCACGACCGAAGGTTGAAAATGCTGTCGGGCAATGCTTGCCAAAAATATTCTCGCTGAACGGGAACTCGTCATAATCAACATCTAAAGTTGAAAGCAATGTCGCCGAAATGTCCGCTTGGTCGCATGGCAAATCACAAACAAACGATTCGTTGACCGCACCGCCCAACCATTGCATAACGATGTGACTTTTGTCCAGACTTTGCCAGTTCTGCGAACGGAACAATTTCCCGTGGTCGGAGACCAATATTACAAGCGTCTTGTCCCAAACTGGCGACTGCTGCATATTCTCCAGAAAAGCATTTAGGCACGAATCGGTATAATAATAGGCGTTCATGCTACGCGAAAGTTCTTCATCAGTACCATACGGCGAGACTGGAGCATCGAATGGCTCATGGCTGTTAAGCGTGAAAAGTATGGAAACCGAACCTGCTCCAACATTTTGGACATGGTAGAAAAATTCATCAAACATACACTCGTCATCGTAGCCCCACGAAGCCTTCCTGCAATCAAGATGCAAGTTGTTTTGCGACACAACCTCTACCCCATTCTGACGGAAATACGAATTCATATTTGCAAAATTGGCATCACCACCATAATAGAACGAAATATCATCGTAGCCATTGTCGGCAAGTTTTCGCAAAAGCGAAGGCAACTGCTGCGACTTTTCTGGAAATTTAATCACCGAATAATCGGGCAAGGACGGCACTCCACTGAAAATCGATGCAATACCGCGCACACTTCTATCGCCCGATGCGTAGCAGTTGCTGAAAAAAATGCCCTTGTCGTGCCACGAAATCAACTTTGGCGTAACACTTTCGGAAGGATTGTCGTAGCACATCGCCGTCCATGTGAAACTTTCGAGAAGTACAAAAACAATTTTTTCGGGCTTTTCCTTTAAAATCTTCTTTCCATGAAATGGATTAGCTGTCGTATCCGATGGAATATCAAAAGTTTCATCATAATACATGTACCTGTCAAAATCGGCATCGCTAGCAAAAAAATAACTACCAAAATTCCAATAAACATTTATTGCAGAATGGTTTGCAAACGAATTATCGCAAAAATAAACTGTCCCGACATTTATTGGCGCCGTACCAATTCCACCACGGGCAAGAATTACCAAAAGTCCAGCGACAACAATAAACAACAATGAATATAACTTTTCGGGGAGTAAACTTTCATACAATTTTTGCGTAAACAGCTTGTACAGAAAGAAAAGGGCTACTGTAATCAATATTGCCGTCACCAACAAAATCACAATCCTCAATATTGGCGTTGAAGCAAAGACAAGTTCCGGATTGCTAAAATACTGCAACACAGAGGCATCTATCCTAAATTGCCACGACCGATATACCTCGGCATCACCTACAGCTATAAGCAAAACTATAATAAGCATCAAGCCAGTAAGCACACCCATGAACACATTGAATGCTTTCTGCGACTTTACAAACGAAAAGAGAATGAAAAACGGCACAAAAAATATACCTATATAAGCAACCGCCGACAAATCCATGCGCAATCCGTGTAACATGGCACCAAAAAATTCAGGCACAGAGCACGAAAAACCATTCGCAAGGTTGAATAGCATGAAAAAAACGCGCATCAGTTCAAAGGCAATCAGCCAGAACAATAGATATACAATAAATAATATGCCTCGCTTAAAGTTTTTCATCAGGGACAATTATCAAAACAATCTTATAATAATTGCAAAGCATTACCATTATTTTGCCGAATATTGAAAATTTCAAGGCACAAAATTAAGACAATTTATGACTTCAAAACAAATTACTTTCAATGCAGATTGAAAAAAGGAAACCAATTAATGAACTCTGGGGATAATAACAAAACGTACACACTCCATTAAAAATAATTTGTTCATTTAATAACAAAAGCATACTTTTGTAAAAAAATAATATACCGAAAGTTATGAGTTACGAAGCAATGAAACAGGCATACAATGCACTTACTGCCGAGCAGCAAGCAATTGTTTATAACCTTACCATTTCGCTTATGCATCTCAATGCAAGGTTTGACATCAAAGTTCCCCAAAAACGCACATTCGGACAGTTCGCGGGCCGCGCCAAAGCCATATTTTCTGACGATTGGGAAATTACAGAAGATGAATTATGCTCGCTATGAAATACCTAATAGACACGCACATATTGATCTGGCTCGCTGTATCTCCTGAAAAAATTTCGTGAAATATTTTTGAGATTGTATGTAATCTTAATAACGAAATTTATATATCAACCGTCAGTCTGTGGGAAATTGCAATCAAACTTTCAATTAAAAAACTTAATTTGGATGGACTCGGAATCAAAGATTTAGTAGAAATTTGCGCAATGCAAAATATAGGTATTGTAGAGTTGCCCATATCTGCGGTTACTCAGTACCGCCGACTGCCATTAAAAGACAATCACCGCGACCCATTTGACCGAGCGTTGGTATCATTGTGCATTTCCGTTGGTTACACTCTTCTATCTCACGACAATAAAATCGCACTGTACCAATCTGACGGATTACAATATATATCGTAAAAATCTGAATCACCGGTATTGTAAAAAAAACTATAGTACAAGCGACCTCAAAAGACACATATTAGGCAAGCCTTCCTTTTTTATGCGGAGACGCACAACATCAACAACATAAATATCAATATGTTATAAACAACAAATGGATTTTTCCACTAATCCATTAAGCGCCAACACAATAAAAAAAATCGTCACTTCGTTAATTTAACATAAAAGTGTTGATAAAAACCAGTTTTACAAAGGATTTGTAACGGATTAGGAGATACTTTTGCATTCGATAAAATAAATTAAAGTCAAAAGAATATGTTGTTATTGGATGACACGATTATCAATGCTGCAGCAAACGAAGTTGCAACCGAAGTAGCTGAAAAGAGTGCTGCAAGCCAGTCGTACTGGGACTTGGCAGTGCAAGGTGGATGGATAATGATAGTTCTCGCTGTTCTGTCAGTGCTTGCAATTTACATATTTATTGACAAGTACTTGGCTGTAAAAAAAGCCGGCAAGAATCAGGACGGATTCATGCAGAACATCAAGAACTACATCAAGGAAGGAAAGATTGACAATGCAATTGACAGTTGCCGCAACAACAACAGCCCAATCTCGAGAATGATTGAAAAAGGTCTGCAACGCATTGGTCGTCCTCTCAACGATGTCAACACTGCAATAGAAAATGTCGGCAAGCAGGAAGTTGCCAAGCTCGAAAAGGGTCTTGCTCTTCTCGCAACAATAGCCGGTGGTGCTCCAATGATCGGTTTCTTCGGAACTGTAACCGGTATGGTTCAGTCGTTCTCATCGATGGCAGCCGCAGGAAACGCTCTCGAAATTAAAGACCTCGCAGGCGGTATCGAAACAGCACTTGTTACAACAGTCGGCGGTTTGTTTGTTGGTATCATCGCCTACTTCGCATACAACATTCTTGTAGCAAAAGTCAACAACCTTGTCAACGACCTCGAATCGAAGACTACCGAATTCATGGATGTATTGAACGAACCTGCATAAAACAACGCAATCATGAGCCTAAGGTCAAGAAATAAGATTAGTTCGGAATTCAGCATGTCGTCAATGACCGACATCGTATTCCTGCTGCTCATCTTCTTTATGGTGACATCAACTATGATTGCGCCAAACGCACTGAAACTGTTGCTTCCATCGAGCAACAACCAGACACAGGCAAGTCCGCTGGCATCGGTGTCAATCAAGGACAACCAGAACGGCACTTACACCTACGCTGTCGGCACGACCATAATGCCATTCGAGAACCTTGAAACAGCACTTGTAAAGGAAATGGCAGAAAAGAGCGATGAAGCATACGTTTCGTTGCATGTTGACAAGTCGGTGCCTATGGAAGAGGTCGTTAAGATTATGAACATCGCAAAGAAACACGAATACAAACTTATATTGGCAACTCAACCCGGAGAATAATGAACTATTTCATGCAACATAAAGAAGCATTTATCGGTTCGGCAATATTTGTTGCTGCGGTACTGCTTTTCTTGTTGCTCTGTGGGCTTACGATGCCAGATCCACCCTTAGTGGAGGAATGCATACTATTAGACTTTTCAACTCCTTCAGAGGAGTCAACATTACTTGATACCAGAGGTGGCGGCGGAAATCCCAACGCAGGAGCATCGACCGCTAATGCAACTACAAGCAATCAAAATACCTCTACACAAAACTCAAATTCAAACTCAAACTCAAATCCCAGCGTCGAATCTCAGGCCTTCGAGGATGCTGCGCCCCTCCCATCAGGTAATGATAGTAAAGGTGAAACAACCGAAAATGTAGAACCTACCCCGACATCAAAGACCGAAGGTCGTGTCAATTTTGGCGGACTTTCGGGCGGAAATGCATCAGGAAATGGCGGAAGCGGTTCGGGCAGTGGCAACCCCGGCTGGGGTGGCGGTAACGGTTCGGGCGGTGGAAGCGGAAATGGTCCCGGCGGCATAGGCGGTAGCATAGGCAATCGTAAAGTTACAAAGGTTATGCCCGAAAACAAGGACAACATGACTGGAACAGTAAAACTCAAGATAACTGTCAACGAAAAAGGTATCGTAGAAACCGCAGAACCAGCAAGTGGAACAACTTGTAGCGAATGTGTACCATTTGCAATAAAGGCCGTTAAGCAGTGGAAATACGAAGCAAAGCCAGGAAGCGGTACTCAGACAGGAATTGTCACAGTTGAATTTAAACTGAAGTAATCCAATGAAAACAACAAGATTTGAAATTATTATCGCACTGATAATAAGTGTTTTGTTGTGCAATTCCTGCAAAAATGACAATGGTTTTACAATAAATGGAAAAATTTCCAACTGCACAAACTGCAACATCGTTCTGGAAAAGCTTTCACCAATGAAAATTGATACCGTTGCGAGTGCAAATTCTGGATTCAACGGAAATTTCACTATCGGTTACAACGATAGCATAAGGCATTTGTACAGACTCCGAATAAACAATGCCACACCAATACATATTTGCGCAGTCAATGGAGAAAGCATTTCATTATCAGCAGACATCAACAATATAACCGGCTATTCAATATCCGGCACAATAGATTGCGAGGAATTGAAGCGACTGAATGTCAGAATGATAGAAAGTACGCAAAAGGTTGAGGAACTGCGAAGTAAGGTCAGCCAACAATTCGGCATCGACAAGGCAAGTCTTGAAAAAAGCAACCGCATAGCCGACAGTCTCTACCAAAGCGATAAGCGGTTTATTGCAGATTTCATTAAGAAAAATCACGAATCGCCGATAATATATTTCGCATTGCATCAATATGTTTCGACAACACCTATTATGCAACTTCCAGCCGACTACGAAACCTACCAGTATGTGCTGGATGAAATGAAAGCTCACAATCCCGAACTTGAGGAAACACGATACTTGGAATCGGAAATCAAACGATTCGAATTGCAACAGGAACAACAAAATCGTCGATATGTTAACCTAACCGAAGGTTCTCCCGCGCCAGACTTTTCACTACTCGACGAAAATGGGGAAAAGTTTTGTCTCGCTGATTTCAAAGGCAAGGAAATAACATTATGCTTCTGGGCTTCGTGGGACAAGAAATCGATAAAAGAAGTGCAGAACTACCTTGCCCAAAACAACGATAGGTCAATAATCCTAATTTCACTCGACACCAGCCGCGATCAATGGCTTCAGGCAATAAAGTTTCACAAGTTAGGCAACGCGACAAACCTCTGCGACTTCAAGTCATGGGAAAGCATAAACGCCAAGCTATATGGAATCAAAACCGTGCCGACATTTGTGGAAATATCGGGAGAAGGAAGAATCGAGAAGATTCAATGATTCAATAATTTGTAGCATCGCAATGATTTGCGATGATTCTCGCATTGAAAAGGAATGTCAGCCATCCAAACCTAGAAACGGCGTAAGCCACAGAAACCCAGAAACGGCGTCAGCCATAGAAACCCAGAAACGGCTTTAGCCACAGAAACCCAGAAACGGCGTCAGCCATAGAAACCCAGAAACGGCTTTAGCCACAGAAACCCAGAAACGGCATCAGCCATAGAACGGCGAAGCCCTCAACGAAGTTAAACCCAGAAACGGCGTAAGCCACAGAAACCTAGAAACAGCAAAGCGTAGAAACGGCATCAGCCATAGAAACCCAGAAATGGCGTCAGCCACAGAAACCTAGAAACGGCGTAGCCATAGAAACGGGCGTAGCCCATAGAAACCTTGAAACGGCGTCAGCGAGAAACGCCATAGGAGTCGCTACGCGAGAAATCCTACAAATCGAGACAAATCATACAAATATTTGATTTGTCAGATTTTGAAAAGATTTGTCAAATTTCTGCCCGTAAGGGCACTCCTAAACACAGAAACGGGCGTTAGCCCATAGAAACCATGAAACGCCGTAGCCATAGAAACGGGCTTTAGCCCATAGAAACCTTGAAACGGCGTAGCCATAGAAACGGGCGCAGCCTCATACTTCGTGCCTCCCCTCTAAAAAAATCCCTTTTTTCTTTGGTCTCTCACTCTAAAGCTATATTTTTGCAGAGCAAATGTAGATTGCAACACGAATTTGAAAAACAAAAATATTTTTTAATAAATGAAAAGATTTTTATCCCTTTTCCTCTTTGCCATCCTTTTTGGTGGCTATGCTATAGCGTATGATTTTTCTGCAGTGTGCAGTAGTGGACAGACATTGTATTACAATATTACTTTCGGAAACGAGGTAGAGTTGACAAGTGAAAATACATCATCCCCGTATTATACAACATACCCTACTGGTTGCCTTGTAATACCAGGAACTGTTACTTACAATGATGTGGAATATTGGGTTACAAGCATTGGCTATGATGCTTTTTCTAATTGCAGCGAACTTACATCGGTAACAATCGACAATCCTGCTAGAAGCATTGGCAATAGTGCATTTTATGGTTGCAGTGGGTTGACTTCAATAACAATAGGAAATTCGGTTGAAAGCATTGGTGGTCATGCATTTTCCGATTGCTGTGGACTGACTTCTGTTACAATTCCCAATTCCGTCATGCAAATTGACTTTGATGCATTTAATTTAGTCAGAAATATAGTGTACAACGGTAGTGCAACAGGAAGTCCTTGGGGGGCATTGACGGTCAATGGATATATTGAAGGTTACCTTGTATATTCCGATGAGACAAAAACTTATTTGACTGGATGTTCTATACAAGCGACATCGGTAACAATCCCCAATTCTGTCACGAGCATTGGCAGTTTTGCATTTCAAAATTGCAGCAGACTTATATCTGTTACAATCCCCAACTCCGTTACAAGCATTGGTGATGATGCATTTCAAAATTGCAACGGACTGACTGGTGAATTAACAATCCCCACTTCCGTCACGAGCATTGGCGATTATGCATTTTCTGGTTGCAGAGGACTGACATCGGTTACATTACCAGAATCCATCACGAACATTGGCACTTATGCATTTGATAATGTCAGAAATATAGTGTACAACGGCAGTGCAACAGGAAGTCCTTGGGGAGCTTTGACGGTCAATGGATATATTGAAGGTTACCTTGTATATTCTGATGAGACAAAAACTTATTTGACTGGATGTAATATACAGGCAACATCGGTAACTATCCCCAATTCCGTCACAAAAATTGGTGGTTCTGCATTTAGTGGTTGCAAAGGACTGACAGGAGAAATGATAATTCCAAACTCTGTTACAAGCATTGGAGGTTCTGCATTTTATAATTGCAGTGGACTGACATCGGTAACAATAGGCGAATCTGTTAGGATCATTGGTCGATCAGCATTTACTGGTTGTAGCGGACTAACAGAGGTTACAATCCCAAATTCTGTCACAAGCATTCTCTTTGGTACATTTGAGGCTTGCAGCGGACTAACATCAGTTACAATAGGCAATTCGGTTGCAAATATTGAACAATATGCATTTAGAAATTGCAGGGGGATTGAATCAATAGTGATAGATTCCGGCAATACCATATACGATTCTCGAAATAATTGCAATGCGATTATAGAAACAGAATCAAACACATTGATACAAGGTTGTATGAATACAGAAATCCCCAATTCAGTCACGAGCATTGGCAGTTATGCTTTTCAACATTGCAGCGGACTGAGATCAATTGTAATCCCCAATTCAGTCACAAACATTGGCGGTTATGCTTTCCAAGATTGCAGCGGACTGACAGAGGCTACAATAGGCGAAGGAGTTACGAGCATTGGCGCAAGGGCTTTTGATGCTTGTAGCGGACTGGCATCAGTTACAATAGGCAATTCTGTTGCAAATATTGGACAAAATGCATTTTATAATTGCAGCAGACTGACATCGGTAACAATCCCCAATTCCGTCACGAGCATTGGCAGTTGGGCATTTGGATATTGTAGCGAACTGACATCGGTTACAATAGGCGATTCAGTTGCAAGTATTGGACAATATGCATTTTATAATTGCAGTGGGCTCACATCGGTAACAATCCCTAATTCCGTTACTAATATAGGTACGCAAACATTTTATAAATGTAGCGGACTGACATCGGTTACAATAGGCAATTCCGTCACGAGAATTGATGGATGGGCATTTGGATATTGCAGCGAACTGGCATCGGTAACAATAGGCGATTCTGTCACGAGCATTAGCGACTGGGCTTTTGGTTATTGTAGCGGACTAACTAATATTTATTCGAATCCAACTACTCCGCCATCCATTCAAACTCATACATTCGATAGTTATACAGCAACAGTACTTGTTCCATGTGGTTCGGCAGATGAATATAGGTCTGCAAATCGTTGGAGTAATTTTCAAAACATACAGCAAAGTTGTCCATACAATGTTGGAGAAACGCTACCAGACATTGAAATTTCTTGTTCGTCGGATCCTATGACCATTGGCGGCGACTACGAAAACGACGTGCTATACAACCAGACTTTCATATGTAACGAAGGTTCAAGAATATTATTGAAATTTACATCACTACCCAACGATGCCGATAATGATTATGTGGAAGTTTACGACAAAGACGGCACCCTGCGTGGCAGATACTACGGATCGTCACTTCCGCGTACAATCTATTCTGCCGAAGAAACACTTTCCATTGTGTTCAGTAGCAACTCAAGCACAAATGGAACATGGGGTGCAGAAGTTTCAGCAATATGCCCCGAAGACCTTGACGAAATAGCTCTTGGTTGTGATGGCGCATACGCAATCAATAGCTCATACTCGAATTTGCAATATACAAGACAGGTGTTCAGGGCAACAAATCCAGAATCTCAGATATTGCTCGATTTTGCAATACTACCTCACGACGATGACAACGACTTTGTGGAGGTGTACGATGGTGAAGACGAATCGGCTCCATTGATTGGCCGCTACTACGGATATGGACAACCACGTACAATAACATCTACAGGAAATGTGATGACAATAGTGTTCATTAGCAATGCATCAGTAAGCGGCAACTGGTCGGCTGCAGTTACTGCCGATTGCCCAGACACATTTTATTTCCCGACATCAGGTTATACTGAATACACTACATGTAATGCAACTTTATACGATGACGGAGGTCCTACGGGAAATTATTCAAACGGACTCAACGATCAATATATAGTACTGCGACCAGGCAGGTCAGGTCAGGTTTTGCACCTTGAAGGATCATACGAATTCCAATGGTACGACGACTACATTACAATATATGATGGTGAAGGCACAAGCGGTGAAATTCTTTGGGGTGGTGGAAGACACGGACATGGATACCCAAGAAATGTATATGGGCAGGGGTGTACAACACATAGTTCTGGTTGGGAACCCGATCACAATGAATGTGTTACATTTAATGTTGATGTTACCTCAAAGACAGGTTCGCTTACCATAAGTTTCCACACTAACGAGTCTGACAATTGTGCAGGTTTCGCGTTCAATATAACTTGTGAAGATATGCCTACCGACGATTATCATACTGGTATATTATTATATAAGGAAGATTTCGGGGGAAACTCAGCAACAGACCCTGTTTATCTTTCATCTACAAATGTTAGTTCTTCGAGTGACCCTGAGGTTTATAATAGGCTTAATAGTGCATGCGATTACTCACTAAGTAATTCAGGACAGACAATGCAAGGCGGATATTATGTGCTTAGAAAGAATGGTTGCGATGAATATCAATATTTTAACTATATTGATGACCATACCCATCCAGGAAATGTAGAGCAAGGATATTTGTTTGAAGTGGATGGAGGTTCTAATCCTGATTGTTTTTACAAATACAAGGTTGAAAATCCGCTTTGCGAAGGCGTGACTCTTTTGACTTCATTCTGGGTTGCAAACATAAACAACGAACAAACAAACGAGAATAATTTTCCGAATCTTACTATACAATTTGCAGAGGATGAAGATGGAATTATCGAGTTGATGTCTGTAAGTACAGGACCAGTGCGCCTTATGAGAACAAATGGTTGTAATTCTGATGCCAATGATTGGCTAAAGTACGAGGCAAGCATGGAAATTCCTGCAGGCAGAAACGCTGTATGGATTCGTATTATAAATAATTCGACATCTAGCAATGGAAATGACTTTGCATTGGATGATATAGAAGTTCGAGCAATATCACCAATTCCGCAGGCTGTCATAAGCGGAGAAAATGAGATTTTCAGTTCAATTAATATTTGCGAGAATTCGAGTGTAACGCTTCAATATCATCTTGATGATACTCAGATTACCCATTTATTATGGCAGCGCGGACTGCATGAAGATCCGTTGGATTTGAATTCACCTATTATTTGGGAAGATATTGTATTTGAATCAGGAGAATGGTTTCAGACCAATGCCGACGGTGATTATGTGGCAGCAGCTACAAATAGTGCCAACTATCAGGAAATAGTGGTGTATGAACCGCAGTCGAGCACATCACCAGCCTATTCAAGATATTACTACAGGGTAATTTCTGCGAGTGAACCAGAACTGCTTAACAGCGATTATTGCCGTTCTGTATCAGAACCTTACGAGATTACAGTTACGAGAATTCCAGAAATTGAGTTTGAAGGAACAATTGCAATATGTGAAGGCGGAATCATAAACCTTAGCGTAACTGAAGATAGTCCTACTGGAACATGGTCAATTTATTCGGAAATAACAGGTTATGATGAAAATTATGATGAACCTCTCAATGCAGAGATATATCAAGATGCATCAAGTTATCATATTTTAGGAGCTGTTCCTGATTATGTTACTGTAAAATATACCACTTCTGAAGTAAACGGCAGTTGCGCTAGTATAAAGGAAATTCCAGTTTATCCGTTGCCAGATGTAACCATAACACCTGAAACATCATCTATCTGCGAGGGAAGTGATATTACATTGCACCCAAGTTCCAATCAGGAATCTTCTTTCCAGTGGGATAGTGGACCAGGTTGTTCGGCTGAATCGTATGCATTGGATAATACATGTGCCGATTGGGAAGTTGAGCCTGATGTTCCTTCGTCAACCTATAACTTAACAGTTGTTACGACCCACACAATAACAGTCGAAGATGGTATTACTCAAACGCTTGAGTGTTTCTCAACAGTCAGCAAGACAATAGAAGTTTTGCCGGAACCAGATGTAAGTGTTGATGGCGTTCCGACAAATCCAGTATGTGCATTGACGGAGCAGATACTTACGCCTTCGGTATCGGGAGCTACTGGAACTATAACATACAGCTGGGATGGAGGTACAACTTGGTATGGAGCTACAGATGCTGGCAGAATACTTACTTTCAGTCCAGCAAGTGATACTATATGTCTCCTCATAGTAAGGGAGAGAAGGGAAATCGGCGATAATGCTTATGAATGTGAAAAAGAATTGGATTTTAATATTTCAGTATATTCACTTCCAACATTTACATATTCAGTTACACAACCTATATGTAATGGTGATGGCAATGGCGCAATACAACTTTCAGCATCGGGAGGAACACCTTACGGTTCAGGAAATTCCCAAGATTACAGGTTCAGAATTGACAACGGAGATTATGAAACAGAAACAGGTACACAAAATACTTTTACTGGGCTTTCGGTCAGCAGTGATCCTGATGTTTTGGAAAGAACCTTTACTGTAACAGTAGAGGATAGCCATGGATGTACTAGCACATGTTCTGCTATGCTTAATCAGCCATCGCAACTCGGAGCAGAAATACAATATCCGCCAACTGAAACTTGTGAAGGACAATCGATTGGTTCTGCTACGGTAATGGCAGCAGGAGGAACTCCGTTTGATGGCGACTACCAGTATTTGTACCAATGGAGCAATGGCGACGAAACTGCTGAGGCTACTTACCTTGGAGAAAACACCTACATGGTTACAGTCACCGATGCAAACGGATGTACAGCAACCAATAATGTAACAATCACAGCACGCCCAGTTCCGAGCATAAATGCAAGTACAACAGCTTCCGCAGTCTGCTTGTCGGCATCAGATGCAACAATCAGTGTGATGAACAATAACACCCTGTCGATAGCATCGCACTCGTGGTCGGTAGATGAGACGACAGGTGCCGGACTTCCAGCAAACCTTTCAACAGAGTCAATAACAGTATTGCCAACAGCATCGGGTACATACAGGTACACAGATGTTGTCACTGCAGAAAACGGTTGTGTTGTATCTGGCTATGTGGATTTGACTGTAAACCAAACAGTGACATTGACCTTGCTTTCGGATTCTCCAGATGTGGTATTGTGCGTTGAGACACCATGGCTCGAAAATATTCAGTACCAGTTCGATGGAGCAGCAACAGGTGCAACGGTAACAGGTTTGCCTGATGGAATTACTGCATCTGTTTCTGGTAATGTGGTGACAATTTCGGGAACACCGTCCGAGAATGTAGAATCTGGTGATTATACATATACCGTAACTACAACAGGTGTACAGGTACCATGTGTAAACGAATCCTTTACTGGTATAATTTCGATTTCAAGAGATGCAACACTTGAGCTTGTATCGGCTATTGGTACTGATGACCAGAGTATTTGTCTCCCAGGAACTTTCACTAATATAGTTTATACTTATGGTGGTGGAGCAACAGGAATTGATGAGGATATGTTGAGGAACGCATTACCTGCAGGTCTTGACTTTACAGTTAATACTACAGCGCATACCGTAACTATATACGGAACACCAACAGAAACAGGAACATTCGAATATGTAGTGGCAACAACTGGTGAAATACCTCCTTGTAAGCCAGAAGAAATGTTTGGAATAATAACAATTAGCGAAAGCGTTGAATTGGAAGTGGTAGGAAATACGACACAAAACTTCTGCCTTGGCACAGCATTGAGCGACATCGTATTTACATACGGAGGTGGAGCAACTGGAGTTTCGGTTAACGGAACTTTGCCGGCAGGCGTTCAGTCGACTATTGACAATGCAGCACATACGCTGACATTGAGCGGAACACCAACCGAAACCGGCCATTTTGCCTTCTCGGTTACTACTAATGGCGCAGCAACTCCATGTAGCGACAATAATATTCCTGTTTCGATAATAATTAATGATGTTCCAAATGTTTCGATTGAATCAGAGGATATTGCTTGTCACGGTAGCACAACGGACATTATCAATACAATATCAGGAGGAACAGTACCTTATAGTTATTCATGGAACAACGGTGCGACCACAGAAAACCTCAGCGGAGTAACCGCAGGTTCTTACAGCGTTACCATCACGGATACGCACACATGTACAGCATCGGCAAGCGTAACAATCTCTCAGCCTACCGAACTTATAGTGTCGCTATCTGCAGGAGAAATAGGCTGCAACAACGGAACTACAGACATCGCCAATACTGTCAATGGTGGTACAACACCTTATACCTATGCATGGAGCAACAGTGCGACTTCGCAGAACCTGAGTGATGTAGGCGCTGGCACATACAGCGTGACGGTAACTGACGCGAACGATTGTACATCATCTGCCAGCGTAACAATCTCACAGCCAGATGAACTTACAGCATCACTCTCTGCAACAGAAATTATCTATAGTGGAGAAACTTCTGACATTACAAATACCGTCAGCGGCGGAACGGCACCGTATAGCTATACGTGGAGTAATTCATCGCACAACCAGAACCTGACAGGCGTAAGTGCAGGAACATATTATATGACTGTAACAGATGCAAATGGTTGTACAGCATCTTCAAGCATTGATATTGCAGGTCCACAATTGTATAGAATTGTCGCCAACAGCAACAATGACAACTACGGTAGCGTCAGCGGAAGCGGAACATACGATGCAGGACTAACCGCTACGTTAACCGCAATGCCAACCGAGCATCACCGCTTCGTTCAGTGGAACGACGGCAATACCGACAATCCTCGTACAATTACTGTAATCGCCGATGCAACATATATAGCCGAATTTGCTATCGCCCAGCATACGATTACCGTCCTGTCTGCAAATGGTGCAATGGGGGCTGTCAGCGGAGATGGAACATACGACTACGGAACAGAAGTGGAAATTTCGGCAACAGCCTCAGAGTATTACCACTTTGTTTCTTGGAGCGATGGCAACACTGATAATCCTCGTACTGTAACGATTGTAGACGACGAAATGTATATCGCTACATTTGCAATAGATCAGTTTACCATTACGGTATCGGCTAACAATTATTCAATGGGATCTGTCAGTGGCACAGGTACTTATAATTATGGTTCAGAAATACAAATCTCAGCTACACCATCCTCTCACTATCATTTTGCCCAATGGAACGATGGCAATACCGTCAATCCACGCACGATAACAGTAACGCAAAATGCCGATTATACGGCTAATTTTGCTATTGACCAGCATACAATTACGCTTACATCTGCCAATGAAATGATGGGAAGCGTTAACGGTGGCGGCACTTTCAATTATGGAACAGGAATAGAAATTTTGGCAATTGCAGGCGAGCATTACCATTTTGTTCAGTGGAGTGACGGCAACACAGACAATCCGCGCATGATAAACGTAATTGCAGATGCGACATACACAGCTGAATTTTCAATAAATCAGTTTACTATTACGGTTACTTCTGCTGATGAAACAATGGGAAGCGTTAGCGAAGGCGGAATTTTCAATTATGGAGAAACTGTTCAAATTTCTGCAATACCAGTTTTGTGTCATCGTTTTGTTCAGTGGAATGATGGCAATATGGACAATCCTCGAACTATAACTGCAGCAGAAGATGCTTCATATACTGCGTTTTTCGAAATCGACCAGATTATAGTATCGCTTTCGTCAGAACCTATCGGTTGCTACGGTGGCATTACCAACATAACAATTGAGGCTGACGGAGGAACTGCACCATATAACTATGTTTGGAGCAATGGAGCATCTTCGCATAATCTTGAAGGAGTCGGCTATGGTAGCTACAGCGTGACTGTTATTGACAATAACGGCTGTTCGACTACTGTAGTCACAGATATTTCCGAGCCATATCAATTGAACGCTTCGCTTTCGGCAGAAACAATTCAGTATAATGGCGGTACAACAGACATTGCAAACACGGTCGATGGAGGAACAGCACCATATTCATATTTATGGAGCAATAGTGCAACCACACAGAACCTTGACGCTATAAGTGCAGGCACTTATTCGGTTAGTGTCACCGACAATAATAGCTGTACAGCGACTGCATCAATTACTGTAACCGAGCCGGAGTTGTTTACAATCGTAGTTTCTCCTAACAATGAAGCAATGGGAACCACCAATGGAGGCGGAACATACGATGAAGGAACAGAAATTGCGATTTCTGCGACATCAGCTGGACATTGCCACTTTGTTCAGTGGAGCGATGGCAATACCGACAATCCTCGCACAATTACTGTAATCGCTGATGCAATTTATACTGCTGAATTTGCATTTGACCAATATACTATAACTGTTCTTTCTGCAAATAGCGCAATGGGAACCGTCAGCGAAAGTAGAACATACGATTATGGCACAGAAGTAGAAATTTTGGCGACAGCTTCAGATCATCACCACTTTGTTTCGTGGAGCGACGGCAACACCGATAATCCTCGTATCGTAACGGTTACTGGCGATGTAATGTATATTGCAACATTTGCAATCGACCAGATTACAATAAATGTTACTGCAAATGATTACACTATGGGAACTGTAAGTGGAGGTGGCATTTATAATTATGGTGCCGAAAGACAAATTTATGCATCGCCATACGCACATTACCGCTTTGTACAATGGAATGATGGCAATACCGACAATCCACGCACAATAAATGTAACAGCCGATGCAACTTATACTGCCGAATTTGAAATAGCTCAGATTACAATTACAGCATCTTCTGACAACGAAGAAATAGGAACGGTTTCCGGAAGCGGTTCATACGAATACGGAGCTGAAATCCAAATCACTGCGACAGCAATCGAGCATTACCATTTTGTACAATGGAATGATGGTAATACAGATAATCCACGCACAATAACCGTAACCGAAGATGCAACATATACAGCCGAATATGCAATTGACCAATTTACAATTGCTGTTGTCGCTGAAAACGAAACAATGGGTACGGTCAGCGGAGAAGGAACATACGATTACGGATCAACAAGACTGATTTCGGCAACACCAGCCGAACATTACAATTTTGTTCAGTGGAACGATGGCAATACCGATAACCCACGCACGATTACCGTAACGGAAAACGTGACATACACAGCCTCATTCGAAATAAGCCATATTACGATTATGGCAACATCAGCCGACGAATCAATGGGAACTGTTTACGGAGGTGGCTCATACGGCTACAGCGCAGAAATTCAGATTACTGCTACCGCAACAGAGCATTATCATTTTGTACAGTGGAATGACGGCAACACCGAAAATCCGCGCACTATAATCGTAAACGAAAATGCAACTTACACAGCGACATTTGCAATTGACAGGTTTACAATTGCAGTTATTTCTGCTAACGAAAACATGGGATCGGTTAGTGAAGGAGGCTCATTCGACTATGGCACCGAAACTCAAATTACAGCAAATGCCGTCATTCATTACCATTTTGTTTCGTGGAACGATGGCAACACCGAAAATCCGCGTACAATCACAGTTACCGAAGATGCTACATATACGGCAATCTTTGCTATCGACCAGCATACTATTACGGTATCTTCTGCCAATGAAGAAATGGGAACCGTTTACGGCGGAGGCACATACAACTACGGTTCTATCACAACTATTATGGCATTGGCAAACGAAGGTTACAGATTTGTTTCGTGGAATGACAATAACACGGAGAATCCACGTACAATTACAGTACTGGCAGATGCGACAGACATTGCCACTTTCGAAGATGGGACTGTTCCTGGAACATACTACACATTCTCCGATAC
>JAFZLK010000097.1 GCA_017551515.1 Bacteroidales bacterium | reverse complement strand
TGTAATTAGCCTTATTGATTGCAAAGGAGATCTGATTGGGATCGGAGGCAACCTGAATGGCAGTGTTGGTAATGCATCCGTTCTCCTTATCCCCCGCCTTGGTGGTAAGTACGAACAATCCGTATGACAATTTGTACATCGCTTTAGTATCCATGGCATCCTCCTGTTATTTTGCTTTTCGTATTCTATATTCGCCCTGCTACATTCTTCTGTCCAGATAGGTATCATTTTGTCAATATACGCCAATTGTTCGATTGTAATTTCAGCATCATAAAAGTATTTGCGCACTCCGATTTCTTTTAAATAAATGATGACAGAATTTTCATTAGTTCCCACTTGTATGTTTTTGAAAGAAACTTTTGTCTCGTCAAGTGTTTTCTGGAGTTCATGTGCTGCCTCTGTATTTTTTCGACAGTTGAAGATATGTAAATTAACTTTATGAGCAATAAACGCAGAGACATTGCAAATTAGGTAACTGGGCAGTGTTTGTCTTTCAAGTTTCGCCATTGCTATTGCAAATTCCTTTTCCCATTCAGGCATCTTGTTGTTGATTTCATAGATAAAACTAACAACATTGGGAATCTCATCCGTAAACATTCCAAAATCCTTTATGACTATTCTATTTCTAAGCAGTTGATTATTGCTTATATAGAAATCAACATTGCTAAGTTTTATCAAAGTGCGATTATTTGATGTGCTTTCGGTTATTGTGGCATTCGGGAAATACTCTTTTATTAATTCAATTATGTTTTTGCCATTCGTACCTATTCTACCATGACGTATAATTTGTTTTTGCTTAGCAATTATCTTTTCTGCTTTATCTCTATAGAAATCCTGGTAAATTTTACATAGTGAATATCTGATAAGCATCATCTTGGTTTTGGGATTCATATATGTATTCATATCCTTTTTTTTGCAAAGGAAAGTGCAAGTTGCGTCAAAACTTGTCGCAGATTACAATTTACTCATCTTTGGGTTCTGGAATTTCCCTCGTCCATTTCAGCCGTTGCTCCATAAGCTTCATTCTGAACGCATTGTAGTATATTATTTTGCCTTTGAATTATCAAGTCGTCTGCGGATTAACCCAATGTCATTGTACGGCAAAAAGAATTTTCTCATACATTGTTGGTCAACTTTTATGTAGAGCGACATCGACTTGAAGTTTCTTTTGATGTAGTATTCGCAACCAAGCGCTTTCATTTTCTTCTTTACCAGTGCCGTAACGCTTAACTCCCCCACTTCCTTCGATTTTTCCAGCTTTTTGTACTCTAGGTTCAGTTCCGCCAGTTCGTCAATCCAAATCGGAATCATTTTGTCCAGTTGTTTGAAGTGTTCTACATCAATTCCATTATTGTGAAGGGTTATACTGCAATGATTTGGGACATCAATTATAATCAGGGCATAGTAGATTTTTATATAGAAGTTTTCAAATGACATATTCGTAGTTGAATTAGGCGTTGGGCGACATTCCAGCAGGAACGACTCTATTCGATATTCCAAAATGTTGTCCACAGAACGCTTTCCTTTCAAAACCCAGTTGCGTTGCTTGTCCATTATGTCGTTGCCGTGTGCAGCAATCAGATTGGCGAACTCCTTTTCCCATTCGGGCATCAGGCGGTCAATCTCCTTCATATATTCTATGAGGTTTGGAATTGTGGAAATATGTATTTGGGCAGAATGCCAACTGTTAATCTTTTTTAGATAGATGTATTTATATTTGTGCGACCCCTGTATGAGAAAATCCGCATTTTTTAGTTTTATCAGATATTCGTAGCTCGAAAGCGTTGTTATTGTTGCATCCGGGAAATGTTCTGCTATCGTTTCGATTGCTGTGATGCAGTTCACTTGCATTTCCTTTATGTTAGGATCCTGTTTTTGCTGTGCGAGTAGCATTTTTACCTTTTCGTCGTAAAACTCCTTGTGAATGTTTCGGGGCGAAATAGCAATTTCCTTAATTCTATTCTCAATGTCCATATCGTTCCATGTTTTGGTTACAATGCAAAGTAATGGAATATATTGATGCAGATGTGGATTCTGCTAGTAGCAGAAAAAGCAATCATACAATACAGTCATTCCGCAAATTAGAACATACACGCGATACAGAATGGGGAGCGTTGTAATGTTCAATTGTGCGGAATCTCCAACTGAAACAGATTCCGGACAAGCGAACTCACACGACACGTTCCTTAGTCGGTTCGTTCTGCTTTTCGGAATGACGAATAGTGATAGAATACAAACTGACAAAAAAAGTAAAAGCCCCCGCGGCTCGAGCGGAATGAAGTTTTTTATGAAAAGTTAGCTTCGCTGCGAGAGCTAAAGGTTGTGAATAATATAATATTTAGTAAATTATAAGCATATTTTTGTAGTATATTTATCTAAAACTAAATATTTTTACATTGATTTAGTAAATTATAAAAAGATTTTGTTATTTTTGCACCAAAATATTCGCTATGATTATAGGAAGGAAAAAAGAGCAGGAAGACTTGCTGAGACTTGTCGAGTCGGACGAACCGCAGTTTTGTGCCGTATATGGACGAAGAAGAGTTGGAAAGACCTATCTAATCCGTGAAACATTCGGCTACAACTTTACATTTCAACATGTTGGAGTTGCCAACGGCGATATGAAACGGCAACTTTCGGCTTTCCGTGATTCGCTTCGCGCCGCCGGACTTGAAAAATGCAACTTGCCCAAGGATTGGTTTGATGCTTTTTATATGCTCCTGCAACTTATCGAGCAATCGAATGATCGCAAGAAAATCATTTACCTTGACGAACTTTCGTGGATGGACACTCCCAAGTCGAAATTTATCAGTGCGCTCGAACATTTCTGGAACGGCTGGGCAACTGCAAGGGCGGAGAAGGATGTTGTACTGATAGTTTGTGGCAGTGCTACTTCGTGGATTGTCAACAACATAATGAAAAACAGAGGCGGACTGCACAATCGTCTTACAGAGCAAATTCACGTCAAACCGTTTACTCTTGCCGAATGTGAGCAATATGTTAGATTCCAAGGCATTCCGATGACGCGCAAGGAAATTGTTGAGGCATATATGGCGCTGGGTGGAATACCTTATTATTGGAGTCTTATGCGTCGTGGCGAAAGTCTTGCGCAGAATATGGACAGGCTATTGTTCTCCAACGACTGTAAGTTGCGTAACGAATTCAGCGAGCTGTATTCCTCTTTGTTCAAGCGCCCCGAACCATATATGGCGATAGTGGAAGCTTTGGCGACCAAGAAGATTGGCATGAGCCGCGACGAAATTTCTTCAACATCTGGAGTTGAGAACAGCGGTTTGCTTACAAAAATGCTCGACGAACTAGAACAATGCGGTTTTATCCGTCGCTATCAGGCATTTGACAAGAAAAAGTATGGCGCAACCTTCCAGCTTATCGACAATTACACGCTGTTTTATTATCGTTTTTTGCGCGAGGTTAATGTTGTTGGCGATGGCTATTGGTTGGCGGCAATCGATTCTCCTAAGATTTCAACGTGGAAAGGTCTTGCCTTTGAGCGCGTATGTCTTTGGCATATTCCGCAGATAAAGAAAGCATTGGGAATAAGCGGTATAATTTCGGCTGAATATTCGTGGCGCACAACAGCAACAGACGAACACGACGGCGCACAAATAGACCTGCTCATCGACCGAAGCGACAATGTTGTGAATGTGTGCGAGATAAAGTTTTCTTCCGACAAGTATTTGGTTACAAAGTCGGTAGAGCAAGCCATCCGTCACAAGTTAGCTGTTTTTGGACAAGTTCTGGGTGCGCGTAAGTCTGTGCATTTGACTATGATAACAACCTACGGACTACAGCGGAACGAGTACAGTGGCATTGCTCAGTCACAGGTCACAATGGACGACCTATTTGCTTGATTTGCAAAATTTAGTAAATTATAATCATATTTTTGTGGTATAGTTTTCTAAAAGTATGTTTCAAAAGGCACTTTTAGTAGATTATAACATATCTTCCCGCGAAAGCCCAATCAAATCATTTACCCAATACGATGTCGCCATAATTGCTGTAAATTGTTGTCAGACTGAGATTTGCGAACTTTACAAATTTGTAAATTACAAATAATTAAATTTCACGGCATAGGTAATAAACATTTTGATACTGCTTAACTTTTGATGGATTTTTTTTGTTTTCTATATGCGGTAAAGTCAAAAAGATGGCTGCAAATATGAAGGGGAAAATAAAAATCCCCGCTGGGAAGGACGGGGAGATTTGTTTACTGATATTAAGCGGTGCTATTTGGATAATATTTCGATTAGTTCATTGAATCGTCTCTCACCATTTTCGTATGATGTGTCACTCCAAACTAAATAGTACGGATTATCTGTGTATAAATTTCTGCTGTCAATATTAGTTAGACTATTTATCTTGTCAATAATCGTTTTCTTTTGAGATTCTGTAATTTCAGATGTTTTCTGGATTCCCCACCACGGTTTGCCTTGCTTTCTTGCACACAATATTAATGTATAAACACCTATTTCTTTTACCACGCACCAATCGTTATTGTCAACCTTGCTCAAATCGGCTTGGTAAATTTTACTAATATTAACAAGCCATTCTGTTGTATATTTATCTTTCATTTGGTTAATCTGATTTTGCAGATTTGAAATATCATCCAACTTGCTTTTTAAAATCATTATTTTTTCTTTTGGACTTTTGGCATCCTCTAGAAGTTGTTCTGTAATTAATCCTTGTAAATCCATGTTAATCTTATTATTTATTGTTCTTAAACTAAAAATTCATGCTAAATAGTCAATGGTATTGTAATAGTATTCATCTTTTTTACAAAGGAAAATGTAAGGTGCGACAAAATGTGTCGTATGAATTGTTTTTTTGATAAAATAAAAATCCCCGCTGGGAAAGGCGGGGAAAAAATAATGTTGTTGTAAATATTATTCCATTAAAGATGCAATAATTTCTTTTGTTATATTAATGGCATCATCCTTTTTCATATCTTTCTTTTCGTATCTTTCTCCATTCCATGACAAACCTAATTTTATTGGCAAATCGCTGAATGCATTTTCTGCCGACTCGTTTCTTCTAAATAATTGCAAGGCATAATTGTCTCCACCTGAATGCCATACATCTATTGCCCAAGTATTGCATTTTTGTGTTTCGTCAATTGCTACACAAGAGTCTTTTTTTGCATCATAAAACCGCAAATAGCATTCTTTGATCGTATCTTTCATTTCCAAATATAATTTGTATGATTTTAAATTGGCATAATCTCCGCTTGCCCTGTCTCCTTTTATTAATGTCCATCCCAATTCATCTCCCCACCATTGAATTTTCTTTTGTTCGCAATATCCAAGCAAATCTGGTATCTTGACAAATTCATCGTAATTTTTATCTGTAGGATTGCTACTTATCATTTCTTCTTGTGCTTTGTAAATATCATTTAAATCTAATGCGTCAAAGAATGATTTGAATTGTTCTATGTTGTCAAAAATAAGGGTGTGCCAATCATCGTAATCCCATGCAAATGAGTAATTTGTATATCCCTTAAAGATTCTAGGATAGCCATTCAAGTCCCTCGTAAGCAATGCACGTCTGGTAATATCCAATTCATTATATTCTAGAGTGTCATGAAATACCTTGTTGAATTTTTCTGCATAATTTTTAAACAACTCAAAGTCGAAATCATTTTCTGTCATACTCCATTGAACCATAGGCTTAATTTCTCCACTCCATATCTTATTTTCTTCTTCTTTCCAGAAATATTCTTCTATGTTTTCCCTTTGTGGGTGATTAGATAATATTTGCAATTTCTGTTTTACTTCATCAGAAATTACTATTTTGGAAATGTTTTCTAATTGAAGTATTGAGCAGACATCTTTTTCAGGCATTTCATTTATTATTCTTATGGCTTCAGGCAGAGCTTCTTTAATTGCTTTTTGAACATTTGAAATCATTGCAAGATTTCTAAAAAGCATTCTAACTCTCCAGACATCCTTTTCTAATGCATCGGGAAAACGATATAGATATTGTATTATTGGAAGTATTCTAAACCATGTAATTTGCCCGTTTCCATCAAGGTCTGGGGATAACCATTTTTTGTTATTAGGAAACAAAGCAGCTCCATCGTTAGGGAATAATTTTTTTGATACAATATCAAAATACATATTGACAGTATCGAAGTTAATATTCAAATCAAATTTGAATATTCCGTTTTTCTGAATTTGCTTGAATCCATCACTATCGGAATCTAAAGACAGCAACATAATCCATCTAAAAAATTCTTTTAGACCGTTGTCTGCCGTATCGTTTTCACCTCTGTTTTTCCAAAAAAACTGTTCCCATTTTTCCCATTTTTCTGCACAAACTTTTTGTTTTTCCTTCGGCTGTCTGCTAATTAGCAAAGGTTTTAGATTTTCTGTTGCAGACAATGGTTCGCCAGTGGTATTGATGACAACAAATGTTTCTTCTCCTTTTGTACGATTCTCCATATCGTAATAAAGGAATGAAAGTTTTTCTATAATGAACTTTCCAAATTCCAAACAATTAATATCCTTGATTTCTCCTTCGATTATTTTCATTGTCGCAATCATATTTTGTATGCTTGGGTCAAAATCGTAATCCAGGAAGTACCAAGACTGCTGTTTTATATCAGAAACGTTTAAATCCTTACCTTCTATAAAGAAAAATCTGGTCAAGTCGCTCAAAAAGTATAAAGAACTTTCTCTGATAGCATATTGCAAATAAGGTTCCCAATCGTCGTTTTCTTCTGTTTCTGAAATTAGGAAACGTCTAAATGAGTTATCTGCCTTTTTATTAAGCATACCCAGCAGAAGAAACAATGTGGTAATTCGCTGCTGACCATCGCATAGTTGGATGTGACCTAGCGGTGCTTCATATCCATAAAGAAGACCCATATTCAAATCCTTATCTGTATTATTCAACAGATTAGACAGAAAAGCTTTGACAAGATTGTTGCCATCGCTATTTTGTGTTGTTCCCCAACAATAATCACGCTGTAGATCGGGAATGATTATTTTATTGTCCTTTGAGAACAAATCTTTTAATTTATAGGTATTTCCTGTTGACAAACTATTGTATTTCATAATATTCCTTTACTTCGTTAATAAATTGTTTTTTGTTTTCGATAATTTCATTTACTCCCCAACTATTATTGGCGAATATTGCAATAGTGTGTAGTAGATGTCTGCTTCTAAAAGGTTTTTCTGCATCAACATTAAAATAAATTGATTTCTTCTCTTCAAAAGATTTCGCACCAAAACTTGAATTTTCATTTTGATACAAAAGGACTAGATTGCCAATGCAATGCTCGTTGCCTTTATTTTGGAAAACATCTTCATTAATCATACCATCATTTATTTCATCTTTAGATATTTCTGCCCCGTCTCCACGTATATATCTAATCTTTCCATTTGGTGTTTTTTCTTCTTTGAAAAATTTGGACTTCGGGAGTATGTGCTCCAATGAAGCTTCATTCCATATTCTGAAATCAAATACTCTACCTAATTTGGAGTCTTGGTCAACATTTCTGCGTAATAGTTGCTTATAGGCATAATTCGACTGCTCATTGTACAAATTATTATTAGATACAGCATTTAACATTTCTGTTTTTGCCGAATCAATGTCTTCTTTTTTAGATTCGAATATTGATGTATGGCTCAATCCTAAAAAAACAAATTTATAGTATTCGTCTATTTTTTGTTCTGACACTTCATTACAAAAATACCAATTCACAAACCGATCCCTATCATCTCTGCCCAAGAGGGTCAAAATAGCCCCCACCTTGTTATGGAGTTTTTTGCCGTCGTTTATGCTGTAAAAAACATCCTCAAATTTTTTTTGCAAATGGCGCAAATCGTAAAATACTTCTTTCGCTTTTTTCTCGTTATTGTCACCTCGTAGCAATTTGTCTCTAAATTCCTCGAAATATTTTCCTTCTTTATCAATTTTTCCGCCTTTTGACTTAAGATATGTTTTAACAAGAAGTCCCATAACGTTATTACCTGTGTGATAAAACTCCGATACTTCTTTGCGATTCCACCAATAGAGCCATTTGTCCCATTCGCGAGCATATTTGCTTCTTAATAAATTTTGCTCCCATCTAATAGCTTCTGCCTCACGACCCTCCGTAGAAACTTTGTCCAATGATACTAGACGTAACAATTCTGCTTTTATTATTTCTTCAGTCTTCATACTCGCCTTACTTCCGTTCATCATTGAAAATACAATTGTCGCCTTATCTTCTGGTATTTTAATATATAAAAACTGTACTTTATCAAGTATTTTGTCTTGGTCAAGATTCTGGGTCTTGGAAATCAACCTTATAGTTTTTTTGAAATAGTATATGTCTTGAAAATCTTCGTTGTCATTTTCATCACACATTTTTTCAATCTCAATAGATGTCTTATTCTTTATTCCGTTCAAAAAAAATTGAGATTCTGTTCGTATCGGATATTCAATTTCAAATTGTTCTTTATATCCAAGATATGTCAGTAACAAGTAGAAAAAGGTTGTTCGCTGCTGTCCGTCAATGAGAATTATTTCATTGTCAGTTTCAGTAACAGTAATCCCCTGCATAAATAAATCCGTGCCGCTTTTTATACAATTTTCGATACTTTCCAATACATATTGGACAGAGTTTTTTTCTGAACCTCGCGATTTTCCCCAAATGTAGCCACGCTGGTAATTTGGAATTACAAATTTCTTCCTTTTCTCTATAAATTCTCTAAGTGTTATTGTTGCATCCATATTATAAAGTTTTTCAATATTGTTAAACATTCATCTCCTCTTCACCCATGTTCTTCCGCCATTTGTAGAGTAGTACAGGCCTTTGTCGGTGTTGGCGAGGAGTTCTTTGCCGCCGTCCATAAGGTTTTGGAATGTGCCGCACGAAGTGCCCATGTAGCGTAACGACCAGGAACGGCCTGCGTTACTGCTATAATATATTCCCTTGCTGGTAACAGCAAGAATTTCAGTTCCGTAGGGCAGCAGGTCAACAAAAGTACCGCACGAAGTGCCCATATAACGAATCGACCATATACGACCGCTGCTGGTCGAGTATTCAACGCCCCTTGGCGTTATGCGGAGCATTTCGCTCCCTAAGTTTATCATCTGTGGCATAATCTTATGTTTTTTAGTGCTTCAAATTTACAAATTAATACTGAATGTTTTTCGGTTGATAGATGTTTTTTCAAAATATTTCCCGATTCCGCTCACTTCGACAAGCCTATTTCGACTATCGCTCACTTTGACAAGCTCAGTGTGCCACAACACACCGCAGTGTGCGACAAGAGGCGGCTGGCTAGCGTTAAGAAACTACAAACCACTTTTATCGTATTGATTTATAAAGACAACGTCAATACCTTCAAAATTACATTCTTGAAGGAATAATAGGTCTTTGAGCGTTGGGGGGTTCGTTTCTTCGACATGTCTGCTTAATTGGCTTAACAAAAGTATTGAAACATTATTGTCTGATGCTATACGGGTAAGTTCGGTGAATATTTTCTTTAATTCATTTTTGTCCGATGACATTAATTGAATGTAATCAATTATCACATAGTTTGCTTTTGTCGATTCAATTTCTGAACGGAGATAATTTATTGATATATCTCTCTTTGTTGACATATCTCTTGTGTCATCTATTTTTATACATTTTTCTAAATCCTTGATTTTGTCGTTATTGAAGAATCGCTCTTTTATTTGTTCCGCACTTAACTCGAGAGAAACGAACAATGTTTTTTCTCCGTTTTGGGCAAGATTAATGCAAATTGAAATTGCAAGTGATGTTTTTCCTGTTGAAGGACGACCTGCAATAATAGATATTTGTCCTTTCTTGATGTGCTGCGTTATAAACTCTTGTGTTACCATATTGTATTTGTTATTTTGACGCAAAACTAAAATTGGGGTGCGCCAAATAATGACGTACTCCAATATTTTTATGAATCTATCCCGATGCCTCTTTGGGTATTTCTTCTCACAATTCTCCTCCATACATCCCTTAATCTCATTTTTTTCTTTGGTCTTTCTGGTGTCTCGGTGAAACTCGCGATGCATTTGATTACATTACCCATCAGTTCATCTGCTTTTGTAAATGCTTCATTCATCGGCAATTCCCAATGCTGGCGAAAAACATACTGGTTGTTGAGAAGAAACATGGCATCGGTATTCTTCGCCATTTCGCGAATGCCATCGAGCGCACATTCGTATCTAAGGTTCCCTTCAAATTCAAACGGCAGAGTGGCAATGCCGATGGTCGTTATCCCCATACTTTTCGACTCACGGGCAATCACGGGCGCAACACCAGTCCCGCATCCTCCGCCAAAACACGAAACCACAAATGCCATCTGCGGTTTGTCGCTCAACAGTGCGCGAATATCAGCAATTTTTCTTTCGGCTTCTGCACGTCCAATGTCGGGATTGCTACCCGTTCCTAAACCGTCAGTGCCTAACTGCAATGCAGTGCCTGCCTTTGTGCGTTCAACAACCGATGCGTCCAAGTCGCAAACCGCCAGCGAAACATCATTGAGTTTGCTTTCGCTCAAATGGTTGACAATGTTGCCACCGCCACAACCTACGCCTATAATCTTTACCTTTTTCATAACTGAAAATTTATCATTCTGCGACAACAAATGTCGTATGCACTTGCGCCAAAACTTGTCGCAGGTTACAGATTTTTGTAAGATTCTTTGTAAAGAAATGCTGGGTGGACTTTGTAGTATTCTATTTTGTTCTGTGTTGTTTTGCGGATATTATGTTAAAGTGAAATTCTGCCCTGACAAAGCTTATTGATATGACTAATCGACTGTGCGATAGATTTTTCGTATATGTAGAGATATTTTACAATACGGATTAGGAAAATGCTTAGCTCTTCATTATCTTTTTGCCGATTATTATGGTAAGAACTATGCCCATGACAAGAACTATCACGGCAAGCCAATAAATTTGCGTCAAACCGACAAGCGCACTCGCCAAAAACGAAAGTGCAATCAGCAGGATAATTTTTACAAACTTTTTGCGGATATATTCCTTTTTTGCCTTTTTGCCCTTCGGAAACGAATACACACCTTGAAACATAATAATCGGGTCGCCAGACAAATACGCAATTCCAGCATATAGCAACAGTGATACACCAATTGCTGCCATTATTATTGAAAATACCGTTTCCATGGTCGAATGTTTATTTTATTGTTCCTTGTTTTCTTCGTAGTTTTCAATGATATTCTGTATTGTCTTGCGGAGGTTCTGTTGCAGTGATATTCTGCCAAACCCCGACTTGTTGACGAGGTTAATCGACTGAGCAATAGATTTTTCGTCCTTGTACAAAGGTTTTACAAGACGGAACTGGAAGTCGTCGGTTTCCTCTGCAAGTTCGCCTTCTTCTTCGTCGTCTTTGCCTTTATCTTTCTTGTTTTTCTTTGGTTCCTTTGTCTGTACGTTGATACCTAAATTCGGTAAACTCTTTGGCTCAAGCACCGAAATATGGAAGAAATACTTGAAGTCGAAATCCATCTTTCCACTTACTGCAACCTTGTACTTGTCCATCGACAGCGTGAACGGATATACGCTGAGAATGTTTTTGTCGATTGTAAATTCAACCGACATGTTATCTATTACGTTCTTTGTCTTCTTTTTGAACATCAAGTACTTGGCAACGGTTGTGAATGTTTCGCCATCGAGTAGTACAAGGTTCTTGCCGTTGATATGGCAAGCGGTTTGCAAAGTTGGCAGAACTGGTTCCATTTCCCTGTCGAGGTCGGTTATTGCCGACAACTCGCAGTCGAGTTTGCCTTCGAACGAACTAAGCATTGGCAGTATCGAGTCGATCATCGGGAAGGCCGTGAGCAAATCCTCCACCGTTATGTTGGTTCCTATGAGGTCGAGACCGGCTTTGGCGGTGTCGGGGTTATTGCAAGTGTATATTGCGTTGAGTTTCAAGTCGCCGACATTGCTGGTGGTCTTCATGTCCTTGATTGACAAAGTGCTGTTTTGTATGGTAATGTCGCCGTTGAGGTCGTTCATCTTAAGTCCGGCAAACTTTACCGTGTCGAGTTTCAGGCTTAATTTGCCGTTTAGGTTTACGGGAACTTCAATAAGCGTCATTGGCACTGTGTCGTATTCGGGTTCGGTGGTGTCTTGTATTTCCACATCGTCCTTGTTGGCAAGTTCCTCGCTGTGGGCCTTTTCTATCAAGGCTTTCATACGACCCATTCTATCGTTGTAGATTTCGCTGAGGTCTTTTTTGCTATATGCTTTCCTGATAGAGTCGGCAATGTGCGCTCTTACCGAATCGCTAACGGCAGGACGTTGTTGCGTCGTGCTTCTCATGCCGCCTTTGTATTGTTCCATTTTTTCTTTGGCAGCCATTTTGGCTTCGTCATCCTCTTTTTTCTTTTGCTCGCCTATGTAGTTTGCATAAAGGATTTCATTAATGTCAAGATTTCTTGATTTGACATTCAAGTCGGCACTCAGGGTGCGTCCGCGCAGGAATGCACGCCGCATGTTATCCACTCTTCCGTCGATTCTCAGCAACGAGCGCCCCATTCGTAGCATCAAGTTGTTAAGGTGCAGAGTGTCGTCGGTAAATGTTACATCTAGTCTTCGTGTGCCCATCTTCAGGTCAAGATAGGGCGTCATGTATCTGACAGCCTTTGCGTATATCTTTCCATCGAAACGGAAACGTCGCAGTGCGCTTTCGGCATCTTCAATTCCTGTACACAGGCTTATGAGCGAGTCGATATTGATTGAAGTCCTTGTCGATTGGTCGATTTCAACACGTTCTCCGTTTACTCGTTTATATTTTCTTACTCTTGGCAAACCGTTAAGAACTATGCGTGTCGAATCGAGGAAGGCTCCGGCGGTTGGCTCGTAGTAAACGATGGAGTCCAGACCGAGCGATGCGCGTAGGGCTGGAATCAGATTGTCAGTGGTGTCGGGACGGATTGCCATCGAGATTCGTCCTGTTTTTCCAGAAACGAACATTGTGTCGGCTACAATCGCCTGCATTCCTCTCAAACTTCCAGCGACAATCAGGTGCGGAACATCGTTTATCGGTTCTTCAACATTGGCGTAAATGTTTAGTTTTGAAACTCTTGCTTCGATTGTGCGTGGCGAGAAAACTCTTACCGTATCAACTTTTACGCGTGCACTGCTGAGTTGTATTCTGTCCGAACGGCGTGATTTCATCGAGTTTATGCCAAGGTCGGCAGTCGCGTTCTGTCCGAAAACATAGAACTTCTGAGAAGGAACTCTCAGCATTATTTTTTCGATGTTGATGTTGCCGAGCATGTATATTTTGGGCATGTTCATCTTCATCAGGTTGGCAAGTGAGAATCTTGCTTCGATGTCGGACGAGAGTTGTCCTTTATATACAATATCCTCGATTGGGAAAAGATTCGAAATATAGTCGAGGTTCAGATTGCATTTCAGTTTTGCATTTATGTACGGGTCGCCAAGTATGTTGCTGGCTTTGCCCTTGAGGTTGAAATAGGTTTCGCCAACTCTTGCGTTAAGTTGCTTGACGTCTATGTATGAGTCGCTTTGTTTTTCAGATGAATATTTCAGGTCTGATTCCATGTCCAACTTTACCACTGCATTCTGTTCAAGAACTACGGCTCTAATGTCGTTAAGTGCAATGTTGGCATCTATATTGGGGTAGATGTCGTCCTTGTATGTACCTTTTGCGGTTCCGTTGAAGTTGACAGAGCCGGAAATCTTGTATTTTTTCAATTCTGATACAAGGTTAGGCGGAATCATTTCCAATACGTTGTCGAGGTGGGGAATGTCGAGGGCTAGCGACAGGTCGGTGTTCCACGACGAGTCTTCCATGTTCTCCGCCCATCCCGATGCGCCTACAAAAATGTCTGTGCTTTCAATTTTTAATGTGTCGATGTCGAATTCGTCGATGTCGGCGTTTGTTTTGCCCTTCAGCTCAATGCCTAAAGGTATGTCGTTGAATGTCAGCGTAGAGTCGTTGTATTCCGAAAGAAGCAGATTTAGTTTTGTCTCGAGGTCGTAGGTGCTGTCGGTTAGTATTGCCAGTGCACCTATTCCTATCGAATCGACAACCATGTTGGTGCATGAAGTGCTGTCGCTGAATTGTGCGGCAATCTGCCCGAAAGTGGTTGACAGTTTGTATTCTCCCTTTTCCATGTTTCCGTTAAGGTCGATTTCGGATGGGAGAATTTTTGCAAAAATATATGATGATCCGTCGTCGTATGCGGCGTTGATTTTCAGTTTTGTGATAAAGTTCATGACTTGTGCGTCCATGTCGCCAGTCATTTCGATGTCGGTGGAGTCGAGCGATGCTCGCATGTTCGATTCTCCGTCGTAGTAGTTTGCGTGCAGGTTTTCGACAAACAGTCGTTTTACGCGAATTTTGTAGTCGAACGATGATGTGTCTTCGTCGGGAGTGGTGTCCGATTCGTAGATTTCCCAGTTGGCTTTGCCGTCGGCTGTAGTATAGACATTGGCTACAGGGTGGGAGAGGTAGGCTTCGTTGATGATTATGCTGTCGTTTTTCAGGAATTCCATTATGTTGACCGAAAGCCTGAGTGTGTCAAATTTTAAGAGAGTGTCAGTAAGGTCATCCTTTATTGCTTTCGAGATTATCTCGCTGTTGATGAGTTCAAGCTCGACATTAGGCATGTTTTTCCAAACCTTGATGTTTATTTTTCCCAAGTCGAATTTTGCGTTAAGGTAGTCGCTTGCGATTTCGTTCACCTTTCTGTTGCCTGATTCGGAGTTGATGTAGGTTTCGAGTATTAGCGGTGAAAAAGCGACTAGTAGCACAAGAATAGCAATAAGACTACCAAATGCTATCAGTAGTCCCTTTAAAATTTTTCTTCCCTTGCTTTTCTTTTTCTTGACTTGTTCTTCCATAAGTGTAGGATTTCAAGAATATGCCTATAAACTAATATGTTTAAAATGGAAAAGCGAAACGCATGGCTTCGCTTCCCATTTTGTTTTTTGTGCTTAATTATTTAATGCCTAAGTTTTTCTTAATGTCCTTTGGCAAAGCGTCCTTGTGAACAACTATGTTCATTGTTTTGTATCTAACGTAAGCCTTGCTAGCGTAGAACATACCTTTGTATTCGCCGTATTCACCCCAGCTGTTCTTTACCATGTAGTATTCGTTTCCAGTCTGGTCTTTTGCAGTACCGTAGATAACCATTCCGTGGTCGTCGGTGGTCTCCCAGTTGTCGAATGCAATCTGGCGTTCTTCCTGGGTAACCCAGCGTTGTGGTGTCGGGTGCTTTGCGGCTTCGTCAACAATCTGCTTTGCGCTCATGCCTGTCCAGTGTGCCATATCGCTGCCCTTCATGCTGGCTGCTTCAGCGTTGGTTTCGGGCAATACGCAGAATCCTTTGCGTGTGCCAATCTTGAATCCTTGTTCGCTTACGTCGGCACCCCAAGCAACGGTGTATCCGTTTTCGATAGCGTTGTCAAAAATTCTCATAAGTTCGTCGATAGTTACGTTGTAGCACTGCGACCATCTCCAGTTGTCCTGAATTTCGAGAACGAACTTCTCGTTGAATGGGTGATGAGTGTAGGATGTTATTGATACATAGTCATCTGGGTTAAGCCCGAGTGACTGGTAGAATGACATTGGGGTGTATTCTTTTCCTTTGTAAGTGAACTTTTCAGGGCACTTGCCAAGATATACATCGTGGATGGCCTTGATTGCCTCGAGCCAGAGTGGCTGACCTTCGCTGTTCTTCTGCATGCTCTTCTGTTCGCCCTTTGCGATAGCCTTTACAACTGCATCAGATACAGCCGAAAGTTCGGTGTGGTCTGACAAAGTGTCGCCGTACATAACACCTGGACGCATTTCTTCTTCGGGAACAAGTCCGAAGTGCGACATTCCGTAGATTACATCGTAGAACGAACCGCCCTGCGAGAACGAAACATCACCGTGCATGCGGACGGCTGCCTTTGCGCGGTCGATATAAGTGTTTGATACAATGAACATTTCCGAGAAGTCGTATTCGCCCTTGCCCATGCGGAGCAATTCTGCCTCGATGAAACCAAGTCCCGAATAGCACCAGCAGGTTCCTGCGCGGTTCTGGTCTTTTACCGATGTGATAGGAATTTCCTTCACATTGGTGAATACGTAACCCTCATCTTCTTTCTCTTCTTTCTCCTGTGCCCAGAGGTTCGTTGAAATCAACGTGATGCCGAGCAATGCAATAATAACTTTCTTATTCATTTTATATCTAATTAAATTTGTTGTCGTATTAATACAATATTGATAGAGGTCCTGAGTATGTGTTGTAGCCTTCACCGATATAAACCACGAAGAAATATGTTCCAGCAGGTACTAATTTGCCTCTGTATTCACCGTTCCAGTATTCCGAAGAACTGTCACCTTCGTAAAGTTTCTGACCCCAGCGGTTGAAAACGTATATTTTGGCTTCGGGGTACATGCTTATATTTGATATCTCCCATGAGTCGTTTATTCCGTCTCCATTGGGCGTGAATACATTGGGGACATGTAAGCAATCGTTTGGATTGTCGGGTATTCTGACGTTCTTAAGCGAATAGGTGCAACCGCTTTCGTCAGAAACAACCAAGTGGTAAATTCCAGAGCCTAGACCTGTAACTGCGGCGTTTTCATCGAGAGGTTTGTTGCTTTCCTTGTCGGTCGTAATGTAGAACGGCGGATGTCCTCCTTCTGCGGCTATATGTATTTCGCCATCGGTAGCTTCTTTGCAGCTTACATCAACTATCTGGTATTCAACAGATATTCTTTCGGGACTGCCGACAGTGGCATTTGCTCTTGCAGTACAACCTTTTGCATCGGTTATGTATATGGTATGTTCGCCAGCCGAAAGGTTCTCCAGTATGTTGTAAGTCGAACTTTGTGACATGAACTCAGTAAGAGCAAAATTGTAAGGTTCGGTTCCTCCGCTTACATTTACGGTTATTTTTCCGTCGCTGCCACCATAGCACGAAACATCGTTGCCGGTTGCGCTTGCCTGAATTGCTTCGGGCTGTATTACGTTGAACGAGCCACTAGTGATGCACCCGTTTGCATCTGTTACGGTAAGACTATATGTTCCGTCGCATAGTTCCTCCAATACAGCCATGTCGTATCCGACATTCCATCTGTAGGTGTAGCTTGGTGTGCCGCCTAATACTTCTATAGCAATCCGACCGTCGCACATTCCGAGACAGCTGGCATTCTTTACACTGCTGTTAATTCTAAGAGCTTCGGGCTGTGATATGTAAATAGTTGCGCTTGCTGTGCAGTTGTGGTCGTCGGTGACACTTACCATATAGTTGCCTGATACAAGGTTGATAGCTGTAGCTTCGGATTGACCGTTATTCCAATTGTATATGTATGGTTCGTGTCCGTTGTTGATATTAGTAATAGTTATAGAACCATTGTGTCCATTGTTGCAAGAAACGTTTTCCTGTGTGATTGTTAATGTAATCGGTGGTTCCTGTGATATTTTTGTCGAATCGGTATGAGTACATTCGTTTCCGTCTGTAATTGTGTATGGATGGTATATTCCAGGAGTTATTGAATTATTTGTGAAATCGGTTGAACCGTCGTCCCATAATATAGAATACTGACCGACACCGCCATGTGGTGTTACTGAAATTGTTCCGTATGGGTCGTTGCAGTAGGCGTCTATTCTTGTATATGCGCTTGTAAGTTCTTCTGGTTCAGTAATATTTATTGATGTTTGTGCTGAACATCCGTCAGCATCGGTAACTCTGTATGTTCTCTGTCCTGCATGAACGTTTTCGGTGACTTCTCCTGTATATGGCGTTACACCGTATTGAGCGGATACGACTACTTCTGTTGAAGTGCCATAGCAAAGTATCGGGTCGTATGCCACATTAATCTGAATTTCTCTAGCTATTGGTTTTTCTGCGGAGGCGGTGCAGCCATATTCATTTGTTACAGTTACCGTGTATGGTCCGGCTTCAGTAATAACAATTTCCTGGCTATCTTCGTCTGTTGACCAATGGTAAGAAGTTCCGCCACCTGCCATTATTTCTACAGAACCGTTGCATAGCGAGTTGTTTCCGACGATACTGACAGTTGGCACTTCCCTAACTGTAAGGTATAGGTTTGTAATGCTGTCGATACCGTTCGGCAGTTGTTCTGTATGTATGTAATGACCTGTAGTAGATTCGCTGAATCCGTTTTCGTTGTATGTCTCGCCTTCGCAAATCTGTACAATTAGGTCGTTCACTATGGTTCTTATTATAACATGGTTGATTACAGTACTGTCGCAACCAGCAGTACTTTGGTATAATCGCGTTATAGTTGTATCGTTTCTGGCGACAAAAATTACTCCTTGCACTGTTATTGTTTCTCCATAGTTCGCTTCGGTTGTTAGTTCTGTTTCCCATACGTGGCCTATAGATACGTCGAAGTTTACTGCGGTAGAGAAACTTGAGCAACCGCTACCGTTTGATGTTACTTGCATGTTTACGGTGTAGTCGCCTTGTTGTGAGAAAGTGTGGGAAGTCGAATTTCCACTATATGTCGTTCCGTCTCCGAAATTCCAGTTGATATTATCGTAGTCGTAGTCAACTTCTGATGAGAACGATATTTCCTGTCCTTCGCAGAATGTTCCGTCCACGTTTGCATCGGTGCTACCGATTCCGTTGATGTACATTCTTTCAGACAAGTTAGTTGCCAATGAACCGACTGAATATGCGTATGAAACAGCACTTCCAATGCCATAGACATGTGCGATGAATCCGTTTCCGCCAGTGCTGGTTAGAGAATGAGCTGCGTGGCTGATAACTTTTCGTGCATACGAATAGTTTGTATTTCCAGTTACTGTTGACCATCCGGAAATCGTGCTTCCGTCAAGTCTTATTTGTCCTGTACTGGAGGTTTCTGCAACAATGTTTACGATATGTGTTGAGGGTCTGTTCGGTCCGGTAAAACTTGAGCCAGGGAAGAATGTGTTGAAAACTATTTCTTTTATTCTTTGTTCCAATGGTGCTATCCATACCATTGATGGGTCTCCGTACTCTGAACCTCCGTACGATTTGCTTACAAGGTACATGTAAACGGCACAAGGGTTTGACGTTTCGAAATATGCGGCACCTTCTGATGCTGTTATTTGTGTTTCGTATGTTTCACCTGCGTTTATTGTGGCGATTTGAGAGTTGTTTTTTCTTATGGTAGTATTATTTGCAGATGCTGTAATTCTTACGCGGTCGTAAGTTCTTCCAGAAGATGCGCTTTGCAAGGTATTTGTGATTACAAATTTTTTGCCCCATGATGTTACAGGGAATGCCTGTTCGTAAATATGGTCGGCAAATTCACTGGCGCTTGCAGGAACGCGTGTAGAGTAGTCTCCGTTAAATACTGCTATTTTTTTGCAATTGCGTGCTACTATCCTTGTGCCCGAAAGGTCGCCGTTGGAGCCGGTAGTAGTAGATTTCATAAAAACAGATTGCCCTCTATTCAATGAAACGTTAAAAGTTGTATTTGCAGTGTGTGTAGTTCCAGCGCTGATAGAAACAGAAGGCGTAATGTCAACTATTGTGTTGTCTTCAACTGCGGTGATTGTAAATTCACTTTCATTTATTACAGGTGGGTAGCATTGAATTATGTATTCGTTGCCGAGTGCACTTGTAGGAAGTACTAATGATCCGTCGAAAGTTGCTGATGCAAAATTCGAAGAATATAGCGAAATTGTATCGGTAGAGGTAATTATGAGACCTTTATTTACTGCGGAAGAAGTAGTTGATGTAATGTAGCATTGTGATTGTTGGTTTGTAGGTATTACATACTTGTATGTTGAGTTAGCATTTACGCTGAATGTATTTGACCATGTGGAGTTCGGATTTCTAACAGTTACACTGCATGCGCGTTTAGATGTCACCATAAGGCTTAGCTCTAATTCTGAATCACCAGCCGTATGGCTGCTGTTTTGCATGAATACAGCGAAAAATTCTGTTCCTTGTGTTGTAACAGATTGTTGTTGCGAATAAACAAGGCTTGTCGCAAGCAGCATTATGAGTAAAATAAATCTTTTCATAAATACGAAACAAAAAATCGTTCAAAGTTAATAAAATAATTTTTTTTTCCATGAGAAAAAATGATTTATTTTTTGTTGCTGCTTATAATTCCTGTAGCAGGATCAATATTATATTGTCGGAAACGAACATTCCGTTGGCTGTAAGCGAAAGACTGTTGCCGTCAAAATGTATGTGGGCGGGATTAAGTTTGGATATGGCTTTTCTTAGTTTGTTGGATTTGATTATGCCAAATAGTTCTTCTGTTTTGTCGAGTTTTATGCCTTTGGCGGTTCTGAGACCTAGCATTATGTATTCTTCCAAAATGTCGGAGCTGGTTAGTGTTTCGCTTGTCGAATATGGTTTGCCTTCAGATATGCATTTTATGTATTCGCTCGTATTTTCAATGTTCCATGAGCGTGAGTTTGCAACAAAGGAATGTGCGGATGGTCCAAAGCCAAGGTATTCGCTTCTGTTCCAATATGAAGAATTATGCTTTGAGTGCCAACCGTTTTTGCCTGCATTGGAAATTTCGTAGTGCGTGAATCCGTTTTCTGCCGACATCTTGTCGAAGTCCAAGAACTGGCGAAGGCAGGTGTCGTCATTGGTTGGTGTGTATCTGTTTTCGCGGTAGTATCTGTGTAGCAAAGTCCCTTCTTCTATTCCAAGGCAGTAGCACGAAAGGTGAGTAATTGGCAATGAGAATGCTGTTATTAGTTCCTTACGCCACATTTCGTTTGATAGTCCAGTTATGCCGTATATAAGGTCGATCGAGATATTGTCGAATCCACATTCTTTAGCAGTTTTTACACATTCGATTGCATTGGATGCAGAGTGTCTGCGTTTTAGGAATTTTAGAATTTCATCGTCGAAACTTTGTATTCCTATGCTCAGTCTGTTTATGCCAATGCGTTTCAGTTCAACCAGATATTCAAGGCTGATGTTTTCTGGATTGGCTTCGAGTGTGATTTCCGCGTTGTTGGCGACTATGTAATTTTTGTGGATTTTGGATAAAATTTTTTCAATATTTTCAATTTCAAGTATCGAAGGAGTTCCGCCTCCGAAATATATTGTATTTATTGTTTTTCCTGAAAATGTGTTGCTTCTGGATTCAATTTCTTTTTTTAGCGCATTGCAGAAGTCGGGGATTAGAGAGGGTAGGGCAATCGAATAAAAGTCGCAGTATATGCACTTTGACTTGCAGAATGGGATGTGGACGTATATTCCCGGCATTGGAATTATTTGTCGTCGTATTCGTAGTGGTATCTAACACGTTCGGTTCCATATACATACACTTCGCCCGAACCGCTAATCCATGCATCGGCTTCGTCGGTGGCGTATGCCTCTATGCGACCAGACCCTGACGAGTGTATTTCAACAAATTGTCCCACAAGGTGGTAGCAGTCGATTTCACCCGTGCCGCAGCCGGTTATTTTTGCTTCTGCGGTAATACCTCTGATTTCGACATCGCCAGAACCGCTGCTCATTATTTCAGTGGCTTCGTTTTCGCAGTCGAAGGCATACAGGTCGCCCGAACCGCTGTTCTCGAAGGTTATTTTTTTCGACAACGGTGATAATATTGTCATGTCGCCGCTTCCAGTGTTGATGAAATCCAAATAGTCGCTGCTGTTCATGTAAATAGTGATGGTAACAGGCTCTGTGTTTTTCAAGTTGTATTTCGACTTGTCTTTCTTGATGGTAAGTTTTTTGTTTTTTACTCCGATGTAAATTTTGGGGATAATATTTGATTCGCCAGTGATTTTCGCTTTCTGGTTGTTGTTTGTAAATTCGATTTCAACATCAAATTTTGTGTCGTTTTCGACTTCGGTGAAAAAGCCGTCAATAGCTCTGTTTTCTGTTGTTATTTCACCGTTGCCTTTTACTTTTTCGCATGAGCAAAATGCTACGCACATCAGAATTGTTACAAAAAATATGTTTCTCATAGCAATGAATTTTAATTCTTTCGTTTTTCCAATTGTATGTCTTTGGTTTGCAGGTTGATGTAATTGTTCTTTTCAAAAGCATCGCGCAACCGTTGTGTACGTTTTATATTACGTTTTGTTGCTATGATGCTTTCAGTTAGGTCGTTTATGTATATTGTAGCAGCAACTGCCAAGCTGATATATCCTGTTATGTATCCGAAATTCTTGTATTCCCAGAATCGTGACGAATTGGCATGTTCGTCTTTCCATCCGGGGCGTTCTATTTCCTTGCCTTTTCCGTTTTCCCATGAAAGTCCAAGTATTGCAAAAGTTGTGAACATTGCAAAGGGCAAAGCTCTTGCTACTACGGAAGAATGGTATCCTTGAAGGTAGGTGCCAAGGCCTGGAACTGCAAGTGAAGGCATCCACGAATAATAGTTCGATGTTTTTATGCCCGTTATCCTCAGGTCGGATGCGCTGTTTTCGTTACAACGCTTATCCCATTGTGTTACAGTGTATATAACTTTGTATGGAAGAGTGTCCTTTTTTGTCTTGGGTGAAATGTTTTTCAGGTATTCGGCGTTTATGGAGTCGATATATGGTTTTAGCGTGTTGTTGCTTGAAATCTTTTTTCCGCGTATCATCTTTACAATCTTGTCCTGACATTCCCATTCTATTGTGTATGAAAGACTTTCCTTTGTGTTCACCATTAGTCCGTACTTTGTGATAGGTGTTATTATAGGACTTGCGGCGATGCTTTTCACATATATGTCGAGTTTTCTGTTTCTTGTGGCAAGTTTGGTAGAGTCAATCTGTGTGAACCCATCGGGCTCGAACTTTTTAAGACTCATCGAGCCGTTTGATTTGTTGCTAAGGTCGGTCTGGAATGTGAAGTCAAGTTTTATCGTTTGCTTCTGTGTGCTATGATTATTCAGAATTTCATTGTTTATAATGTCTTCCAGCGATGCTAAAACCAAGTTGTATCCTAGCGGGTTTTGCAGCGAATATGGCTGGTATTCCTTTTTGGTTGCACCTATGAGCATATTGCGAATTTCGTTTATGGAATCGTTTTGGTTATCAAGGACAAGAATTTCGTTACATAGTGATATTCCTTCGGATATGTTGTCTGTTTTGTTCACTGCTTCCGAAAGTTTTCCGTATAGGAATTGTATATGGTTGTTCCTTATCTTCTTTCGTACTATATATAGGTTAGAGTCCATAGGGCTGTAAATTCCCATGGTTGAGTCAATTGTCGAATATGCATCGTTGAATTTGTTGGCGGAGCTGAGCTTGTTGGCTCTTTCTATCTTGGCATAAATCGTTGTTTCCATATTCTTCGCCAGTTTTTTTGTGTATTCGTCAAGCTCGCCTTTGTTTTTGATAATCATTTCAATATCGGTGCTGTCTTCGTAGTAATCAATTTCGTAGTAGTTAGGTTTGTCGTTTAGCATCGAATGTCCGTGGTATTGCTGACCGCCGTTTGATGGGTGGAAGTTGTTGTTGTCGAATTCCTGCCTCATTGAGTTTGGACACAGCGATTTGTTTAGCTTCATCTTTACAATGTTGCAAAGTCCGTCGTTCGAGGCGAATATTATTATTGATGGGCGGCTCCAGTTGATGTTGTCGTAGAATACATTTGTTGACTGGTATTTAAGTGTTATGTTGTTGCTGCTGTATTCGTACGATATTGTGTCGTTGCTCCATTGGAATCCTTTTTCGCGGATTAGTTTTGCTGCTGAAGTGTCGTTGTCGTTGCCTTGTCGTTGGTTTACCAGTGAAATAAGGTTGTCGAGAGTGAAGCATCGGTCGGCTTCGTTCTGGCAGAAGATGGTGTTAGGCAATATGATAAGTATCAGCAGTAGTATCCTCGATAATTTATGCATTGTTCCGTCGTCAGTTTCTTTTGTAAAATCTCTGCAAAATTAGTTAAAAAAATATAATATCGGTGTTTTGTGCGTATGAAATTTTTTTTGTATTTTGTCAAAAAATGCCTTGGATTTTTGTGCGGAAGGTATTATTTTTGCACCGAATCATTGCGTTTTTTGTTGCATTAATGATGCTGTTAGCGACATGTTATTGTTTTTTTTCATAAAGAATATTTGCCATGAGATATATAAATAGCCTTTTAGTCTGTCTGATGTTAGCTTGTTTTGCAAGTCAAAGTTTTGCGCAGTCGTTTTCCGAACTTTCGCGAAAAGCCGATGATGGTGATATGGTTGCACAGAAGCAGTTGGGGGATTTGTTCTTCAGTGGGGGAACTTTGGACGGAGAGGTTATTGAAAAGAACAATGACAAGGCCTTGTATTGGTACGGACGTGCTGCCGAACTAGGAGATGCTGGTTCTCAGTATATGTTAGGATTTTTATATAGGAACAGCGACAAAGAAAAGGCTTTGTATTACATGAAAAAGTATGCCGAACAGGGGTACGAAAATGGTCAGGCTATGCTAGGTTATTGGTATATGGGTGGAGATGGATTCAATAGGGATGATGTTCTTGCTGTTAACTGGCTAAAGAAGGCTGCTGAGCAGGGGAGCAAGCAGGCTGCTGGTGATTTGTCGCGGTGCTATGCCAGTGGTCGCGGTGTTCCCAAAGATCCGTCGATGGCAAAATATTGGAAAGACAGGGCGGACGAAAGCGACAAGTCTATTGATGGTATGCTTGCTTCGATTCTGTGGCCAGGATTTCAAACAAATGTAACAAACAAGGAATATCCTTTGAATATTGGAATTAGTTCAAACTCGAAGGTGGAAAATGTCACCATAATGTTAAATGGTGTGCGTTACAAAGGAACTCCGCGTGAAATAAGGGGCAATGGCTATGATATAAATGTGGAATGCAACATGACACTTGCCGAAGGTGCCAATACGATAGAGGTGATAGTGCGAAATGCAGCAGGTTCGATGCAGGAATCGAAGACTATTGTATATGGAAACATCACAGGACGGTTGGCTACAATAGAGTGGGTTGAATTTGAGCCGACTTCATCGACAAGTGACTACAAATTAAAAATAGGTATAAAGTCGGAATCGAAGATTGAGGATGTTGGCATAACGCTTAATGGTGAGCATGAGCGTGGTATAAGCGTGGTAGCTGCCGACGACTACGACATGACTGTGGAAAAGACAATCTCTCTTGCCGACGGACTGAACCGTATAGTGGTGAGTGTTCGCAATGCGGAAGGTATTGCTACGGCAGAAAAAGTTGTAACACATCATATCGATAGACAGATTCATGAATACAACGACAAGCGTATTGCTATGATAGTCGGAAACTCCAATTATAGCGAAGGGTCGATGAACCTAGCCAATCCTAAAAACGATGCTGCCGATGTTGCTGCAAAATTGAAAGATTTGGGCTTCGATGTCATTTTGAAACTTGATGCAACGCTTGAGGAAATGGACAAGGAATTGACGGCGTTTGGCATTAAGGCAAGGGATTACGATGTGGCATTGTTTTTCTATGCAGGTCACGGAATACAGAGCAAAGGTGTGAACTATCTGCTTCCAACAGATATTGAGAATCTTGCCGAGGACAATATAAAATATAAGTGTGTTGACATGGAGCGTATCCTCGGAATTATGGAGGATTCGAAGTGTAAGCTTAATATTGTGGTTCTTGATGCCTGTCGTAACGACCCTATTTCAAGGTCGTGGCACAGAAGTGTTGAGACTCACGGTTTGTCGTTGATGAATGCGCCAGAAGGTACTATAATTTCTTTTTCTACCGCTCCAGGACATACTGCTCTTGATGGTTCTGGTCGAAATAGTCCATACACTGAGGCTTTCCTTAATGCTCTAGACTATCCAAACCTCGATGTGCTTCATTTTCTGAAAATGGTCGGCTCTGAAGTGATTGACAAAACTCAGAATATGCAGCGTCCGTGGATGTCGTCATCTTTTACTGGCGATTTCTATTTCAACAAGCAATAGGAGCACGGTTATGAGAAGATTCGTTATCATATTACAAACATTTGCGATGCTTTTGGCATTTTGTCAGATAATGGCACAAAATGTTGATTCTGGTTGTGTATATAAATCCGAAATTGATGGAAAGGCACCCTTGCGCCCGCAATTGGAGACACGTGACTATAAGGTTTTGCCTCGCCAGTATTCGCTGAAAAAATATTGTCCTCATCCCAAATCGCAATCCGATTACAACACATGCACTTCGTGGGCTGCTATCTATGCAGCGAGGACTATTTGTGAAGCTATATCAAATGGTTGGACAGATGCAGATTCAATAACAAAGGAAGCGTTCTCACCATTGTTCATATATAAGCAAGTAGCGACATCTCCCGACTGCAAGGAGGGTTCGTCTATAGGCGAATCACTAGGATTGCTTATGGACAAGGGCGTGCCAAAGATGCGTCAGTTTGATGCACTTTGCGTGGATAATGTTCCAGATGAGTTGTTCGACGACGCGATTAACAACCGTATAGATGGTTATTCGTTGATATTCAACGATTATTGTGACAATGCCACAGATAAGGTTTCGCTAACTAAAAAGGCTCTGTCGCAGGACAGACCTGTAGTCGTGTCGTTCGTTCGTTTCAATTCGCTTGATGCGGTTGGTGATGTGTGGAATGGCAACAAGGATTGGCAGCGCGGTTTTCATGCCATGTGTGTTGTCGGTTACGATGATGACAAGTTCGGCGGTGCTTTTGAAGTTATGAATAGCTGGGGAGAAAAATGGGGAAATGGAGGATTTGCATGGATAAAGTACGCTGACTATTGTGATGTTGTTAGATATGCATACGATATTTATCTGAAGAAAAAAGAAACGCAGTCGATGTGCAATGCTTATCAGATGTCTGGCGAAATGTCCATTATAGAGCGTGATGGTGGAAATGACATGAAAATAAAGTTGGATACAGTTGGCGAACTTTATCACTATTATACCGACGAGGATTATATGTCGGGCAAGAGGTTTCGTCTTTCGGTGGGATGTGGCGAACCTGCGTGGGTTTATGTTATATCATCCGACTTGCATAACGATGTACAGAAATTGTTTCCATATTCCGATTTTATCAGTGCTTACCTTAATTATACAGAAAGTCATATGTCGTTGCCAAGCGAAAAGTATTATTTTGAGTTAGATACAAAAGCTGGAACCGATTATTTCTGTGTTCTGTATTCGCATGATAAATTGGATATTAAGGATATAGTAAGAAGTATGGCAATTTCAGAGGGTTCTTTCTATCGAAAACTGAAGACGGTACTAGGTGCTTACCTTGTTCCGCAGAGTGATATTAAGTATTCACATGATGGTATAGGTTTTTCTTCCTATTCAAGTTCAATGGTTGTTCCTCTTGTTGTGGAAATCTCGCATAGGGATATAAATGAGTAGGAAATTTACGCTTCTATATCATCCGCTACTTCCAAATCCACAAACTCGTACCTGTTTCCGCTATAATCAAGTATTCTTACAAAATCTTCTGTGCTGATGGAAATCAAGGCATTAAGTTGATTCGGCAGGAAGGTTAGATGTCCTTTGGTTAGCAATGTCTTGTCGATGAATGCAATGGTGTGGTTTTCGGTGTCGTTGAGTAACGAAAAGACGGAAATTGCCCCAATAGTACCTTTAATCCACTTGTCTATTCTTTCCTGCGATGCGAACGAAAGTTTTCCTTGTTTCAGTTTGTGCTCTATGGCGTGGATGTTTATGTCGCGGTAGTAGTCGGAAATGAGCAGGTAGTGCTGGTTTCCCTTGTGGTTGCGCATGAACAGATTTTTGCATCTGCATGCACCGATGCGTTTCCAGAATGCGCCATCGTCTTCGGATGAGAAGTCGCGAGGCGATTCGTAGTATTCAAATTTTATGTTCAAGTCGGCGAGTGCCTTGTAAACTATTTCCTGTCCAATCATTTTTCAAAGTATTTTGCTAATAGTTCGTTAGCGGCAACGAAACTGCTGATTTTGTTGTCTAGTACCTTTTGTTCGTATTCGGGTAGGCTTGCAATTATTTTCTCGTTTTGGAAGAAACTGTTGCGAATCGACTCGTTTATGGTTTCGTATAGCCAGTATTTTGCCTGCTCGTTGCGGTTATAGTCGAAAAATCCGTTTGCGTTTGTATGTGCGACATACTTGGTTATCATTTCCCAGATATTCATGATTCCCGCGCCTGTAAGCGACGAGCATGTAGTAGCTATTGGTGTCCAGCGCGATTTTGGCATTGGGAAAAGGTGTAGTGCGTTCTGGTATTGCGTTTTGGCGAGGTCGGCACGGGTGATGTTTTCGCCATCGGCTTTGGTGATTGCAATTGCATCTGCCATTTCCATAATTCCGCGCTTAATACCTTGAAGATCGTCACCTGCACCTGTTACAAGTAGAAGCAGGAAGAAATCGACCATACTATGTACAGCGGTTTCCGACTGGCCAACGCCAACAGTTTCCACAAATATTGTGTCGAAACCTGCTGCTTCGCAGAGGATTATTGTTTCACGGGTTTTGCGTGCCACTCCGCCTAGCGATCCTGCTGACGGAGAAGGGCGTACAAAGGCGTTTGGGTGTGCGGTAAGGTGTTCCATGCGGGTTTTGTCACCAAGGATTGAACCTCCGCTGCGTTCACTACTCGGGTCAACGGCAAGAACAGCCAGTTTGTGGTTCAGGTCGCATATTTTTACGCCAAGTGCCTCGATGAAAGTGCTTTTTCCTGCACCAGGAACTCCTGTTATGCCAATTCGTATGGATTTGCCAGAATGTGGCAGGCAACCTTCAATTATCTTTTGTGCAATGGCTTGGTGTTCTGGACGTACACTTTCTACCATTGTTATTGCCTGACCGAGTATGTTGGTGTCGGAACGCAGAATGCCATCAATGTATTCTTCAGCAGTATGAGTGGCTTTGTGCCTGCGAAACCGTGAAATGTTCGGGTTTACCTGTGGCGGTTGCGATACGCCATCGGTTACAGCAAGTGCACTATTGTCGGCCTTGCTTTCTTCGACTTCTCCTATGAAATGTTTCTGCCCCATAGTGGCGTTAAGGGCGTTAGAGCCTTTAGGGGCATTGGATGCAGTTGAATTAACGCCGCTATCTTTTGTTGTGGCAGAAGCATTTTCTTTTTTACTTTCCATTCTCATTCTTTTCATCCTTTCTGCAAAACCGCCTTTTTCAAGGAAATCCTTGCTTAACCTTTCAAGCAGCCGAAACATTAGGTAATCGGTTTGGTTTAGGAGAATAATTGCCATGTTAGCAATAGTTTCGTCTGAACTATTTTTTGCTATGTTCATGAAATAGTCAGCATCGCTGTGTTCTGCACCTTTTTTTCGCATATCCTCAAATTCTGGAGAACCTTTTTCCCATATTTTGAGATTTCTTGTGTTTAGATAATCTATATAATCTTCCAAAAGTTCCTTTAAACTGGCTTTTGCTACATTTTTCAGGAAGATTTCTGTTTTACTTGATGTACTCGCAGCGGCACTTCCTTCTGCAATATTTTGTTTTCCAGAACGAGCGGCTTGAATCATCTGGTCTATTGTGCGGTCTCCTTTTTTTAAATATTTATTGCAGAAGTAATATGTAATCTCATATATTGCTTCTGCCTTTTGATATGCAACGAGCGATTTGTAGTTCCCTGGTTTCGAAAGTAGAGGTTCTTCCATAGCAAAAGTTTTTATCTATATTTGTGTCCTGCAAGGTAGTTTTGTACATAGTCTTTTACACCGTCTTCGAGGCTGTGGAATTCGGCGGTATAGCCAGCTTTGCGTAGCGATGTAATGTCGGCTTCGGTGAAATACTGGTACTTGTCGCGAATGTCGGCAGGAGTGTCGATGTAGGTTATGTTGGGCTTAAGTCCCATTGCTGCGAAAGTCGCCTTGCCAAGGTCGTTGAACGGACGGGCTTTGCCTGTGCCAAGGTTGTAAATGCCACTGTGCTTGCGAGTTTCCATGAAGTATATCAGTACATCAACGACATCCTTAACATACACAAAGTCGCGGCTCTGTTCGCCATCGGCGTAGTCTGGACGGTGTGAGCGGAACAGTTTGAGCATACCAGTTTCGTTTATCTGGTTGAAAGCGTGCATTATAACCGATGCCATGCGACCTTTGTGGTACTCGTTTGGTCCATACACATTGAAGAACTTGAATCCTGCCCAGAAAAACGGCTTGCGTTCCTGTGCTAGCAACCATTTGTCGAACTCGTTTTTTGAGATTCCGTATGGGTTGAGCGGTTTCAGAATATTGGGGTCGGTAGTGTCCGAAAAGCCGTTTTCGCCCATTCCGTAAGTTGCTGCCGATGATGCATATATGAATGGAATCCCATATTTACAACATTTCTCGCAAAGCATCTTGGTGTATTCGGTATTCATTTTCAGAAGCAACGACAAGTCGAATTCGGTGGTGTCGGTTCGTGCGCCGAGGTGGAAAATAGTTTCCACTTGCTTGTGGTTGGCATCGAGCCAGTCGGCAAAGTCATCGCGGTTGACAAACTTAACCTTTTTGTTCTCGAAGTTGCCTTTTTTGTTTTCGCGCGAAAAATCGTCCGACAATACAAGGTCGGTGTATCCGCGTTCTATCAGCGTGGCTGCCAAGTTGCTGCCTATGAATCCTGCTGCTCCTGTTACTACTATCATCGCTTTTGAATTTTGTGCAAAGTTAAACAAATATTTGCGGAATTGTTAACTTTACAACTTTAATAAATACTTTTCTTTGTCGGTGTTGAAGTAGCTTTATTTGATATTTTCGCGCTCGAAACAAATTTGTATAAAATGGAAAAACCGCACGCACACAAGGAACAACTTCTTGAAATGCAGAAACTTTACGCCGAATATAATTCGGCAGTGGCGAACAAGTTGCCTGATGAGGATGTAGAAGCATCGCGAATTGCATTTTACAATGTCTGCGACAACTACGACTGGATGGATTATGTATTGGAGGAAAATGGTTGCGAAAAACTTGTAAATGTGAAGGATGAGGTGCTTGTTCCGCCGAAGTACGAGCATTTGGGATGCTTTGCAGGTAAGGTTAACAAGCCTAAATTTCCTGTGACCGCTATGCTTGGTGGAAAGTGGGGACTTATTTTGCCCGATGGAAAGGGAACAGCACTTTGCTCATTTGAATATGATGAAATTCAATGCGTTGATAAGTTTTTTGTCGTTTCAAAATCGGGTAGGAAAGGGGTGCTTGACGGCAAAGGTCGTTTGCTTGTTCCTTGCAATATGGACGAGATTATTTTCCAGCCGATATATATAACCCATGCCGATGACGGGCATTCGTGGTACGACGACTGCATGTTCGAGCTTGTGCAGGATGGCAAGTCCGGTGTTCTCACAATGGACGGGCAGTGCGTGATGCCATCGTATGATGAGATTTTGTTCTCGGAAATTGTTGATACAGATGAGGCTCTCGGAGCAATTCTTGATGGTCGCGACGGATGCGTTTCCATTGACGGAAAACTTGTTCCAGATGAGGATTTCGAGAAATATGAGGACAAGTTGGTTTATTCCAAAGGTCGATATAGTCATCGCTCGTCGTACAACTACGAGTTGGATGTGAAATTGGGGTACGCAGAAGGAAAAATCTAGGGGATTTACGATTTTTGATTTACGATTTACGAATTTGCCGACAAGATGCAAATGATTTACGATTTGCACTTTCTCTCTTCTAAGTCATGCTGAACTTGTTTCAGCATCTGTTTTGTTTTTGTACCCGTTACGATTCCAGATTTTGTGGTAATGCGTACAAGATTGAGCAAGACGAAAAGAAATATTGAATATCAATAAAAATCCCGAAATATATCTTCTTCATTACGCCCATATTACATTTTTCCTTACCTTTGTCCCGAATAAAAACAAAATGATGACTTAGAAACTAAAATATAACAAATAATTGAGCTTTGCTCTTATTCTTGACCCAACGAATCGCCAAATTTAAGTACTCAGGGATATGTGGCAAAAGTTCACGCTATGGCGTGGATTTTTTTGTGCTTATTAGAGTACGGGGCTTTGGCGAGCCAGTTGGGTATGATAAGTGTACAAGCAAAACGATTCACGCTTTTTTATGGACGATGGCGAAATACATATAGGCCGGATAATACAGGCAAAACTGAAAGAACAAGGTCGTTCGGTGACATGGCTGGCAAAGCAGATTCCATGCTCAAGAGAACATTTGTACATAATTTTCTCCAAACCAGACATAAATACTGCAACACTCCAACGAATATCAAAAATCTTGGACTATAACTTCTTCAAGCATTATGAATAGTGTAATAATTTTAATTACAATTTTGTAATATTATTGAATACAGCCAAATCGCCTATAAAACATATTATCATACTTACCTTTGTATGCTTCAATTTGAGTTGTTTGGCATTGCTCGGTTGAATGTTGTATGTGAATATGCCTGTTTTAAATATCTAAAACAATGATAGGACCAGAAGATGCAGATGAAATTCTTGATTGGATGATTCCCGATGAAGATGCTCGGGCAGAATACGATGAAGACGGATACGACTATGATGATTAATTGTTAATACAGCACATTCAAGTTGTTCGGCATTGCTTGAATAATGTTAAAATTGTAAATATGCCTATTAAAATGTTATGTGATATGGAAATATCGTATGAAGTTGTTGAGTATTCGGATGCAATTAATGTGACATTAGCATTTGGTTGTTTTACCAGATGTTGTACAAACGTTGATTGGGGCGGGGAATACTAAAACTAAAAGAGGTTGTATTCATAAATTATTTACGACCTCTTTTTTTTCTATAAACATTATGGAACGCAGTAAAACTATAGATACAAACAAACAGTATGTTTTTCCAGAATGGTGCATACGGCAGTATAGGGATAAATATTTAATAGTATGCAGTGAAACTGCAAATTGGATTGTCCTTGACAACAAACAGCAATTAGAATTCTTTAAATCATTGACAGAACATGCCATAAGCGATGCAATAGCCATAACTCAATGTCCAAAGGAAGACTATGTAAATGTTCTGATACAAATAGAAGCTAAGCACCTTGAAGAAAAAAATGTCCAGCCTTCATTTGTGGACAAACTATCATTACACTTTTACATAACAAATACTTGCAACATGAAGTGTCCGCATTGCTATATGAATGCGGGAGTAGCTTTAACAAACGAATTAACCAAGAAAGAAATATTCGCCGTTTTAACAAATTACAAAAAGGTTGGAGGCATTGATGTTACTTTTACTGGCGGAGAAATTGCCACGCACAAAAATATAGTTGAAATAATTAAATTTGCTCACGATTTGGGGTTAAAAATAAAATTGCTTACCAACGGGACATTGTGGCGACCTGATATGATTCAAGAAGTGGCTCCTTGCATTTATTCTATACAATTTAGCATAGATGGCTTTGATGAAGAATCCAATGCAAAAGTAAGAGGTATAAGAGCTTTTAATAAGGTTTTGGATACTATTGACCGTTTTGTTGCTACTGGAGTTAATGTGATAGTGGCTATTACCCCATTTTTTGATAGAGAATTCGAACACAATATCCACAACTATGTTGAATTTATAAAGAACCTTACAGCAAAATATTACGGTGAAAATTTTTTTATTAGGGTTTCTACAGAAATGTTGGAAGGCAGGGAAATTAGTCTAACTGAAGAAGAAAAGTCCAAGTATAATGAACTGACTACTAAAATATATTCGGAATACTATGGAATAGACTTATTTGATTATTCTTTTATTAGCAAAATGAGGCAAAGGCGAATAATGGAGAATTGTATCTACGGAGAAATATCTATTTCTGCAAATGGAGATGTTTTTTTCTGTTCTAGAATTCCTTCCGTTCCAAGCATTGGAAATGTAAAGAACATTCCGTTTGAACATATAGCAAAGTTATCACGTATCATTCACGAAAAATCAAATATAAACAATCTTCGCCCATGCAAGGACTGTGAGTTGAAATACATTTGTGGAGGAGGATGCAGGATAGAATATTTTGATACTTTAACATCATGTATGGATATTGAACATTTAGATGTGAATGACATTCCTCCAAGGAAATGTTCACAAAAATATAAAGAGTCTTTTTACGATTTAATGATACGAACAAATAGTAGAATTTTTCAATAACTAAAATAAAAATCATGGGATTAGCAGAATTAATATTAGATGTGTTAGCCGCTTGGACTGGAGCTGGCAATAATTATGTTCAAAGGAAAGTTGAATCAAAGAAAACTGGCAAAAAAATGGACAATTTCAAAACTGCAGAAACAGTATTTAGGGCAACAAATGCTTCTGTAAGTGCTGCTTCTCGCTATGTAATGGATAAAAACAAAAAGCAGGACAAATAATTGTGTTCTGAAATTAAACGAAACTTATAATCTTTGTCTGCATAGGTTTATGCCTATGTAGTATCAATATTGTATATAAAATACTAGCAGTCGGCAAATAGTCGGCTGCTGATTTTTTGTTTCATTGAGAATTTACTCTATTTCTCCTCGCTCGGATTTATATTCTCCGCAATCAGTTCCTTCAGGTTGTTGATGATGTTGACATCGTTGAGGTTCATGCCTTCGAAGACTTCCTTGACATCGGCAGTGCTGAGTTCGAAATAGTCATCGTCGGTGGTGTAGCGGATGATGAAATTAATGTCCTGATACTGGCAGATGAAGTTGCTGAAGCATCCAGCGAGATCGCCTTTGGGTTGCAGGTCGATGTGGGAACGTTGGTAGTCGGCGTAAATCTCTGTGCCCTTGCCAACTTCAGATGTCAAATGAAACTTACCATTGCATAGTTCGGAGTGGAATTTCAGCAGGGCGATGCCCATGCCGATTTTGCGCTCTGGACGCGAGGAGTAGAAGGTTTCGTTTATGGCATCCATCATTTCCTTGGGCATACCGCAGCCGTTATCGACAATCTTCAGCGACAGCAAGTCCTGTTTTTCGCTGTCAACCATTTCGATTATTATTTCCGTCGCCTTTGCGCGGATTGAATTGTGAACTATGTCAATTATATGTAAATCAAGTGTTTTCATAATATTATCTGTTCTCCTGTGTGAAGTGAATTTTTTAGATTGTCGAAACTGAAGCTGTCCATTTCCAGAACGCTCGAAATTTTACCAATGTCGTCAATGTAGTGGGCATCGGAACTTTGTATGTAGTTGTAGTCGCTGAACCATGGAAAGTTGTCGAAGAACTTGTTTCGCATGGCGTGGTAACTTAACTCAAGCGCTTGAAACTTAAGTTTGTCGGGGACAAATACAAGTTGCGAACTGATGCTGAATGTGCTACGGTCAACATGGGCAGGGATGAAAATTCCGCCCATTTCGTAAACCTTTTTCTGCAGGTCGAGCATTGGCAGGTCGAGTGCATTTATTAATAGGTGAGGAACTTCGTCAAGCACATTCTCTTCCTCGTCAACAACAAACTGGTAGCCGAACTTGTCGGGGTCGTTTTCGTAGAAAATTACCTTTGAATCGAGAAATTTCTGAAATTCGGCAAGTTTTTCGGCGTTTGGCATGAATCCGAGGCAGTGGATTTCCTCCTTGGTTGTAACTTCTGCGCCCATCATCACGGCAATTCCGTTCTGCTCGCCAATTCTGCGTGTAACCTCGGCGTTGAGCGTGCTGTTGTGGTCGGTAATTCCGATTATATCAAGACCTTTCTCCTTGGCTTTCATGATGATAGCCGATGGGCTCATCTCAATGTCACCGCAGGGCGACAAGACAGTGTGCGTATGTAGGTCGGCACGGAATTTCATGCAACTAGTTTTTTCTTTACTTTATAAGGTCGTAAAGTTTTCCGCAAAGAGGGAATGTCGGTTCCGAACTGGAAAGTACAGCGACATCGTTGTCCTTTGCAAATTCGAGCATATCGTCATCGGGAACGCCATTGCGAACGATGATTACTGCGGGAACATCCTTCAATGCGGCAATAGATGCAACATTCTTGTGTGTCTGCATGGTAATCCATACCTGACCGCTCTTGGCGTTGCCCATTACATCGCTAAGCAAATCCGATGAGTATGCGCTTTTTACATCAGCATCCATATTTACCTCGTTGTAAACCTTGAGGTTAAGTTTTTCTATAATGTCTTTTAGTAACATATTATTATAAATTTAAATCATTTCTTTTTTACTTTGAGCCATCGCAAAGCATTGCGATGCTACAAGGTTTGAATTTTTGAATTTTTAATTTTTTTTATCGTTAATTTTTGAATCCGTCCTTTCGCTAAGATGTTGCACGCAATGTCGCTACAATCAAATCTCCAAATCTTCGAATCTTTGAACACCGACGCAAAGCATTGCGTCGCTACAAATCCATGAACATTGAACATTAAACGTTGAACTTTAATTTTATAACGTCTTTAGATCTTCTCCCCAGATGTCGAACATCACCTTGTAGAATTCTTCCATCTTCTTGTGGGCGAAAATGCAGTTTTCAATTTTGCTTTCGTTTCTGATTACATCTTCGGCAAGAGCGTTGCATGTAGGTGCGCCACAAGCCGAGCAATCGATTCCCGGTAACATTCCTTCTATTTTCTTCATGTTTTCGACCATACGGAAGGCAATCTGCAGGTTGTCGTTGAGTTTCAAGATTGAACGAGGTTTTATTTCGTCAACTTTTACTATTTCGGCAATCTTTTCTGCAAATTCCTTGTTGCTGAATGCCACTTTCTGGTCAGCATCTTCCTTTTTCGGTTTGCTGTCGATGATTTCGGCGCGGGCTTTCAGCTTTTGCTTGGCTACAAATCGGTTGGTAGGGCAGAGAACACCGCCTACGCAACTTTGGTCGCAGGCACGCATTTCGACAAGGCCGTTTGCGCTAATGTCTTCGTCTTCAACCTTTTCCAAGAACTCGATGGCATTTCGTATTCCGTCAACGGCAAAGCATGAATTGTTGAAATTGCGCGATTCGCCAGTCGTAAGTCCCCAAAGCACATCGTTGCCCGTAAGACTATGATTTATAGGTTCTACGATTGATTTTGAGTTGCTGAGCATCAGTTTTACCTTGTTGTAGAGGAAATCCATATTGATAACGCCAGTGATGAAGGATTTCTTTCCTTCGGCAGGACTTTTTACAGCGGCGATCTTTGCAGCACAAGGAGATACATAGAAAATTCCAATGTCCTCGCTAGGAATACCAGCTTCAACTAGTCGTTGTCGGATAACTATTGAGGCTATGTCCAAAGGTGCGCTAAGGTGTATGATATTGTGCACAAGCGATGGGAATCTTACTTGTATAAGTCTCACGATAGCGGGGCAGTATGGCGATATGAAGGTGTCGATTTCATCGTGTTCGGCCATGTACTGCTTGTAAAGTTCTATGAGGAACGATACTGCGTGCTCAACTTCGTATATGTGGGTGAAGCCGATTTTCTTGAGGCAGGCGTAAATCTGCGAGGTTTTCACATCGTTTGCGAATTGTCCGATGAAAGTGGCTGGCACAAGTGCGATGCGGTACTTGTAGTCGTCGAGCAATTCGAAGTCGTCCTGCTTGATGTATATTGCATGGCTTGGGCAGACCTTGAAGCATTCTCCGCAATCGATGCATTTGTTGCTGTAAATCACCGCCTTGCCTTTCCTGATTCGGATGGCTTCGGTAGGACACGACCTCAGACAGTGTGTGCATCCTGTGCAGACATTGCGGTCAACTCGCAAGGCGTGGTAGAAGTATGATCCGGTTTCACTCATGGGCTAATCTATTGTTTCTAAGTTTCTGGTTTTCTATGGGCAGCGCCCGTTTCTAAGTTTTTTGTTTCTATATTCAATTGGCTAACAGGCTTGAAGGCTCAAAGGCTCGAAGTCTGAATGGCTTTTAGCCTTTTCTTCTTTTAGCCTTTCAGCCTCATTGTCAATTCTTTAGGAAAACCGTCATTGTGATAGTCGTTCCGACACCTAATTCGGTTTGGATATCAAGTTTGTCGGTATTCTTTTTCATGTTTGGCAGTCCCATTCCAGCACCGAAGCCCATTTCCCTGACTTTTTGCGATGCCGTTGAATAACCTTCGGTCATTGCCAGTTCGATGTTGGGGATTCCGGGGCCTTGGTCGGCGACCACCATAACAATCTTGTCTCCATCAATGTCGATGTCGATTTTTCCGCCGTAGGCGTGTGCCACAGCGTTGATTTCGGCTTCGTACAATGCTACTACAATGCGCTTGATGCTTGCAGGATCTACATTGAGTTGCTTCAAAGTCTTCTTGACGCTTCCCGAAGCATTGCCGGCATTAGTAAAGTTGCCTTTTTCTATGTCGAATGTATAATGCATATTAGTACATTGGTTTTATTCCGTGATTGTACAGTATTCCGCTTGCCTTGAAAATACTGAACTCGGTTTCGATTATTGTAATGTCGTTGTCGATGGCATGTTCAATCATTTCATCATCTGCCGTTTTGCCACGGGCAAGCACAATCGTGTTTATCATTGCCATTTCGGCTGTGCGGATAGTTTGTATGTTGCACAGTCCTGTTATAAGCAGCGAACATTCTCCTCCAAGACGAAGTACGTCGCTCATCAGGTCCGATGAAAATGCGTTTGTCAATTCCTCCTGGCTGTCTTGGCAGCCGACAATTTTTCCGTTTAGCAGTTCTGCTATTTCTTTTGCTTTCATTTCTAATTATATTATTTTGCAAAGGTATTGCTTTTTTGTGAATGTCGGTTAGTTTTTTTTTGCAATGGGGGAGGAAAAGATGATTGACCATTTTTATATTAATAATTGTATGTGTCAAATATGTTCTTTATTGCTACACTTTAATCTACTAAATATTTTGTGTTTAAAGTTGTGTATTATTCTTGATTATCAGTATTTTATTATTATAAACTTGCGTGTTATCGTAGATTATTGATAATTTAACATTGCGTATTATCTCATATTTTAGGTTATTTTTACTTGCGTATTATCAAATATTTTTCATTTTATATACTTGCGTATTCTCAAAATTACTATATTTGCGCCATGATTTTTGAACGAAAAATATATACAAAGCTTCTTGAATGGAAGCAGAAAAGCAATGGTTCGAAGGCTGTCCTTGTCGAAGGAGCAAGGCGTATCGGCAAATCTACAATCATTGAAGAATTTGCAAGGAAAGAATACGAATCGTATGTAATCATTGATTTCAGTGATGCGAACAAGGACATTATTGGCTATTTTGAGTCTAATCTGAACGACCTTGACGCATTTTTTATGCTTCTTTCCACTGAATATGGAGTAGAACTGCATAAGCGCAAGTCAGTTATTGTATTCGATGAAGTACAGCGCTATCCGAAAGCAAGGCAGGCTATCAAGAAACTTGTAAAGGACGGTCGCTACGATTATATTGAAACCGGCTCGCTAATTTCAATTAAAGACCCGGTAAAGGACATTGTAATCCCATCTGAAGAACGATCGATAAAAATGTATCCACTGGATTTTGAGGAGTTTGCTTGGGCGTTTGGCGAGAAAGAACTTGTCTTGTACATTAGGAAATGCTTTGCAGAAAAAAAGCCTCTCGAAAGAAGCCTGCACATCAAGGCAATGCTTCTATTTAAGCAGTACATGTTAGTGGGCGGAATGCCTCAAAGTCTTGTTGCATACCTCGAAAACGAGAGAAAATTCTCGTTTGCCGATGATGAGAAAAGAGACATCTTGAATCTATATCGTAGCGACATAATGAAGATTGGTGCAAAATACCGTTCGAAAGTGCTTTCAATTTTCGACCAGATTCCATCTTTCCTGTCGCAGCACGAAAAACGTGTGGTTTTCAACGATATATCCGAAGGATCTTACTTTAGCCAATATGCCGACACTTTTTTCTGGTTGGGCGATTCAATGGTTGTAAACGAATGTTTTAGTTGCACCGACCCGAATGTTGGGCTGTCGCTAAACGAAAATAGAGGTTTTATCAAATGCTATCTTGGTGATACTGGACTACTTGTAAGTCATGCTTTCGATGAGAACGAAATCGTTGACGAGGAACTTTACAAGCAAATCCTTAATGACAAACTTTCGCTAAATGAGGGTATGCTTTTCGAGAATGCAATTGCACAGATTCTTGTGTCAAACGGTCATAAATTGTATTTCTATGTTCATTACGATGAAAAAAAACACAGAAACGACATCGAAATAGATTTTATCATTTCAAATTCCAGTAAAACCAAGTTCAAGATTTTCCCGATTGAAGTGAAGTCCACCAAAAACTACAGTACAATTTCATTGGAAAAGTTTATTCTTAAATTCAAACAAAGAATTGACACTGCATATATTATCCATCCCAAGAATCTGACAATTAAAGAAAAAGCCATCTGTATTCCGCCGTACATGGCAATATGTCTGTAGGCATTAAGAAAATATAACTAGGCTATAGTTTTATGTATAACTGATTTTCTAGAGAACAAAAGAGACTGTCATTACTCGCAAGCTTCGTGAACTAAAGGTTCCGCAAGTTAGAATGCTTTAACAGCCGAAGGCAGAGGAAACTTGTTTTCTATGTTGAGGCAAAAAAGCATCTGCGAAGCAAACAATAACGCGATATGGAACGCGCAGCCTCGGGAAGCAAAGCGAACAATCTCCCTTGAAACTACAAATTCAAAATCAGATTACTCACTGCGTTTCGTGAGTGAGTTCCGTACAGACAGGCTCACACGACACGTTCCTTAGTCGGTTTGTTTTACAGAGGTTCCTCGCCTTAGCAGAGCAAAAGTCCTGCGTTTGTTTTGCTCTGCCTTCGGCTAACGGAACGTTCGCTTTGTCTTACGGAATAACGACAAGGATTAGAATAATAACGCGATAATTTCAGTTCAATGTTAAACTTTAGCCTATGACTATTCTTTTTGTTTAAATATTATATTATTGATTATTATATGATTGTAATAATTAATATGCGTATTATCAAATATTACGTGTATATATACATTGCGTAATATCTGATATTATATGTTTAATACATATGCGTATTATCCAATATTTTGCTGTTTAAATGTATGCGTATTGTCTATGGAATGGTGATTCATGGGTTTGTGGGTATATATAAATTTATTGTCGTCCGCTATATTTTGCATTGTCACAGTTTTTGCATTTTTAGGCAAAAACATGCGCCAATGCTTTATAATCAATCTATTATATCTATATTTATGTAACCTCTCCGAGGTTATCATAAATTTTCAAAAAATAAGCCTATATATTTTATTGGTGTCCGCTAAAAAACATGCAAACGTTATAAGTCAGTTGTTATTATACTCTTATATACGTATGCTGATTATAGGGCTTGTCATTGCTCACTACGTATCGCGAGCTAAAGGTTCCG
>JAFZLK010000012.1 GCA_017551515.1 Bacteroidales bacterium | reverse complement strand
TCCTGTCCCTTCTTTATTGTCTTATTTGACCCGCAATGAAAGCATTTTTTTTGCCATGAAACTTTTGACCGCCATAATACAAATAAAAATCAATAACTTACAAGGATTTTAGGTCTCTTTTTGAGCATTAAGCCACAAATTGAAACAAATCATACAAATATTTGTCTTTGAATTGATTTGTCTGATTTGAAAAGTTTTGTCAAATTTGATATGTCGATTGCAAAGCAATTATGCCCGTTAGGGCACTCCTAAAATTAGAAACGGGCGTTAGCCCATAATAAACGCCGTAGGCATTAACAGCGAAGCGTCAAACGGTCGCAGTCCTTACATAAACACCGCCATTGCATAATATGTCAGCATTCCGATTGCTGCGCTGACGGGAATTGTGATTATCCATGCCACAATTAGTTCCAATGTAACACCCCAGCGTACTGCTGAAAGTCGTTTGATTGAACCAACGCCCATGATACTTCCAGAAATTACATGTGTAGTGCTAACAGGTACGCCCAAATGCTGAGTTATGAAAAGCGTAATTGCGCCAGCAGTCTGCGAGCAGAAACCTTCTACGGGCGTTATCTTGGTAATGCGGTTGCCCATAGTCTTTATGATTTTCCATCCGCCCGACATTGTGCCTATTGCAATTGCAGTAATACATGCTATTGGAATCCAACTTGGTGCGCCTGTGAGGTTTGCGCCCGAACCAGCATTGGTTATGGTATCGGGCTGAAGCCATTCGCTAAGTCCATCAAAACCAAATTGTGAGCCGTATGCTACCATAGCGCAGGCGATAAGACCGATTTCCTTCTGCGAGTCGTTAAGTCCGTGACCGATGCTTAGGCAAGCTGACGAAAGAAGTTGCATTCGTTTGAACCACTTGTCGGCTTTGTGTGGTTTTGCTTTGCGGGCAATCCAGTAAAGCAGTATCGTTATCAGGTTGCCACCGATGAATCCGATTAGTGGTGCAATAAATATGAAAAGTGCTATGTATCCGACGGTTGACCAATGTACTGCTTCCCAGCCTTTTGCGGCTATTGCTGCACCTGTAAGTCCGCCAATCAGCGTGTGCGATGAACTTGATGGTATGCCTTTCCACCAAGTTATGAGGCTCCATGTTATAGCGGCGACAAGTCCGGCTATCAGCAGAGGCATTGTTACGTATGCTTCTTCAACGGTTTTTTGTACGGTGTTGGCAATGTTAAATCCAAGTATGTATTCGGCAATGAAGAAAGCAACAAAGTTGAAGAATGCCGACCATATTACCGCTTGGGTAGGGGAGAGAACGCGTGTTGAAACAACGGTTGCAATCGAGTTGGCGGCATCGTGAAAGCCGTTTATGAAGTCGAAGATGATGGCGAGGACTATGATTGCAATCAGGAATCCCATTCTATGCGTATTTTACGATTATTGTCTTGATAATTTTACCCACATGCTTTGCCATGTCGGTGGTGCGCTCCATGTGCTGAACGATTTCCTTGTTCTTGATGATTTCCTTTGTGTCGGTTTCTTCTTCGAAGAGATTTTTTACAAAGTTCTCGTAAATCTCATCAGCTTCCTGTTCCAAATCATGGAGAAGTTCGCATTGCTTGAGTGCTGTTTCCGGCTTTTTGTTGACGGTTTTTAGTTCATGAAGCGAAATGTTGATAGCATTGCAGCACTCACTGATTATTTCAGTCATGCGGATGGAAATTTCTGGAATCTGCTTTGGACGGAACAACAATATTCGTTTCGATGTGGAATTGATGAAGTCGAGTGTATCATCAACGGTTTCGCAAAGGCTGTGAATGTCTTCGCGGTCGAAAGGGGTTATAAATGATTTGTTGAGTTCTTCGTATATCTTTGCGATTTCGGTATCTGATTGAGTTTCGCAATCCTTGATGATTTTGTAGTCTTCTTCCATTTCTTCAAACGAAGACTTTTTTATCAGTTCGGCTTGCTGTTTTGCTGCTTTTGCCAATAAATCACCGATGTTGTTTATCATCGGGAAGAACTTGTTCTCCTTGGGTTTCAGTGGCGAAAAAATAGAGTTAATTGACATTTTCCTTTTAATTTTTCTGGTGCAAAAATATCATTTTTCAATGTTTTTTGCAATACCTATTTTTGTCGTTTTGGGGTGAAAATGTGGCAAAAAGTTATTTTTTTGCCATTATTTTTCTGATATACAAATGATTTCAACAATTGTGCCGACCATGCATATACTTGCTGCCAAAGGCTTGGTTTCGTATTGTACAAATACTTCTTTGCCGTCTTCAAGTTTTATGTTGTCGAATTTTTTAAGGTTTGTTGGTTCTAACTTTTTCCCGTTTTCAAGGACGAGTACCCACGAGCATCCATCAAGTCCTGTCAGGTTCTTTAATGTAGCCTTTACTCCGTTGGGACACAGAGTGTTATCTTCTTTTGTCAGTGTAGATGTCTCTATTGTATTAATAGGTTTGCTGCATGATACAATCATGCAGCAAACCGTGATAATCATTATTGTGATGCTATTACAAGCTCTCATACCATTCGGCGTTTTGCGTGTATATTGTGTAGTATGAGTTGAAAAGTTCTGTACGCTCGTTCTTCTGGAACAAAGAAACAATCCTACCCAAAGTCGCTATGTTTATTTGGATTTCCTGGGCATTGGTGTTTCTCTTCTGCTTGTCTAGCGTCTTGTAGTAGTTGAGTTCGGTTAATACGGATTCTATTCCTTCGACGAGTATGCTGTCGGCTATTTCGGGTTCTCCAGCCTGATAGTAACCTTCGGTATAGTCGCAGTCGAAATAAGATACAGGGTACATTGCTGGAGGCATTACCGAGTCGCATCTTGCCATAACTTCCTTTGCCTTGTCGGTCTTGCCTTCCTTGACAAGTGCCTTTGCAAGTTCACCGAAATTGTTTCTGATTTTAACAATCTTTGTGGTGCGAAGTATGGTCTGGTCAACATAAACATTCGGGTCGTTGATATTGCCCCAAGTGTAAACATTCATCAAGTTGTTGTACATGATGTCGGTGTTGATGTCGCTGTTTGCAACACCATTAGGAGCCTTTGCCTTTTTGTTCATCGGGGTGAGCCTGTATGCAAAACCTTCGTTGTGGAAGTAGTTGTCGAGGTTGAGCGTGTGACGGCTTCCGAGCGATGTGATGTAAATCGGGCGTTCCCAGTTGTTTGTGTTGAGCAAATCAAGAATCATCATTTCGTTCTTGAGTAAATATTCCCTGTTGAGGTCAATGTTGAGTACGGTATCGAAATAAATTTCTGTTTCGCCAGCGGTATCCTTATAATATCCGGGATATACGCAACCGTATTCGATGACTTTCTTCGGGTCGGCCTTAAACGAGAATTTCTTCGATGGGAATAAATAGTAGGTGTCGTCACCGGTTTTTACAGAATTCTTGTCATCGTTGATGTATGCCATGAAATCTGGTAGTGGCATGAATCCCTTGTCTTTGCGGCGTGAATCAACCATAAGTTGGTCACGAGTATTGGGTTCGTACTTGATGCGTTCGAGCGACAAAGGCATTGGCTTTGCATCGTAGCTTGCACATTTCATCTGGTCGATGTACCAGTCGGATGCGAAGTATGGCAGACAGCAAATCTTGACATCCGGTCTTATGCCTTCGACTTCCTGTGCGTACCAAACAGGGAAGGTGTCGTTGTCACCGTGGGTGAAAAGAATAGCATTTGGAGCGCAGGTTTCAAGGTAGTTGCGAGCGAAATCGTGTGCTGCGTAGCGGTTGCTTCTGTCGTGGTCATCCCAGTTTTGTTCTGCCATAATGTAAGGCACTGGTGCGCAAATCAGCAATGCAACTATTCCTGCAACTGCGCCCGGTGTGAACTTCTTGAAAAGTTCGTAAATTGCTGCAGCGCCAAGTCCAATCCAAATTGCAAATGCGTAGAACGAACCTGCGTAAGCATAATCTCGTTCACGAGGCTGAATAGGTGTCTGGTTGAGGTAAACCACAATTGCTATGCCTGTGAGAATGAACAGCAAAGAAACAATCCACCAGTCTTTTGTATTCTTCCAGAGCTGATACAAAAGTCCGATGAGACCAAGTATAAGCGGAAGCATGAAATAGCGGTTGTGTCCCTTGTTGTTTTTCAAGTATTCGGGCAGGAGGCTTTGGTCTCCGAGACGGGCATTGTCCCATGCATCGAAACCTGTAATCCAGTTGCCGTGGATTGTGTTGCCATGACCTTGAATATCGTTCTGACGACCTGAGAAGTTCCATAGGAAGTAGCGCCAATACATCCAGTTGAGCTGGTAGTTTACGAAGAACTTAATATTGTTAAGTCCAGTCGGCTTCTTCTGTGATGGTTTCATTCCGCCAAAGTCCTTGTAAACGGCAATGTGTTCGGCTTCGCGGCTGTACATACGTGGAAAAACGCGGCATCCGTTAGACTTGAATACCGGTTTGAATCTATGACCTACGCTAACATACTTGTCACCACGCTTAGTGTATATTTCTGACGTATTTTCGTATTTCTCAAATTGAGCCGAAAAGTCTTGTCCATAAAGAAGCGGACGGTCACCGTATTGCTCGCGGTTGAGGTAGGAGAGCAGGTTGAACATATCCTCGGGATTGTTCTGGTTCATCGGTGGATTAGCGTTTGACCTTATAATAATAATTGCATAGCTTGAATAACCGATGAGAATCATGGTGAGGAAAACCATTGCGGTGTTGAGCATCGACCTGTGCTTCTTTGCGATGAACTTTATCAGGCAGAAAACAACTGCTGCGATTATCACGATGTTAAAGAATACGTTTCCTGTAAATAGCAATGCGCCTGTAAGTATCATCGCAAGAGTTGGGAAGATTGTATTTAGTACAATGCTATTGCTCTTTTGCGTAAAGAAAATGCTTAGAACCAAACAAGCGATAGTCAGTATTGTCCAAACGATAAGTCCTGTGTTGAATGGTGCGCCAAATGTATTTGTGAACAAAAGTTCGAACTTTGATGCAACAACGGCAACACCAGGGATTATTCCCCACATAATCACTGCGATAGCAAGCAGTGATATGATGCCTGTAAGTATGAATCCCCAGAATCTGCGAGCGCTAGTTTGTGGCTTGAACTTTCTGTAGTAAACAACAAAAGCGATTGCTGGGAGCGTAAGCAAGTTCAGCAGGTGAACGCCGATTGCCATACCTTCCATAAGACCGATGAGCAGAATCCATCTTCTTGATGTCGGGTCTTCAACATCGGAATCGTACCATTTTGTTATAGCCCAGAACACTATTGCAGTGAAGAATGACGAGAACGCGTAAACTTCGCCTTCCACAGCCGAGAACCAGAAGGTGTCGGAGAAGGTGTATGCCAGCGAACCTATAGTGCTGCAAGCCAATATTGCGATAGTGTTACCAACATTATAATTTCCGTTCTTTGCTATGAGGTGCTTTGCAAGGAAGGTGATTGTCCAGAAAAGGAACAATATTGTGAATGCGCTTGCCAATGCAGACATTGAGTTTATCATCATAGCCACCTGTTCGGGACCCGATGCAAACATTGCAAAGAATCTTGCTATAATCATGAAGAACGGTGCTCCAGGGGGATGTCCGATCTGCATTTTGTTTGATGAGGAAATGAATTCTCCGCAGTCCCAGAAGCTGACTGTTGGCTCAATCGTCAGCAGGTAGGTGATTGCTGCTACTAGAAATACCACCCATCCGGTAATGGTATTCAGCAGTTTAAATCTTTTTTCAGTCATTACAGTTTAAATTTTTTATGAATTTGCAAAGATAGGATTTTTATTGATTCAATGATTTAAAAATTCAAAGATTCCGCACACCTTTTAAGCTCGCAATGAATTGTGAGCCTAAAAAGTATTTTTGTGATGTGGCAATGAGAAAATGATTTAGCGAATATTATTTCAAAAATCTGCGATTCTTTGTTGAAAAATCTCCGATTTTTGTGCGAAAAATCTGCGATTTTTATTTGTTTTTGATGATGTAATATATTGAAAATTAGTAGTGTATTGTGTATTATAGCAATTTTTCTATGTCGCCTTTGAAAAATTCTTCCAAAGGAATGTTTTCGCCACCGACAACGAATGAGTATTTGGGGTGATATAGGTTTCCAAAAACAGACATTCCTGAATTTCGCTGTCTTCTGCCACTTTTGACTTCTATTGCAATGATGCTTTCGCCACGAGTTATTACAAAATCCACTTCTTCGTTGTTTTCTCGCCAGTAATAGACCTGAAATTCAAGTTCGTCAGCCTTGTCAAGTAGGTGGCAGCCTACCGCCGATTCAACCCAGCGTCCCCACATTTCGGGGTGGGTGAATGCCTTTTCGTAGGTCATACCATCGGTCATAACAGTGAGCAGGGCGTTGTTGAACACCTGTAGTTTTGGTATCGACCTGTATTTGCGCGACTTGTCAACTGCATATTTTTGCAGACCCGTAATCAGTTTGCTTTCTCCCAGAATTTCCAGATAGTTTACAAGAGTTGTCGCGTTGCCGGCATCTTGCAGAGAACCAAGCATTTTGTTGTATGAAAGCAGTTCTCCAGAATAACTACACCCGAGATGAAATACTTGGTGCATAAGTGCGGGCTTGTATATATAGGTAGTCAGCAGGACATCCTTTTCTATTGCTGGTGCGACAATCGAATCGCGCATATATCTGCGCCAGCGTTTCTCGTCGTTAATATATGTTGCGCTTCCGGGGTAGCCGCCGAAATAAACATACTGGTTGATGTCCCATCCGAATGCATCGTGCATTTCCTGATACGACCAATGTCCCATCGGTAGCAACTCGAACCTGCCAGCAAGCGATTCTGTAAGTCCATTTTTTAAAAGAAGCCGCGATGAACCGAGTAGAATAACCTTGATGTTCAAGTCTTTGAATGTGTCGGCATCCCATTCTTTCTTTATCTGTTCGCTCCAGTTGTCTATTTTATGAATCTCATCGAAAATCAGCAGGAACTCGTTGCTTCCGCTATAAGCCATTCGAGCGCGGACTTCTGCCCATCTGTCTGAAATCCAATTGCTATTGTCGTGAGCAACTGCATCGGCATTGAAAAACAGCGATGGAATTGATATTTCTTTCATCACTTGTTTTACTAATGTGGTTTTGCCCACTTGCCGTGGACCTGCGACAACTTGTATTGTGTGCCGTGGTTCTTTTATTCGGTCAATCAAAGTATCGGTTTGCGAACGTCTAATCATATCGGTATATTTTTATCGTTGCAAAGTTAACAAAAAATCTCCGATTTCTTTAAAAAAAATCTGCGATTCTTTATTTATAAATCTCCGATTTATATTGTGCTTTGTCGTGTAAGTTGTTTATAATAAGTGATTTATTGCTTATTTTTGTTCGTGTTTTGTAATTATCTCAATAGTTTTTGACGAATCGAAATCCTTGTCAATGATAATGTTGTTTTCATCCAAAAGAAACATGCGTGGCGATTTGTATGTACCGTAGTCGTAATCGTATGTGCCTACGCTTTCGGGGTCGCTCACGTTTATCCATGTGAGTTCGTTGTCGACTACATATTGCTTCCATTGGTCGTATTCGGCTTCGGTGTAAACGGCGAAGACTTCTGCTCCCATTGATTTCAAGGTTGGGTAGTCGGCTTGGATATGGCTTACCTTTTCGATGCAGACTTCGCATTCCGAATCCCAGAAAATCAGTATCTTGTATTTTGATTTCAGCGCGTACAATGAATGGTCGGTTCCATTGGCATCGGGCAGTATTATGTCCTTGCCTTTCATTCCTATGACATTGGATTTGGTTACATCGTATCTCCATTTCAGCGAAGAATAGTCGTAGTCGCTCATCCACCTAGGTTTTTCTTTGTAGTATTCGTCAAACAGATGACAGGCCACATACTCAAGTCTTAAGTCCTGAGTGTAAGGATACAGGTAGTGTATGACCAAGTAGTCGAGGATTTGTTCCCTAAATTCGCTCATGGGGTCGGTTTTGTGGACAAGATGTTCAGCATTTGCAATGGCTGTCATAATATTGTCGGCGTATGCATCGATATTTTTTTCGCAGTATTTTTCAATGAACCTGCGGAACGAGTATTCTGGTGTGTTCAGTATGATGGGATTTGAGAAATCGAGGTCAATTATGGGATTACACTCTAACCATTGTGCTGCGAATGTCATCTTATATAGGTTATAAAGGAAATCGCCTTTTTTTTGCTTTTTCATTTCGCTCTGTAGAAAGTCGAGGTAAAGATTGTTGATGCTGTCGATTTCTTTTTTTAAACCAAGAGAGTCTGTGTCTGAGTATTTGCCAATGTTTTGGTATATTTTTTTTTCTTCTAGTTGTGTTCTGTAAAGTTCTATAATCTTTTGTGCCTCGTTGAACGACTTGCTTGTCTCATCACCGCTTACGGTTAGATGATTCATAGGGTCATTCATGTCCGTTGAAAGGATTAGCGGCTTTTTGTTGTTTGCGAAATGGAAGTCAAACAATTTTTCTCCTGTTGTCCATCTGCCTTTTTTTTCTGTGTAGATATAGATGCAGTATATTCCTTGAGGCAATGTGTTTGTTCCTTTGAATTCTGCAATTCCGTTCTTGCATTTTACAGAATCGAGAGTGTGTGGTAGATTTACTCCGTGGTACTGACGCAGATAAACATATTGGTCGGGCAGTCCGTCAATCTCCAATTTTATGCAATAAGCCTTTGCCGAAAGGACAAAGGCTTGCATCATAAATATGGAAACAATAATTTTAATGAGAGTTTTTCTCATGTTCTTCCTTTTTCTTTTCGAACATAATCAAGTCCTTTATGTTCTCTACATTCAGACGTTTGCCGACAATTTTCTTATCCTTGTCGAGAACATAAATTACTGGTGTGCTGTAAATATCGTAGTAGTCGCGGAATCTTGAATGAGGATATGGACCATCCCATACATTAATCCAATGATCGTCCTTGATATTCTTATCGTTGATAAAATCCTCCCATTCCTTCTTGTCGTACTGAGTGTAGATGGCGAACACTTTAACGCCCATGTCCTTAAGAGTGTCGCGGAATTCGTTGATAAGTTTCGGGACTTCCTTTTTGCAGTGTCCGCACGAAGGTTCCCAGAAAATAAGAACGGTGTAATCTGATTTTATGTCGTGGAGGTTGTAGTAGCGGTCATCAACGCTTTGCATTCTTGTGAGGTTATACGCTATGCTTCCAAGTCTGGTTGGTGTTATCTTCTCCACTCTCTCTTTCAGTTTCGACATGAATGCAGTGTCGGCCCAAGGTGCTTTTCCGCTCAAGTACCAGTCTTCGGCAATTGCCACAAACACCGCGTCGTAGCCCATGATTTTCGATTCCTCGAAGTAGTTGAGCAGATGCGAAAGTGTGTATTTGTAAATCAGCGAGTCGCCTTTCATAAGACCCTTGTCGTAAGTCATTTGTATGACATTGTGTGCATCAATAATCAATGAGTCGGGAGATGGAACAACCATCTTTTCAAAGTAATAGTTCAGCTTTGATTCATAAATAGGTGTGCGAACAAGACCTTCTTCTTCGAAGTCAATGTAATCGAAGTAGTGTTTTTTGTAGTATTTGTACTGGAATGTAGAATCGGTGATTACTCCGTTTTCATCGCGTGGAAAGTCGGGAATTTCGACATCGTGCATCGAACGCATTATCGAACCGAACAAAGTTCCCTTGTTTTCGTTTTCAACTTTTGTCATGTATTCGAGACGGCGTTCGTTAAGATTTCTCATTTTTTCGTATTCGACTTCCTTAGCTTCCTTGTTGTCGCCAGCTTTCTTTATTGCTTTTTCGATTTCCATGCGCTCGCTTTGAAGTTCCATCATGTGGCGCTGGTAGTTGTTGAATGCGACGTTTTCTGGACTTCCCTTGATTTTCATATTTTTGACATAATTGGCGGTGTCGGTTTCAAGGGAGAAGTTGCGTTGACCTTCGGGACCCATCAGAAATTCAAAGAAATTCATGTTGCGCGAAGGCAATACGACTATATATATTCCTTTGTGTATTTCCTTATTGCCTTTCATGACACCGTAGCTGTTGGAATCTAGCGGTATTGTGTCAATTACATATTTCTTTTCGCCGAGATGATGTCCGACATATATTACTGTGTCGTGTACACCTTTGATGGTGAACTCGATGTTGTACTTGTAACTGTCCTTTGCAGTTTTGCCTTTCTTCTGAGCGAACGAAGCGATGCTGCAAATCGTCATAACCAAGATAATAATGCCTAACTTTTTCATGACTATTATTGTTTAATTCAAAAGTGCAAAATTAGAATTTTTATCGGAATGAAGTCTTATAAAGAATTTAAAAATCTTAAAGAAATGTGAAGCAAGAGATAATTAACAATTGACAATTAACAATTGACAATTGACAATGAACAATTAACAATGGATAATTTGCTTCGCAGATTTAAAGGTTGACAATGGATAATCCTCACCAACGATGTCATGCAGAACTGCTTCCTGGGCAGAGTCGAAGGGCGGCATCTGCGATGCTACTTTTCGTTCGGAACAAGGGCATCGTTATTCATTATGTATCGTTCGAGCGCTTGGTAAAGTTCTATCAGATTGGCGTTTTCGTTGTTGTCGGTTGGAATTAACGAAAGTTTGTTGTTTGTGTTGTCGAACTTGTATGTTTTGTCTGTGGTTATGAAATAGTTGCCGTATGTTATACCGTTTAATTTTCTGCTATCGTAGTAATGAGTGGCGAAAGTTTTGGATCTGAATGTGCTACAGGTGTCAAGTCCATGGTTTAGCCAAGCTTCGTTTTCTGGGCAGGTTATGCTATAATTGTGCTTGAAATATGATAGTAGGCTTGGTGCGATGTCCCTGTGTGTGACTAGTGCCGGAAAACGGTGACTCTCGCGAAGCATAGGTGACCAAATGATTAGCGGAACGTGGTAGTTGTCTAGGATATTGCTTCTGTCCTTTGTGTTGAACTTGTGGTCGCCGGTTATGATGAATATTGTCCTGTCAAATTGTTCACATTGTTCGTATTCTTTGAGGAAGTTTTTCAGGCAGTCGTCGGCGTACATGAACGAAGCATTTTCTTTTACTGGTGTTGTCGGCTCTTCCTTTTGTGGCAAGGCTTTGTACTTGCTAATGTATTCGTTGCTGTTTGGGTAAGAGAACGGATTGTGGGTTGTGAGTGTGAGGTAGATGTCCAAGCGTGGAGATTTGTCGTTTTTCTTTACGTCGTTCAGCGAATGAGAAAGCATGTATTCGTCAAGAAGTCCCCATTCGTTTCTTTGCACAACAGATTCGTATTCTGGAGCATTGTAGAACATTTCCATTGAGTTGTATTTCGCAAATACATCCATGTCGTCAAATCCGTACCAGCCGCCGTAGAAGAAAGTATTTTTATATCCGTTGTTGTTGAGTATTGTCGCCAATGTCCTGAAATTGGGCATGTCGTGTCTATACGACATGAATCCCTTTTCGCCGAAAGGCAATGCTCCGAGTATTGATGGCAATGCGCCAAATGTGCGTTCCGAGGTTGATAGGCAATTTTCCCAGACTAGCGAATGTTCGGCAAGCGAATCGAGGAAAGGAGTGGCCGAGGCTATTGTACTGTTATTTCCGCTTATATAATTACCAAGCCCTTCGACAATGATTATAACGATGTCCGGTTTCTTTTCTCTTTTTTCAAGGTAGTCGGAAAGAATGTCTGGCGTCTTGTCTTTATGCATGAAAGGGTAGTGGTAGTCGACAAATTCATAATCGGGAAAATACGCAGCAAAATCATTGGATTTTTCTTGAAGTTCGTTACTGGTAAATTGTATATTTGTGCTGTCTGACATTAGGCTGTTGAGCATGTAGCACACTTTGTTTTCAACTATGTAGTATTCCCTGTCGTATTTGAATTTTTGTCTGTCGAGACCTGGAAATGCTATGCTTGCGATGGCTATTACCGCCAATGTGATTTTTGTCCATACAGGAACTTCGTAATGCTTTTGGCGGATGATTATGTATATGATCAACATGATGAAAATCAGTGCTAATATTGGTATGTTGTACCAGCTGTCGGCTCTTAGTGTCACGAAAATCTCTTTTGGAGAATAGGCTGTTATTATGCTGTCGAGCGGAATATGAGTTACAGCAAAGTATATTGTTAGAACGATGTTTGTGAAGATGTATGTGGCAAAAATTGCCCTTATGGTAATGTCGGCAGTAGTTACAGAGATACGGCTTATTAAATAATATATAAGGTATAGCGCAGCGACAATCCATCCAATGTATGCGATGTCGGTCATGAATCCAAGAAGGCAGTTAATAAATATGCTCGAGTGGTAGTATGTAATTGTAAGTATGAAGGCTTCTGCTATCCTTATAATCAGGCATATTCCGAACAATGTTATGCATTCGCAGCAGTATCCGTTGAGTGGTTTCAACAGAGATTTCAGTCGATCTTTGAATCCTTTGTGTTTCATTGTTTTTGCCATGCCTTAAATAAACGGATTATGCCTTGTGATATTGTTATAAAACAAAAAAACTGCAAGTTTTGCTCGCAGTTTTTCGGTGACCCATGAAGAATTCGAATCCTCAACCTTCTGATCCGTAGTCAGATGCTCTAATCCAATTGAGCTAATGGGCCAAAATTTTCGACTGCAAAGGTACTGCTTTTTGTTTAATTGGCAAGGGAAAAATTACTTTTTTTGAATGTTGGCTGTATTTTGTTGCTAATTAGTAAGTTGACGTCTTGTTTGTGTACAATATACTGCCATTCAAAAAAACTTTTACATACAATAAATTTATATCTTTGTGCGTTAGCTATGTATGATTGATTAAATGATGATTGACTATGAAAAATTTATTTCTATTGCTTGTCCTACTTTGGGCTTGCTCGTTATCTGCATTTGCAGGCGGAAAATTTCCTCCCAATGGTGTAAAGTGTGAAGTCGGTGGCAAGGTAATTTATGTTGACAAGAGACCAATATACAATATCGACTGGCGCGAAATGCAGTGGCATTTTGAGAATAAACCTGAAATATTTGCAGGTTCGGTTTCAGAAAATTGTGTTGATTCAACAGTTTGGAAGCGCGTATATGGCGAGAGATGGTGTGCGCCATGGGCAAAAGCTTCTCAAAAGAAAATTATGATGACATACGAAGAAATGGAACATTCTCCTGTTGTCGGCTTTTCTTTGAAGCAATGCAGGAATTTTATGGATTTTCGTGCAACAGCGGTTATGTACCATTACAATAATTACAGCAAGTCAACGCGATACAAGGGCGCAAAGTTGGAATACTTTATGTTGTCGTCCGAGCAATATGCAGAATTGCTGAAGCAGAAATGGTTTGTCAAGTCGTTTGTTGATGGCTATGCTGAAATCACATCCGATGGTAAATATGTGAAGGATGGCAAGATATTGGATTCGGTTGACGATGGGAAGGTAACTTTTAGAATGTATGCGGTGATAACGGAATGAAATATTGCAATAAATATGTTGAAAAGTCGTCTGCGGACGGCTTTTTTTGTTTTTTACATTCTTTCGCCCACAATCAGAAATTTTGTGTAATTTTGCACATTGAAATTTTTATCAGATATGAAGAGAACGAAGATTAGTGAAGTGCTTAACTCCACGGAATTTGGAAAAGAAACAACCGTAATGGGTTGGGTTAGGACAAAGCGCGTAAGCAAGAACGTATGTTTCATCGCATTGAACGATGGCTCTACTATAAATAACCTTCAGATTGTATTGGATGTAAATCCCGAGTTGGAACAGAAGCTCGCTGGTGTTCACACAGGCGCTGCATTGGCAGTTGATGGAAAGACCGTTGAGTCGATGGGTAGCGGACAGAAAGTAGAGTTGCAGGCAAAGGACATTACTGTTTTCGGTGATGCAAATCCAGATGAATATCCTCTGCAGCCAAAGCGTCACAGCCTCGAATTCCTTCGCGAAATTGCTCACTTGCGTTTCCGTACAAACACTTTCGGAGCAATTTTCCGTATCCGTCACGCAATGACTTTCGCTATTCACAATTTCTTCAATAGTAAGGGGTTCTACAATGTTCACACTCCGCTTATCACTGGTTCCGACTGCGAAGGCGCTGGCGAAATGTTCCAGGTAACAACAATGGATCTTAACAACTTGCCTCGTACCGAAGAAGGAAAGATTGACTATTCGCAGGATTTCTTTGGCAAGTCTACCAACCTGACAGTTTCGGGTCAGCTTGAGGGCGAACTTGCAGCAACGGCATTGTCGCAGATTTACACTTTCGGACCTACTTTCCGTGCCGAAAATTCAAATACTCCGCGTCACCTTGCAGAATTCTGGATGATTGAACCGGAAGTCGCTTTCTTTGACCTCGAGGACAACATGAACCTCGCTGAGGAAATGTTGAAATATTTGGTAAAATACGCTCTTGACAACTGCCGCGACGATATAGAATTCCTTTGCAAGCGCCGCGAAGAAGAGCAGAAGCAGAAACCTGCTAACGAGCGTGACGAGATGAACCTTATTGAGCGTCTCGAATTTGTATTGCACAACGATTTTGCTCGCGTTACCTACACCGAGGCAATCGATATTCTTATGAATTCGAAGCCGAATAAGACCGGCAAGTTTGTTTATCCAGTTGACAAGTGGGGCGTTGATCTTCAGAGCGAACACGAGCGTTACCTTGTAGAAAAGCACTACAAGCGTCCGGTTATCCTCATCAACTACCCGAAGGAAATCAAGGCTTTCTATATGAAGCAGAACGAAGATGGAAAGACAGTTCGCGCTATGGATGTCCTTTTCCCGCAGATTGGCGAAATCATCGGTGGTTCGCAGCGAGAGGAAAGTTACGAAAAACTTCTTGCAACAATCGAAGAACGCAATATCCCTAAGAAGGATATGTGGTGGTATCTTGAAACACGTAAGTTCGGTACAGTTCCTCACAGCGGTTTCGGTCTTGGTTTCGAGAGACTTATACTTTTCGTAACTGGCATGTCTAACATCCGTGATGTGATTCCGTTCCCGCGTACACCTAAGACTGCCGAATTCTAAAATTCCCGACTATGCTCAAGACATCGCTCGAACAGAAACTTACGCAGAAGTTGGCTCCGCAGCAGATTCAGATGATAAAGCTGTTGGAACTTAACACTTTGCAGTTAGAAGAACGCATCAAGAACGAGATTGAGGAAAATCCTGCTCTCGACGATGGCGGTGAAGGCGACTATGATGATGGCGATAGCATTGTAGAAAACGACAGCGATGTTCTTACTCACGAGGAAGAGCGTGATGATGACAATATGGACTCGGATGACGAATATAGTCGTGATGATGACTATTCGCTTGACGATGACTATGGAGCAAACGATGATGATGAAATTCCAAACTACAGGTTGGAAGTCAACAATACATCTAAGGATGACGATAGGGTGGAAATGCCTTATTCTGCATCAAAGTCGTTCAACGAACATCTTTTCGAACAATTTATTCTGAAGGATGTAACAGATAGACAGAAGTTTATTGCTCCGTTCCTTGTCGGAAACATTGATGAGGACGGTTTTTTGCGTCGTGACTTGGATGCTGTTGCTGATGACATTGCCTTTTCACAGAATACAGAGGTATCGGTTAAGGAGTTGGAAGATGTTTTGAAGGTCATTCAGGATCTTGATCCTGCAGGCATTGGAGCAAGAAGTTTGCAGGAATGTCTTCTTATTCAGCTTCGTAGGAAAGAGGAGCAGACTCATGGTGTTAAGGTTGCGATAATGGTGCTTTCGGATTGCTTCGAGGAGTTTACCAAGAAGCACTACGAGAAAATTATGCAGAAATGCAATATTACCGAGCACGATTTAAGGTCGGCAATCGATGTCATCGTGAAGTTGAATCCTAAGCCGGGAAACTCATACGGAGAGCCGCAACGAGCAAATATTCAGGCAATTATTCCAGATTTCATTGTCGAAGTGGAAGATGATGAAGTGTTGGTTTCTCTGAATAGCCGCAATTCGCCCGAACTTCGCATTAGCAGGTCGTTTTCGCGTATGATGGACGACTATTCGTCCGACAAAGGAAAGAACAAGGAGGTTGTTACTTTCGTGAAGCAGAAGATTGACAATGCCAAATGGTTCATCGATGCGATAGAGCAGAGGCGAAGAACATTGCTTTTCACGATGGAAGCCATCGTACAATTCCAGCGCAAGTTTTTCCTAACAGGCGACGAGGCTGACATTCGTCCTATGATATTGAAGGACATTGCCGAAATGACAAACCTTGACATTTCAACCGTGTCGCGTGTGGCAAATAGCAAGTATGTATCAACACCATACGGAAATTTCCTGCTGAAGTTCTTCTTCAGCGAGGCAATGCAGACCGATTCTGGCGAGGAAGTCTCTACTCGCGAGGTGAAGCAAATTCTGAAGGAATGCATTGATGCTGAGGATTCTGCAAAGCCACTTACCGATGACCGATTGTCTGAAATTTTGAAGGAGAGAGGTTATATAATTGCTCGCAGAACAATAGCAAAGTATCGCGAACAACTTGGCATTCCTGTTGCGCGTCTCAGACGAAAAATCTAACCATGCGTGGTTTCCTCGACATATTTTTCAAGATTGTTAGCGTATTGGGGCATCCCATACTTTTGCCTACATATTTTGCATTGACAATCAATGATATGTATGGGTTGAGTCCTTTTGGGGTTATTGGAATGACTTTCGTTTTCCCCTTGTTGGTGATGGCACTGTGGTTTTCGACAAGTCAGTTTCGTAGGAAAAATGTTCATGAAGGTGCTGATGTTGTTTTGAGTCAGGAAGATATAATAGTCATGTCGGGAACTTTTGTTGAAAGGTTGGAGGGCTTTTTCGAGACCACACGCAACCGTACATTTGCCATGCTGATACTTATTGGCTTTTCCATTCTGGGCTATTTTGTGTATAGGTTGCCGATGTGGAGCCTTCTCATGCTGTTGATAACGGTAGCATCGCTAGGGTGCATGTTAATCAACAATTTCTGGCGACTTAGCATTCATTCGTATGGTTGGGGATTTGCAACTTATCTTGTAGTTTTCCAGTATTCGTATGTTTTTGACAGCGGCATTGTTATGTCAGTGATTGTGATATTGTTAAGTGGTCTTGTGTTGTCATCGAGGCTCTATTTAGGTAGGCACAACAATTTGCAGGTGCATCTTGGATATTTTATCGGCATGGCAGTACCTGCATTGCTCTACTGGTTTTTATAAAAAAGCCCCGAAACATAGTCTCGAGGCTTGGTGTTAATTT